>NZ_JAOCQE010000088.1 GCF_025290915.1 Streptomyces sp. 15-116A | reverse complement strand
CCGGAGCGGCGGGACGTGCGCAGCACCTCGACCGGGGCCGGGCGCCCGTCGGCTCGGGGGAACGCGTGGGGGAACTCGAGGATGCCGTTCACGTCGGCGCCCCGGAAGGCGTAGATCGACTGGTCGGGGTCGCCGAAGGCGACGAGGGTGCGGCCGTCGCCGGCCAGCGCGTGCAGCAGCCGTACCTGGGCGGGGTCCGTGTCCTGGTACTCGTCGACGTACACCGCGTCGTACTGCTCGGCGAGCCGGGCGGCGATCTCGGGGCGGCGGGCGAGCAGCACCGCGCGGTGGACGAGCTCGGCGTAGTCGAGGACGCCCTGGAGGTCGAGGACGTCGAGGTACTCGGCGAGGAAGGCGGAGGCGGCACGCCAGTCGGGGCGTCCGATACGGCGGGCGAAGGCGTCCAGGGCCTCGGGGCCCAGTCCGAGTTCGCGGCTGCGGGCGAGCACCGCGCGGACCTCGTCGGCGAAGCCGCGGGTGGTCAGGCAGGCGCGCAGCTCGTCCGGCCAGCGCACATGGGCGAGCCCGAGCTTCTCCAGGTCGACCTGTCCGGCGAGCAGCTCGCGGACGGTGACGTCCTGCTCGGGGCCGGACAGCAGCCGCAGGGGTTCCACGAAGAGGTCGCTGTCCTGGTGGGCACGGACCAGGGCGTAGCAGAACGAGTGGAAGGTGGTCGCCTGAGGGGCGCGCGCGGCGCCCGTGCGCAGGGCCAGGCGGTCGCGCAGCTCGACGGCGGCCTTGCGGCTGAAGGTGAGCACCAGGATGCGTTCGGGGTCCTGGCCGCGGGCGACGCGCGTGGCGACGGACTCGACGAGGGTGGTGGTCTTTCCGGTGCCCGGGCCTGCGAGGACGAGCAGCGGGCCGGTCTCGTGGTCAACCACACGGCGCTGCGCGGCGTCCAGTCGAGGGGGGTCGATGCGAGCCGGCGGGGTACGGACCAGTCGATAAGCGCCACGGTTCCCCCGCCGCACCTGGGGGTGCGACGGGTCGCTGGTGGAGGAAGAGGAGCTCACGTGGTTCGCCGGTCCTGGTGGGTGTGCTGGTTGCCGTTCCACCGCGCGTGCAGGGCGGTGGACGCGGGGTGAGGGGGACACGTGCAGCCGACGCTACGCCGACGGAAAGCTCGGAAGCAGGGCTTCCACTTCTTCCCTCCGGGCACATCGGGCGCACATGCCCCTCGCCTCACGAACGTACGTCATGGCACGGACGTGCCCTTCTTCCCTCGTACGGATCACAGGTCACACAGAGGGGCGTCCGATGGCGGAAGCTGTCAGGTGTGACCCTCCGTGTGTCCGCCGCCGTCCCATCGCGCGCGTCTCATGTCGAGGCGCGGGAGGTGGCCCTCGGCGGCCCGGCTCGCCTCCTTCAGGGGCGTGCCCTCCGCGCGGTAGTGGCCGAGGGCTCTGAGTTCGTGCCCGGGCAGCAGGACGCCGTCCGCGCGGACGACGCGCCACCAGGGGACGGCACCGCCGTACAGGGCCATCACCCGGCCCACCTGGCGCGGGCCGCCCTCCCCGAGCCACTCGGCCACGTCCCCGTACGTCATGACGCGGCCCGGCGGGATCAGTTCGGCCACCTCGAGGACCCGTTCCGCATAGGCGGGCAGGGCGTCCTCGAAGCGGGCATCCTCAGTGGGCGCACCGGCGTCGGACGGAAGGCTCTCCTGGCTCATCCGGCCCATCCTGCACCACCCCACCGACAACGCGACGCGCACGCGCGCGTGCGTATGCCTCGCCCCGAGGCGGCGCTTCGGGCAGACTGTGCGCCCCCGCATATGGACCCTGATGCCCCCGTGTGCCGGTCCGGCATGCCACCATCATGCGGGCGGTGACTGGTGATACGAGATCAAGAAGAGACGATGAAGCAGCAGGGTGCACACCCCGACGGCACGGAGGGCACCGCTGAGGCTTCGTCGCGCCCGGACACCACGAACGCCGACCCGAAGAGCGGAGGAAAGCCGGATAAATCCGGCAAGGCGCGCAAGGGTGACACTGCGAAGAAAACAAGCGACCCGGACGCCGCGGACACGGTGCACATCGACGAGGTCGAGGGCGACGAACCGTTGCTCCCCGCGCGCGTGCACCGTCCGTCCGACCTCATGCGCCTGCTGGTGGGCGTCCTCGCCGTCGTCGTCCTGCTGGCGATCGCCGCGTTCGCCCACGGCACCACCTCGGGCCTGGAACAGGACATCAACAAGGGCACCGGGCAGGCGCCCGACCTGCTCATCAAGATCGCGGGGCTGGCCTCCAGCATCGCGATCCTCCTGGTGCCGGTCGCGTTCGCGATCGAGCGGTTGATCAAGCGCGACGGGCTGCGGATCGCCGACGGCGTGCTCGCCGCGGTCCTCGCGCACGGAGTGACCCTCGCCACCGACCTGTGGGTCGCCCGGGCCGCCCCCGACTCGATTCAGGAGGCGCTCACCCAGCCCTCCCCCGGTGACATCCACGCCCTGACCGATCCCGTGCACGGCTATCTGGCTCCGGTGATCGCGTACATGACGGCCGTCGGGATGTCCCGCAGACCCCGCTGGCGCGCGGTGCTGTGGGTGGTGCTGCTCCTCGACGCCTTCTCGATGCTCGTCACCGGGTACACCACCCCGTTCTCGATCATCCTGACGGTGCTGATCGGCTGGACGGTGGCCTACGGCACGCTCTACGCGGTCGGGTCGCCCAATGTGCGCCCCACCGGGCGGACCCTGATGGCGGGCCTGCGCACCGTCGGCTTCCGGCCGGTGACCGCGTCCCGCGTGGAGGCCCCGGAGGCTTCCGAGGCCGGCGACCGGGGCCGCCGCTACGTCGTCACCCTGGAGGACGGCCCGCCGCTGGACGTGACGGTGGTCGACCGTGAGCAGCAGGCCCAGGGGTTCTTCTACCGCGCGTGGCGCAACCTCACCCTGCGCGGCTTCGCCACCCGCAGCAGCCTCCCCTCGCTGCGCCAGGCGCTGGAGCAGGAGGCGCTGCTGGCGTACGCGGCGATCGCGGCCGGGGCCAACGCCCCGAAGCTGATCGCGACGTCCGAGCTCGGTCCCGACGCGGTGATGCTCGTCTACGAGCACATCGGCGGCCGCACCCTCGACTCGCTGGAGGACGAGGAGATCACCGACGAGTTGCTGCGCGACACCTGGCACCAGGTGCGGGCCCTGCAGTCGCGCCGGATCGCGCACCGCAGGCTGGTGGGCGACGCGATCCTGGTGGATCGTTCCGGCACGGTGGTGCTCACCGATCTGCGCGTCGGCGAGATCGCGGCCGGCGATCTGCTGCTGCGCATGGACATCTCCCAGCTGCTGGTGACGCTCGGCCTCCGGGTGGGCGCGGAACGCGCGGTGGCGTCCGCGGTGAGCGTGCTCGGACCGGACGCCGTGGCCGACTGTCTGCCGATGCTCCAGCCGATCGCACTGAGCCGCTCCACGCGCGGGACGCTGCGCAGGCTCGCACGCGCGCGTGCGGAACGCGAACGCGAGGCCGTCCTGGAGGCGTCCCGGCAGGCCAAGCTGCTGCGCGCCGAGCAGACCGCGGACGCCACGGAACGGCCCGTGCTCGACAAGCCCGACAAGAAGGCCGTACGCGCGGAGCAGCGGGCCGAGAAGCGCGCCCTGGACGAGGCGATGGAGGAGGCCCGCGAGGAGGATCTGCTCACCCAGATCCGGCACGAGGTGCTGCGGATCAGGCCCCAGGCGCCGGTGGAGCCGGCCCGCCTGGAACGGGTGCGCCCGCGCACACTGATCAGCTTCATCGCCGGCGCCATCGGCGCGTACTTCCTGCTCACCCAGCTCACCCACATCGAGTTCGGGCCGCTGATCGCCAACGCCGAGTGGGGCTGGGTGGCCGCGGCCGTGCTGTTCTCGGCGGCCAGCTACTTCGCGGCGGCCATGGCGCTGCTGGGGTTCGTACCGGAGCGGGTGCCGTTCCTGCGGACCGTGGCCGCACAGGTCGCCGGGTCGTTCGTGAAGATCGTCGCCCCGGCGGCGGTGGGCGGGGTCGCGCTGAACACCCGCTTCCTCCAGCGGGCGGGGGTGCGGCCGGGACTCGCGGTGGCGAGCGTCGGCGCCTCGCAGCTGTTCGGGCTGGGCTGTCACATCCTGATGCTGCTGGCCTTCGGCTATCTGACCGGCACCGAGAAGACGCCTTCCCTGTCGCCGTCCCGCACGGTTATCGCGGGTCTGCTGACGGTCGCGGTGCTGATGCTGGTCGTGACCTCGGTGCCGTTCCTGCGGAAGTTCGTCGTCACGCGCGTGCGCTCGCTCTTCGCGGGTGTGGTGCCGCGCATGCTCGATGTGCTGCAGCGCCCGCAGAAACTGATCACCGGCATCGGCGGCATGCTGCTGCTGACCGCCTGCTTCGTGCTGTGCCTGGACGCCTCGGTCAGGGCGTTCGGCGACGAGACGACCTCCATCAGCATCGCCAGCGTCGCCGTCGTCTTCCTCGCGGGCAACGCGCTGGGGTCCGCGGCGCCGACGCCGGGCGGTGTGGGCGCGGTCGAGGTGACCCTCACGGTCGGTCTGATCGCCGTGGGGCTCCCCCAGGCGGTCGCCACTCCAGCCGTACTGCTGTTCCGGCTGCTGACCCTGTGGCTGCCGGTGCTACCGGGCTGGCTGGCCTTCAACCACCTCACGCGCAAGGAAGCGTTGTAGCAGCCTCACGCGCGCAAGGAAGCGTTGTGGAAGCCTCACGCGCGAAGAAGCTCTCGTAGTCCCGGAACGAAAGGCCGCGGTTTCCTTCGCTCGTACGGCCGGTGCCCCGCGCGCACCGCCGTGTACGACCGCAGGATGGAGGCATGCCCAAGTCCTTCCGTGTGCGCGCCGCCGCCCTGACCGTCTCCGCCGTGCTGCTGCCGGCACTGCTGGCCGGCTGCGGTGAGGACGCCTCGGACGAGGACCTGGCACAGCAGGAGCTCAGCTGGAAGGACTGCCCGGCCCCGTCCGAGGCACAGGGCGGCGGCCCCGCCCCCTCGCCCCTGCCCGGCGGCGCCGAATGGCGGTGCGCCACGATGAAGGCACCCCTGGACTGGGACGACCCCGAGGGCGACACGATCGATCTCGCGCTGATCCGGGCGAGGACGAGCGGACCGGCGAAGGAGCGCATCGGCTCACTGATCTTCAACTTCGGCGGTCCGGGCGGTTCCGGCGTCAAGTCGCTGCCCGCGTTCGGCGAGGACTACGCGACCCTGCGCACCCGCTACGACCTGGTGAGCTTCGATCCGCGCGGCGTGGGCCGCAGCGCACCCGTGGTGTGCCAGGACGACCAGCAGCTCGACGCGCACTTCGCGCAGGACGCCACCCCCGACGACGGCGCCGAGCGCACCGCGCTCCTGGACGGCACCAAGGAGTTCAACGCGGCCTGCGAGGACAACTCCGAGCGGATCCTGCCGCATGTGCGCACCACCGACGCCGCCCGCGACCTCGACCTCATGCGCCAGGTGCTCGGCGACGACAAGCTGCACTACTTCGGCATCTCCTACGGCACCGAACTCGGCGGCGTCTACGCCCACCTGTTCCCCGAGAAGGTGGGCCGCGCCGTGTTCGACGCGGTCGTCGATCCCACGCAGGACCCGGAGCAGGGCTCGCTCGGGCAGGCGCGGGGCTTCCAGCTCGCCCTGGACAACTACGCGGAGCACTGCGTCTCCCAGGTCGAGGACTGCCCCGTCGGCGACACCGCCCAGAACGTGAAGGACCGTATCGCCGGGCTGCTGAGGGACCTCGACAGCAAGCCGATCCCCGGCGTCTTCCCGCGCGAGCTGACCCAGACGGCCGCGACCAACGGGATCGCGCAGGCGTTGTACTCGCAGGAGTTCTGGGACTTCCTCACCGACGGCCTGGAGCAGGCCTACGACGGTGACGGGACGATCCTCATGGTGCTGTCCGACCTCATGAACGGGCGCAACGAGAACGGCGAGTACAGCAACCTCATCCCGGCCAACATCGCCATCAACTGCGCCGACGACAAGCCCCGTTACACCACGAAGGACGTGGAACGCAGCCTGCCCGAGTTCCGCGCCGCCTCCGGCCTGTTCGGCGACTACCTGGCCTGGGGGATGATCAGCTGCACCGACTGGGCCGTGCCGGGAGCCGCCGCCCATCCCGATGTGAGCGCGCCCGGCGCCGCGCCGATCCTGGTGATCGGCAACACCGGCGACCCGGCGACCCCGTACGAGGGGGCGCGGAAGATGGTGCGGGAGCTCGGTGAGGGCGTCGGCGTCGAGCTGACGTACAGGGGGCAGGGGCACGGCGCCTACGACAGCAAGAACCGGTGCGTGCGCGACGCGGTGCACGGCTATCTGCTGGACGGGAAGGTGCCGAAGTCGGGCACCGTCTGCTCCTGACCACGCACACTCTGATGAAATCCGCAGGTCAGAGCGTTATCCACAGGCTGACCCAGCGCGAGCGGGATCTGCCTACCATGGCCTGACCGCCATCCGCGGCACCGTGCGGAGGGCAGACGAGGGGGGATGTGGCACATGACGCGCTTCGTACGGTGGACGGCTCTCGGGGTCGCCGCCGCGCTGCTGACGGCGGGCTGCAGCGGCTCGTCCGACGACGACTCCGGGGACGACGGCAAGAACGGCGGGACGGCGCTCGACTGGAAACGCTGCGAGGCCAAAGGGGACGCCCCCGCACCGGGCGACGACTGGCAGTGCGCCACGCTGCGGGTGCCGCTCGACTGGTCCGAGCCGGACGGCAAGACGATCGGGCTGGCGCTGATCCGCGCCGAGGCCACCGGCGACGACCGCCTCGGCTCGCTGCTGTTCAACTTCGGCGGGCCCGGCGGGTCGGGCGTGTCGATGATGCCGTCCTACGCCGACACGGTCTCGAAGCTGCGCGAGCGGTACGACCTGGTGAGCTGGGATCCCCGTGGGGTGGCCGCCAGTGAGGGCGTACGCTGCCGGGCCGACAAGGACATCCAGGCGGCCGAGTCGTCCGTGGACAGCACCCCGGACACCCCGGCCGAGGAGCGGACGTTCCTGGCGGACGCCGTCGACTTCGGCAAGGGCTGCGAGGACTCCGCCGGCGAGCTGATCGGCCATGTCTCGACCACCGACACCGCACGCGACCTCGACCGCATCCGGCAGGCGCTCGGCGACGAGAAGCTGAACTACTTCGGCATCTCCTACGGCACCGAACTCGGCGGCGTCTACGCCCACCTCTTCCCCAAGCGGGTGGGCCGCATGACCCTCGACGCGGTCGTCGACCCGAGCGCCGACATGGTGGGCCACGCCAGGAACCAGACCCTCGGCTTCCAGCGCGCGCTGAACGACTACCTGAAGTCCACCGGAAAGGACCCCGCGCAGGGCTCGCGTGAGATCGCGGACCTGCTGAAGCGCATCGACGCCGAGCCGCTGCCGACCTCGACGCGGGGCCGCGAGCTGACCCAGTCACTCGCGCTCACCGGCATCATCCTGCCGCTGTACAGCAAGGACGGCTGGCCGGCACTGACGAGCGCCCTGCAGGCGGCCGAGGAAGGCGACGGCTCCGAACTGCTGGCGCTGGCCGACGGCTACAACGAACGCGACGCCTCAGGGCGCTACGGCACGACGACGCACTCCCAGCGGGTCATATCGTGCCTGGACGACAAGCAGCGGCCGACCATCGGGGAGACGAAGAAGCTGCTGCCTCAGTTCGAGAAGATCTCACCGGTCTTCGGCCCCGCCCTCGGCTGGGACATGGTCGGCTGGTGCCACGACTGGCCGGTGCCCGGCCAGCACGACACCCCGGAGGTGAGCGCACCGGGCGCGGCCCCGATCCTGGTGATCGGCAACACCGGCGACCCGGCCACCCCCTACGAGGGCGCCCGCAGGATGGCGGACGAACTGGGCAAGAACGTCGGCATCGTCCTCACCTGGAAGGGCGAGGGCCACGGCGCATACGGCACCGGCAGCTCCTGCGTCGACTCGACGGTGAACACGTACCTGCTCGAGGGCAAGCCGCCGAGGGACGGCAAGGTCTGCTCATAACGCGACCGGGGGCGCCGGCCGCGAGTGCCCGGCGGAGCGACGGCGTGGGCGCGCACGACGGAAGCCCACGGCATCCGAGCTGGGCAGAGCCGTGGGCTTCCGGGAAGGCGCTGGTGGGCGGAGGGGCGTCAGTAGACCGGCTTGTGGGGTTCGATTTGATTGACCCAGCCGATTACGCCGCCGCCTACGTGGACCGCGTCGGAGAAGCCGGCGGACTTCAGGACCGCCAGGACTTCCGCACTGCGGACGCCTGTCTTGCAGTTCAAGACGATCTTCTTGTCCTGCGGCAGGCTCTCCAGGGCGGTGCCCATGAGGAACTCGTTCTTGGGGATCAGGCGGGCGCCCGGGATGGAGACGATCTCGAACTCGTTCGGCTCGCGGACGTCGATGAGCTCGATGTTCTCGCCGTCGTCGATCCACTCCTTGAGCTGCTTGGGAGTGATCGTGGAGTCGGCGGCCGCCGCCTGGGCCTCCTCGGAGACGACGCCGCAGAAGGCCTCGTAGTCGATGAGCTCGGTGACGGTCGGGTTCTCGCCGCAGACCGCGCAGTTCGGGTCCTTGCGGACCTTGACCTGGCGGTACTGCATCTCCAGGGCGTCGTAGATCATCAGGCGGCCGACCAGCGGCTCACCGATGCCGGCGAGCAGCTTGATGGCCTCGTTGACCTGGATGGAGCCGATGGACGCGCACAGCACGCCGAGCACGCCGCCCTCGGCGCAGGAGGGGACCATGCCGGGGGGCGGGGGCTCCGGGTAGAGGCAGCGGTAGCAGGGGCCGTGCTCGGACCAGAAGACGGAGGCCTGGCCGTCGAAGCGGTAGATCGAGCCCCAGACGTACGGCTTGTTCAGCAGCACGCAGGCGTCGTTGACCAGGTAGCGGGTCGCGAAGTTGTCCGTGCCGTCGACGATCAGGTCGTACTGGCTGAAGATGTCCATCACGTTGTCGGCCTCGAGCCGCTCCTCGTGAAGGACCACGTTCACGTACGGGTTGATGCCCTTGACGCTGTCGCGGGCGGACTCGGCCTTGGGGCGGCCGATGTCGGACTGGCTGTGGATGATCTGGCGCTGCAGGTTCGACTCGTCGACCTCGTCGAACTCCACGATGCCGAGCGTGCCGACGCCCGCCGCGGCGAGGTACATCAGCGCCGGCGAACCCAGGCCGCCGGCGCCCACACACAGCACCTTGGCGTTCTTCAGCCGCTTCTGCCCGTCCATCCCCACGTCGGGGATGATCAGGTGGCGGGAGTACCTGCGAACCTCGTCTACGGTGAGCTCGGAGGCGGGCTCAACCAGGGGTGGCAGCGACACGGGGACTCCGTTGGTCGGTCAATCAGTACGGTTGTTCTCCGCGTAACACTGCCACGTGCTTTTTCATTCCGAGACACCCGTTCCGATACGCGAGACGAATTCGTCCCAGTAGCCGGGCAGGGCCTCCCAGGGGGCCATCGCCGTTCGGGGCGTGTGGTCGGTGAAGTAGATCGTCGCCGCTCCCTGCCAGCGGGCGATGCGCAGGGCCTCCTCCAGGTGCGGGCGGGGCACGCCGTGGACGAAGTGGCAGAAGCGCTCCGGCGGGTGGTCCGCCGTCCACTCGGCGACCTGGGACCAGCGGTAGTCGCTCCACGGGCCGGCGAAGGTGACCAGCTGGTCGGCGAACGCGGCGTAACCGGGGTGCGGGTGGGTGCCGTGGCCCAGGACGATGTGGGCGTCGTCACTGAGCACCCGGAGTGTGGCGACCGTGCGGCGGACCTCGGTGACCGCGGCCCCGTCGGCGGGGCAGCGGTCGAGGAGGAATCCGTCGACCTGGTACCAGTCCAGGAAGCGGTGGGCGTCCGAGACCAGTTCGCCGAACCCGCGCGAGCCGTAGGCCGCGTCGAGGTGGCCGAGCACGCGGACACCGGCGTTCCGCAGGCGTCCTGCGGCGTCCAGGCAGTTCGGGTCGGGCTGTACGCCGGGGCCGTCGGCGACGTCGAGGACGACCCAGTGGAGAGGCGTGCCGGGGGTGGTGAGTTCCGTCCACTCGGCGGGGGCGAGGAGCGGGTGGGCCAGGCCGGGGACGCCGAGGCCGGTGCGTGTCCCGGTGTCCCCGGCGGCCGGTTTGAGCCCGGTCGGATACGGATACGGCGTGCCTCCTCCCGTCAGATACGGCATGCCGCCTCCATCCAGATGTCGGCCAGGGACTCCTCGAGGTTGATCCGGGGCCGCCAGCCGAGGCGGTCGCGTGCCGTGCGGACGTCGGCCTGCTGCCAGCTGCCGCAGCCGTCGGGGTACGGGAACGCCACGGGCGCCGCGTGGTGCTCGGGGTCGGCGGACCGGGGGTGGCCGATGGTCGGCCGGAGATGCGGGCTGTGGGCGGCGTGCATCGCGTGCGGGGCGTGGACGCCCGGGCTGTCGAGTTCGTGCAGGGCGCCGCCGTATCCGGCGACCCGGGCGAGGATCGCGGCGGCGTCGCGCAGCCGGACCGCGCGGCCCGAACCGATGTTGATGACGCCCTGCGCCGCGGAGAGCGAGGCGGCGTGCACCGCGCGTGCCACGTCCCGTACGTCGATGAAGTCCCGTTGCGCTCCGAGGCCGCCGAGCTTGAGCTCGCCGTCGCCGGACTGCATGGCCCGGCGCATGGCCTCCGCGAGGCGGCCGAGCGGGGACCCGGCGGGGGTGCCGGGGCCCGCGGGTGAGAAGACCCGGAGGACCACGGCGTCCAGGCCGGAGCCGAGGACGAGTTCCGTGGCGGCGAGCTTGCTGACGCCGTACGGGCCGCCGGGGCGGGGGACGGCGTCCTCCGCCGTGGAGGAACCGGGCTGGCTGGGGCCGTACTCCGAGCTGCAGCCGATCTGCACGAGGCGGGCGCCGCAGCCGCTGCGGCGCAGGGCCTCGCAGACGGTGGCCACGGCGACGGTGTTGTGCCGGGTGAGTTCGCGGGCGCCGCCCCGGGTGGCGCCGGCGCAGTTGACCACGACGCCGGGGTGGACCGCGTCGAGGAAGCGGGTGAGGGCGCCGGGGCTGCCGGTGGCCAGGTCGAAGCGGACGTCGGCGTCGTCGCCGCGGCCGAGGGCGGTGAGCTGGACGGCGGGGTCGGCGAGGAGGCGGTCGGCTACGAAGCGGCCGATGTAGCCGTTGGCTCCGATCAGCAGGACTCTCATCGGGCAGCTCCTTCGGCGTCGTCCGAGGCTGCTGGGCGGGTGGTCATGTGGGGTTCTCCTTCAGGCGGGTGCGTGGGTCTGGGTGCGGTGTCCGGGGCTGCGTGCAGTGTCCGGGTCTGAGTGCGGTATCCGGGGCTGAGTGCGGTGTCCGGGGCTGAGTGCGGGTGCCGGTTCGGTGGGCTCGCGTCTCCTGCCTGCGGCGCCACCGCGGCTCCGGTGGGGGTGCGCTTCCTATGCCTGCGGCGCCACCTCGGCTCCGGTGGGGGCTGATGGAGCGCCCACGCCCGGTGGGTGGGGCGAGGCCGGGGCGGTGGTGCGGTGCGCCCACCGCGTGAGCGGCTCCGCGCCGTGGGCGGCTTCCGTCCGGTCGTCATCGGTCGGCCTCCGCATGGACGTGGGCAGAGGCTCGGGTGAGCTTGCGGGCCGCGTGGACTAGGAGGGTGAGGGCTGCCGCGCCGCAGGTGAGGGTGGGGACGGCGGCCGGGGTCCAGGTGGTGACCAGGGTTTCCACGGGGGTGGCCAGGGGCGCGCAGCCGGGGAGGCGGGCGGTGAAGAGGGTGGCGAGGGCTGCTGCCTGGGTGAGGGCCGTGGCCGTGAGGATCACTCGGGGGGCGTGGGTGAAGCCGTGGATGGTGAGGAGGCGGGAGACGTAGAGGAGGGCGCCCAGGGTGAGGGTGGCGGGGAGGGCCGCGGGTTCGTCGAGGGCGGTGGCGGTGAGGGTGGTGAGCGCTGCCAGTGCGAGGAGGTGGAGGGTGACCGTGCCCAGGAGGAGGGGGCGTACGGAGGTGGCGAAGTCCTCCAGGGCTCGGCTGGTGGTGAGTCTGCGGTGGGCACGGGCCCTGAAGAGGTGGGTTGTCCAGGCCGCGGGGGCGCAGGCCAGGGTGAGGGCCGCGACGGGGGCCGTGATGAGGGGCCAGTCGGCGGTGGTGGGCGGGGTGTCGGGGCCGCCGGTGAGCGCGGCGTGGAGCAGACCTTCGCCGAGGACGGCGTAGGCGATGAGCCAGAGGGTGGGGAGGGTGGTGCCCGGAGCGTGAGGTGCGCTCAGGGGCCCTCGGCGCAGGGCTGCGCGGAGGGCGAGGGTGAGGGCCAGGGTGCCCGCGGTGGCTGCCAGGAGGCGGGGCCGGCCTTCGGTGAGGCGGAGGGCCGCGATCGTGGCGAGGCAGAGGAGGCCAGGGAGGACGGTGAGGATCGACCAGGTGCGGCGAGGTTGGGGTGCGGGTGGGGTGGGGGGTGGTGGGGTCGTGTGGTGGTTGGCGCGGGCGTAGAGCTCCTCGGCGAGGGAGAAGACGTCCCGGTGGCGGAAGCGGGCGGCGGTGCGGTCGGTGACGCCGTGGGCTTCGAGGCCCGCCGCGATCTCCAGGGGGTCCACGGCGGTTTCGCACAGCTCGCGGTGGCGGTGGAGCAGGGCCTTCACCGGGTCGGCGCCCCGGCGGGGCTTGGCCGGCTGGTGGTCCAAGGTGGTGAGGTCGGTCATCGTGCTGCCTCCGTGGCGGGGACCGTGGTGCGGGCCGCCCAGGTGGGGGTGGGGCGGGGTGCGGGGTCGGTCCAGTGGCCGGGGACGTGGGCCTCGGCAGGGGTGGCGAAGGGCAGGGGGTCGCCGGTGTCGTTCAGCAGAACCCGGTGGACGGGAGTGCGCGCGACGATCTCCAGGTAGAGGCCGTGGAACGCGGCGATGTTCTGCTCGACGGTGAACAGCTCCAGTGCGCGGGCGCGCGCGGCGGCTCCGAGGCGCTCGCGGCGCTCCGGGGCGCGCAGCAGGGACACGCACGCCTCGGCGAGCGCCCGCGGATTGCGCGGCGGTACGACGAGCCCCGTGCCGCCGATGACCTCGACGACCGCGCCGACGTCCGTGGAGACCGTCGCCCGGCCGCAGAACATCGCCTCGACCAGTCCTACGGGGAAGCCCTCGACCACGCTGGACAGGACGGTCACGGCACCGGAGGCGTACGCGTCGGCGGAGGTGGGCAGCTCCGGGCCGCCGATCTCCTCGAAGGACACCGGGTTGTCGCCCACGGAGTGCGGTCCCTCGGCCTCGTCGGGGAAGAGCTGGGCGGCCAGCATCCTGCAGTGGCCCAGGTAGGCCTCGCCCTCGGGGCCGGACGGGCCGCCGATGATCCGCAGCCGGGTCTTCGGCTCCTCCTTGCGGATCTCCGCGAAGGCGTGCAGCAGCGACACCAGGTCCTTGGCCGGCTCCACGCGCCCGACCCAGACGAGCGTGTGCGGGTCCGCGCTCTCCGGGGCCTCACCCACGTCGGCGAAGGGAGCGGCGTCCATGCCGGGGTAGACGGTGCGCAGCTTCGCCCGGTCGGCGCCGCACCGTTCCTGCCAGCGGCGCGCGTGGGTGTTGCCCGGGGTGATGAACGCGGCCTGCCGGTAGGTCTCGGCGGCGAGCCGGCCGTGGAACGCGGCGAGCAGGGACCGGACGGCCGGTGAGGAGTCGGGGCGGGTGAGGTAGTGGGTGCGCAGTCGTACGCCGTACTCGGTCACCAGCAGCGGGACGCCGTAGAAGTGGCGGGCGAGCAGGCCCGGCAGGGCGGCCGTGCCGCCGGAGGCGGCATGGCACAGGTCGACGGCTCCGAGGCCGTCCTCCTCGTACCAGTCGAGGGTGAGGGGGCGCAGGGCGCGCTCCAGGTGCGCTGCCACGGAGAGCAGATCCGGTACGCGGGCCTCACGCGCGGGGCGCTGGGCGCCGGGCGCACGACAGGCGCGCTCCAGGGCGCGTACGGCGGTCTCGGAGCGGAGCGCGACAGCCAGTCCGCCCTCCTCGCGGGCGAGTTCGGCGAGGCCGTACAGGGCATTGGCGAAACGGTCCGCCTCAGGTGGTGTGGGGTGCGCGTCGGCCGGGGCGGGGCTCGTGTCGGGGCTCGTGACAGGACTCGCGCTGGGGCGCGCGCCGGTGGTCGTGGGGGCGGCGGTGCAGAGTGCGGCGGCCAGGTCGCCGTAGTGCTCCGTGAAGCGCCGGCGTGCGCGGCGCCCGTACACCACCCCGTCGTCCTCGAGCGTCCACAGCGGTGCGGTGCGCACGCGGCTGACCTGCGGCGGCAGCGGGACCCAGCCCGCGTCCTCCTCCGCCTGGCTGCGACTGAACGCGTAGACGTCGAACTCGTGCCGGGCGAGCCCGTGCACGAGACGGTCGCACCACAGCCTGGCGTCACCGCTCACATACGGGTAGCCACCCTCCGTCAGCAGTCCGATGCGCACGTGCACCCCCGATCTCCCGTGTGGGGAGCCGCCGTTGCTCCGGCGGCTCGCAGCGGGACGAACGTATGCGGACAAGGCGGTGGAGCGACGGACGGTTGTCCGTCGCTCCACCAAAAGGGGTGAACGGTCGTAACTTTCCCGTGCGGGGCGCGTTTGGTCGCGCTACGCGCCCCGGTGGCCGTCAGCTGTTCGGATACGCCCAGGGGTTGGGGCGGCAGCTGATGCCGTCGTGGTTCAGGAACTTGGTCTGCTGCTGCATGACCGGGGCCAGATCCCCGTCCTTGTCACAGGTGACGTGGTCATAGCCCAGGCGGTGGCCGATCTCGTGGTTGATCAGCATCTGGCGGTACGCGAAGAGGTCGTCGCCGTAGGTCTCGGCCCCCTGGGCCCACCGGTATGCGTTGATCATCACGCGCTCGGTGGCGGCCGAGTCGCAGGAGACGTTGTCCACCGTGGTGTCCAGGCCGGACTTGGCGCACCAGTCGGCGGTCGTGCCCGGGCTGGCGAGGGTGATCACGAAGTCGGGGCGGCCGGAGTGGATGCGCTCGAAGGTGCGTGCGCCGTTGTGCGCCCAGCTGCGGTCGTCGTTGAGCGTCTTGTGCACGGCCTCGGCGAAGAGCTCGCCGTCCAGGCCGAGCCCCTTCTCCACGTCCACCCGGTAGGTGATCTTCTGCCCCTTGCCCGGCGCCTTGTCGATGCCGGGGATCGCCTCGAACTCGCCCGAGCCGTCGAGGGTGGCGCCGAGCGGATACCTCTTGCTCAGCTTCTGCTCGTACGTCAGCGGCTTGGCGTCGGGAGTCCCGGAGGGCGTCTCCCGGTCGTCCCCGCGTGAGGCGGGGTTCCGGACGTCGCGCGCCTGTTCGGGGGCGGACTGTGCCTGTACGGCGTCGCCGCCGGGGTCGCCCGTGACCTGCCCGGCCACGACGACGGCCAGCACGGTAGTGACGGCCGCGGCCGCGATCCCGGTGAACGTACGTCCCTTGCCGCCCCGGGTCTGTGCGGGCACACCGGTGGGCGGCGCATCGTCGTCGTCCGGGTCGGCCGAGGTCTCCGGGGCGGGAGGGGCTTCCCAGTCGGTGACGGCGTCGTAGGGGTCGGCGGAGTGCGCGGAGCCGGGTGCCGGGTACGCCGAGTGCGCCGCGGACGCGGGCCTGCGCGGCGTGAAGAGGTCGTCGGCCTCGTCGAAGGCGTCGAGGTACTCCTGCCGCGGGCCACGCCCCGGCGCCTGCCGCTGCCGCGGCACGGGCACGGTCGCGCCGGCCGGCATGCCGTACCCGGCCCCCGCAGCCGTCCGCCCGTTCAACTCCCCCCAGCCACCCCCGCCTTCCCACTGCTCGGGATGCCCACCACGCACCTGAGGCGTGCCGTGAGCGGGCGTGCCGTCGACCAAACGGGGAACGCCATGGGCCGGCGTGCCATCGGGAAACCGCGGAACGCCACGAGCGGGCGTCCCGTCCGGGAGGCGCGGCATCCCGTGCGCGGGTGTCCCGTCCGGGAGACGGGGGACACCGTGAGCCGGAGTCCCGCCCTGGAAGCGCGGCACGCCACGCGCGGGCGTCCCGTCCGGAAGCCGGGGCACCCCCTGCGCAGGTGTGCCGTCGGAGAAACGGGGGACTCCATGAGCCGGGGTCCCGTCCGGAAGGCGGGGAACGCCATGCGCGGGCGTCCCGTCCGGGAGGCGCGGCATCCCCTGGGCCGGCGTCGCGGAATTCGCCGCCGCGTCATATCCAGGCCCAGGATGAGCGGGGCTCCCGTGAGTCGGTCCATGCACCGAAGCGCCATGCCCCGCCGTGTCATACGGCGAAGCCCCGTATCCCGGCCCCCCGTACCCCGACGGAGCCTGCTGCCGGCGCACCCCCTGGGGGGACGCCGGCTCCCAGTGGCCCGCTCCGCGGCGGGTCTCGGCTCTGCCTGCACGGCCCTCGCGTACCGCGGTCGTCTCCGCGGTGTCGCCCTTGGGGGCGGGTCCACGGCGGCTGTGGCGTCCCACGTCGCGCCTCAGCCCCTCACGTTCTCGGCGGTGACCCCGCCGTCGGCGGCCTCGTCCGGACCGGTTTCGGCGGACGAACCCGGGGCACCCTTCGCGCCCGGCTCCAAAGTATCCCCCTGATCCGCGGAATCCGTTGCATCCGCGAGGAGTTCGCGAAACGCGGCGGCGACCGTCTCGGGGTACTCCATCATCGCCACGTGCCCCGCCTCGGGCAGTGTCACCAGCCGGGCGTTCCGGAAGGCGCGGGCCGCCCGCTGGGCCATGCGGAAGCCGACGAGCTTGTCCCGGCCGCCGTAGACGAGCAGGGTCGGCGCGAGCACCCGCTCGGCCTGACGCCACAAGGCGTGCTGGCCACCGAGGGTGTACGCGTTGACGAGCCCCCGCGCGGAACGCGCCATGGCGTCCCAGAAGTACGGCAGCCGCAGCCGCCGCTCCATCTCCTGGACGGCGTTGCGGAACCCCTCCGGCGACACCCGCGTGGGGTCGCCGTAACAGAGGGCCATCACCCCGCGGACCCGCTGCTCCGCCGACCACTCACGGGTGATCCGGGTGAACAGAGGTGCCACCCCCGGCATCGCCAGGAGTGCCGTCGGCACGGCCGTGCGCTGCACCCGCAGCTCGGGCAGGGCGGGTGACACGAGCGTGAGCGTGCGGACCAGGTCGGGGCGTACGGCGGCGACGCGCGTGGCGACCGCGCCGCCCAGCGAGTTGCCGAACAGGTGCACCGGGCCGCGTCCGGCGGCGTCGAGATAGCGGATCACCGCGCGTGCGTGCGCGGTGATCGAGTAGTTGCCGTCGTCGGGCGGTGGGGAGTCGCCGAACCCGGGCAGGTCGACGGCCTCGTTGTCGAGGACGTCGTCGAGCAGCGGCATCAGCGCCGACCAGTTCTGCGAGGAGCCGCCCAGGCCGTGGACGTAGAGCGCGGGCGGCAGACCCTCGCACGCGGGCTTCCGTGACCGTACGGTCAAGGTGACGCCGGGCAGCTGCACCGACCTGAGGTGCTCGCCCTCCGCGACCCTGACGGCGGCCACCTTGGGCAGCACGTTCGCGGGCGGAACGGACGGCAGCTCGGTCGAAGACATGCGGCAATGTTACGAGACGATCACGCAGTGGTTCATGTGTTCGCCATCACAAGGTCGGCCAGAGGGTGCGCACCGCGTCACCTCCCGGTCGCGGATCGCATAGCGTCCGGATCGGGTGTCTCCTAGGCTCGTACAGAGGGCACCCGCATGTGGCCCCTGCATTCTTCAGGGACGTTCGTAGGAAGGGAGCCCAGCATGGCCGTAGACCCCAGCGACCCCGAGACCTTCGAGGAAGTCGAGGACACCCAGGAGGGCCAGGAGTACGACGTCGAGGCGCCCGAGGTCGACGCGGCCGAGCAGAAGGCCGACATCAAGCCGGACCGCGACGACCCGCTGACGGGTGTGGACCCCGACCGTGCCAACGAGGCGGACCTGGTGGAACAGGCCAGGATCGTCTCCCTCGACGAGGACGACTACCGGTGACCCGAGCAGGAAAGAGGCCGCATCTTGCCCGCTCAGACACCTTTTGAAACCGTCCGTGCCACTTTCGCCGTCGTCCGGTCCGTGAAATTCTGCGTTCTCACCGCGCACACCACGGTTACCGAAAAGTACGATGGCGGCGCGGCTCACACCGCATGTGGACGACAATGGGAGGCGGCGTGACAGCCATCGAGCAGACAGAGGCGGTACGCCCGCGGGGCACCCGCCTGCCGCGCCGAGCCCGACGGAACCAGCTGCTGGGCGCCGCCCAGGAAGTCTTCGTCGCGCAGGGCTATCACGCGGCCGCGATGGACGACATCGCCGAGCGCGCCGGTGTCAGCAAGCCGGTGCTCTACCAGCACTTCCCGGGCAAGCTCGATCTCTACCTGGCGCTGCTGGACCAGCACTGCGAGTCGCTGATCCAGGCCGTGCGGAACGCGCTCGCGTCGACGACCGACAACAAGCAGCGCGTCCGGGCGACCATGGACGCGTACTTCGCGTACGTCGAGGACGACGGCGGGGCCTTCCGCCTGGTCTTCGAGTCGGACCTGACCAACGAGCCCGCCGTGCGCGAGCGGGTCGACAAGGTCACCAACGACTGCGCCGAGGCGATCTGCGACGTCATCGCCGAGGACACCGGGCTGTCGCGGGCGGAGTCGATGCTGCTCGCCTCGGGTCTGGGCGGTCTCGCGCAGGTGGTGGCGCGGTCCTGGCTGCACAGCGACCGCACGGTGCCCCGCGACCAGGCGGTCCAGCTGCTGACCTCGCTGGCCTGGCGGGGCATCGCCGGCTTCCCGCTGCACGGCAGCGAGAGCAACCACCAGCACGGCGGAGAGCAGCAGCACTGAGCTCAGGCGGGCGGGCGTGCGGTCCCCTCTGTTCCCGTCGGGTGTTCGCTCCTGGCGTGGCCGGGCGGAGCGTGTACGTCCCCTCACCGGGCTAATGTGTGCTGGGTACGGCGCGGTAGGTCGCGCACTTCACTGACCGTCGGAGGGACATAGCCGTGGAGGTCAAGATCGGCGTGCAGCACGCGCCGCGCGAGATCGTTCTGGAGAGCGGTCAGAGCGCCGAGGAGGTCGAGCGCGTGGTGGCCGAGGCGCTCGCCGGGAAGTCGCAGCTGCTGAGCCTCGTGGACGAGCACGGCCGCAAGCTCCTGGTCCCGGCCGACCGCCTCGCGTACGTCGAGATCGGTGAGCCCGCGCCGCGCAAGGTGGGCTTCGGCGCGCTGTAGGCGACACGCGAAGGACAAGGGCGAGGGCCCGGCGGTACGACACCGCCGGGCCCTTGCGCGTACCGGGCGCGTTCACGGATGGAGCACAAGTTCCTCACAGGGGAGGATTGGATTCCGCAGGTCAGGGGTATGACGGGCTACGACCGATGTGAGCAGGCCGGCCGTGTGGGAGGGACCCCCGACATGCTCTTGGAAGCGCTCAGCTCCGCGATCCTCGGCCTTGCTCTCGCCTGGGCGGCGGTACGCCGCCTGCCGCATCGGCTGCCTGCTCGGACCCTGGTGTTGCCGACCGGTGTGGCCGGCGCGCTCTTCGGTGCCTTCGTCACGCACACCGCTCTGGACGCGGGCGGTCTGCTGACCGTCCTGCTCGGGGCGGTGATCGTCTCCGTGGCCTCCCTGTCACTGCTGCTCCGCCCCGCGGGAAGACTCCGCCGCCACTCGGCGACGGCCTGACCCCCGGCCGCCGCCGGGGCACGCGCCGGGGCCGCCGCTGAGCCGCCCGGCCACCTCGCGGCCAGCCGATCCGGACAGGGCGCCCCCTCGGAGACCCGCGCAACCGAATCCCGAGCGAATCGCCCCGCAGAGCAGCGGACTCCGCACGGCCCGACCGCGCGCAGGCGCTCGGGCGGTCGGCGGCCCCTTTCGGCGCCCGGACGACCGACCCATCGCAGAAGCGCTCGCGCGAAGCGGCCGGCTCAGGCCGCCAGGCCCAGTGCGGCCATGCGCTTGGTGTGGGCCTCGGTGATGCGGGAGAACATCTTGCCGACCTCGGCGAGGTCGAAGCCGTCGGCGACGCCGCCGACCAGCATCGTGGACAGGGCGTCCCGGTCGGCGACCACCCGCTGGGACTGCGACAGGGCCTCGCCCATCAGCCGCCGCGCCCACAGCGCGAGCCGCCCGCCCACGCGCGGGTCCGCGTCGATCGCCGAGCGCACCTTCTCCACGGCGAAGCCGCCGTGCCCGGTGTCGTCCAGCACGGCCAGCACCAGCGCGCGGGTGTCGGAGTCCAGCCGCGCGGCGACCTCCCGGTAGAAGTCGCTGGCGATGGAGTCGCCGACGTAGGCCTTGACGAGCCCCTCCAGCCAGTCGGAAGGCGCGGTCTGCTTGTGGAAACCGTCGTACGCGGCGACGAACGGCTCCATCGCGCGGGTCGGCTCCTCACCGATCTCGGCCAGCCGGTCCCGCAGCTGCTCGAAGTGGTGGAACTCGGCCGAGGCCATCTTCGCCAGCTCCGCCTTGTCGTCCAGCGTCGGCGCCAGCTTGGCGTCCTCCGCGAGCCGCTCGAACGCCGCCAGCTCCCCGTACGCCAGCGCGCCGAGCAGGTCCACGACAGCGGCGCGGTACTGCGGGTCGGCTGAGGCGGCCGCCCAGTCCAGGGCGGCGACGCCGGTGTGTCCGGCGGTGGTCTCGGGGGCGTCCGCGGCGTGGTCAGGCTTGTCAGAGCTCGTCATGAAGCGCACAATAGTCCGCTCGCCGCGTCCGGGAAGGTCCTGGTCGATCAGTGTGACGACGACTACGTGACCAAATCGGCCATCGCATGTGCGCGAATCCGGGGTATGGTGGTAATGCGCCTGCTGAGCACTCTGACGTACTCGACAGGCCGCATGTATGAGGATGCCCGGTCGGTGGCCCGATCGGCTCCGACCCGACAGCCCTCCCCGTCCGTACGGCACAGTGCGTACGAGACTCGGAGGGGGACACCCTCAGCGGTTCGAGCGCTAGAGCGTCGGCAGTGGTCCCGTGCCTCACGGCACCGCCCGTAAGGCAGCCGACGTCCCCGGCACGGTCACGTACACGACCCCCGCGCTCGCCTCGCACCGCGCACACAGAAGAGGCAGCACCCTGACTACGACGTTCCGAGAGCTCGGGATCCTCCCCGAGACCGCCGAGGCCCTGGAGGCCGTCGGCATCATCACCCCCTTCCCCATCCAGGAGATGACGCTCCCCGTGGCCCTGTCGGGCACGGACGTCATCGGCCAGGCCAAGACCGGCACCGGCAAGACGCTCGGCTTCGGCCTTCCGCTCCTCGAGCGCGTCACCGTCCCCGCCGACGTGGAAGCGGGCCGCGCGAAGCCCGAGGACCTCACCGACGCCCCGCAGGCGCTGGTCGTCGTCCCCACCCGTGAGCTGTGCACGCAGGTCACCAACGACCTGCTCACCGCCGGCAAGGTGCGCAATGTGCGCGTCCTCGCGATCTACGGCGGCCGGGCCTACGAGCCCCAGGTCGAGGCCCTGAAGAAGGGCGTCGACGTGGTCGTCGGCACCCCGGGCCGGCTACTCGACCTCGCGGGCCAGAAGAAGCTGAACCTCAGCCACGTCAAGGCCCTCGTCCTCGACGAGGCCGACGAGATGCTCGACCTGGGCTTCCTGCCCGACGTCGAGAAGATCATCAATCTGCTTCCGGCCCGGCGCCAGACCATGCTGTTCTCGGCCACCATGCCGGGCGCGGTCATCGGTCTCGCCCGCCGCTACATGTCGCAGCCCACGCACATCCGCGCCACCGCACCGGACGACGAGGGCGCCACGGTCGCGAACATCAAGCAGTTCGTCTACCGCGCGCACTCGATGGACAAGCCGGAGATGGTCGCCCGCATACTGCAGGCCGAGGGCCGCGGCCTCGCGATGATCTTCTGCCGTACGAAGCGGACGGCGGCGGACATCGCCGAGCAGCTCCAGCGCCGCGGCTTCGCCTCCGGCGCGGTCCATGGCGACCTCGGCCAGGGCGCCCGCGAGCAGGCGCTGCGCGCCTTCCGCAACGGCAAGGTGGACGTGCTCGTCTGCACCGACGTCGCCGCGCGCGGCATCGACGTCGAGGGTGTGACGCACGTCATCAACTACCAGACGCCGGAGGACGAGAAGACGTACCTGCACCGGGTGGGCCGTACGGGCCGCGCGGGCGCGAAGGGTACGGCGATCACGCTGGTCGACTGGGACGACATCCCGCGCTGGCAGCTGATCAACAAGGCGCTGGAGCTGGACTTCAGCGACCCGCCGGAGACGTACTCCACGTCGCCGCACCTGTTCAGCGACCTCGGCATTCCCGAGGGCACCAAGGGTGTCCTGCCGCGTTCGGAGCGGACCCGTGCGGGGCTCGACGCCGAGCAGCTGGAGGACCTGGGCGAGCCGGGCGGCCGTGGCCCGCGCGGACGCGGCGGCCGGGGCGAGGCCCGCTCCGCCGACCGTGAGCGTGACCGGGACCGTGACGGCGAGCGCTCGGCCCGTACGCCGCGCCGTCGCCGCCGTATGCGCAGCGGTACGCCGCTGGACGAGGCGGCGCAGCAGCAGACCGCGGCGCCGGTCGCCGACGACGCCGCAACCGCTGAGACCGAGTCGGGCCCGCGTACCCC
>NZ_JAOCQE010000087.1 GCF_025290915.1 Streptomyces sp. 15-116A | reverse complement strand
CTTCGACCCCGCCAGGGGCTCCGCCCCTGGACCCCGGACCTATGCCCACCCACCACCCGACTCGGTCGGCTGAATGGTGACCGACCGAAGTTCGGGTGGGTGGGGAGGGGGCGGCTTCGGTCAGCTGGGCGTGATCGTCCGGGGTTCGGGTGGGTAGGTGTCGAGGTGTGGGGGTGGGCTACGGGGTTACCACGATCTTGCGGCCCTGGCCGTTGGCGAACTGGGTCAGGGCCTGGGGGTAGGCGGTCAGGGGGATGCGGTCGCTGATGAAGATGTCGGGGTTCAGGACGCCCGTGGCGAAGAGTTCCGCTGCTCGTTCGAAGCTGTGGAGGACGGCCATGGAGCCGGTGATGGTGATCTCCTGGTTGTAGATGCGGTACGGGTCGATCGTGACCCGGGTCGCGTAGTCCGCCACGCCGAACTGGAGGAAGGTGCCGGCCTTGGCCACGCGGTTCAGGCCGTCCTGGATCGCCGCCGCGTTGCCCGTCGCATCGATGACCAGGTCCCAGCCCTGGGGGCGGTCCAGTTCGTCGGCGGTGGTCGCCGAGGAGGAGACGCCCAGCCGGACCGCCGTCTCCAGGCGCGCCGGATTGATGTCCACCATGTCCACGCTCGCCGCGCCCGTGCGCTTGGCGAGCTCCAGCATCATCAGGCCCATCGTGCCCGAGCCGTAGATCAGGACGTGTGCCCCGAGACGGGACCGCAGGACGTCGTAGCCGCGCACCGCGCAGGACAGGGGCTCGATCAGCGCCGCGTCCTCCGTGCGGACGTGGTCGGGCAGCTTGACGCAGTTCGCCACCGGCGCCACCGCGTACTGGGCCGCGCCGCCCGCCGTCGTCACGCCGATCGCCGCCCAGCGTTCGCACAGGTTGTTGTGGCCGGTGCGGCAGTAGCGGCACTCGTAGCAGTAGAGGGACGGATCCACTGCCACGCGGTCGCCGACCGACAGTTCCGTGACCTGGGTGCCCACCCCGACCACCTCGCCCGCGAACTCGTGCCCCGGCACGATCGGCAGCTTCGGGGCGAACTCGCCCTGGAGGATGTGGAGATCGGTGCCGCACAGGCCGCACGCCGCGACCTCCACGATCACCTCCCGCGGTCCCGGCGTCGGGTCCGGGACCTCGGTGACGACGGCGTGGCCCACGGACTCGATGACGGCGGCCTTCATTTCACGGCTCCCAACGACAGGCCCTGGACGAGTTTGTCCTGGGCGGCGAACCCCGCGGCGAGCACCGGCAGGGAGATGACGAGCGACGCGGCGCACACCTTCGCCAGGAACAGGCCCTGGCTGGTGATGAAGCCGGTCAGGAAGACGGGGGCCGTCTCGGCGACGACGCCCGTCAGGACCCGGGCGAAGAGAAGTTCGTTCCAGCTGAAGATGAAGCAGATCAAAGACGTGGCCGCGATGCCGGGGAGGGCGATGGGCGCGACGACGCGAGCGAGGATCGTCGGCAGGCGCGCGCCGTCCACCCGTGCCGCCTCGATGATCGCCACCGGCACCTCCGCGAGGAACGACTGCATCATCCACACCGCGATCGGCAGGTTCATGGAGGTGTAGAGCAGGACCAGCAGCCAGATGTTGTCCAGCAGGCCCGCGTTCTTCGCGAAGAGGTAGATCGGCAGCAGGCCCGCCACCACCGGCAGCATCTTGGTGGAGAGGAAGAAGAACAGGACGTCCGTCCACTTCTTCACCGGGCGGATCGAGAGGGCGTACGCCGCCGGGAGGGCGAGGAGGAGGACCAGCAGCGTCGACGCGAGCGATGCCACCGCCGAGTTGATCAGGGACGGCCACGGGCTCGCGCCGCCGCCCGCGCCGAAGAACTCGCGGTAGCCGTCCAGGGTGAGGGCCGCCGCGAAGGACGGCGGGTTGGTCGCCGCGTCCTCCTCGGAGTGGAAGGACGTCAGCGCCATCCAGGCGATGGGCAGGAAGAAGACGATGCCGGCCAGCCAGGCCAGCAGGCCCAGACCCACGCCGCCCTTGCGACGCACGCGTACGGCGATGCTGCTCATGCGCGGGACACCTCCTCGCGGAACAGGGACGACACCACGCGCAGGGCGAAGGTCGCGATGATGATGGAGCCGATGACGACCAGGACGCCGGCGGCCGAGGCGAGGCCGTTCTCATGGGCCTGGTAGAAGGTCTGGTAGACGGTGTAGGGCAGGTTGGCGGTGCCCAGGCCGCCGGACGTGATCGTGAAGACCGCGTCGAAGTTCTGCACGATGTAGATCGAGCCGAGCAGCGCGCCGAGTTCGAGGTAGCGGCGCAGATGGGGCAGCGTGAGGTGGCGGAAGATCTGCCAGTCGCTCGCCCCGTCGACCCGGGCCGCCTCGATCTGCTGCTGGTCCCGGCTCTGCAGCCCGGCCAGCAGGATCAGCATCATGAACGGCGTCCACTGCCACACGAGCGCGGCTTCCACGGCGAGCAGCGGGGTGCTGGAGATCCAGTCGGGCTGTGGGCCGCCGACGTAGTGCAGCAGGCCGTTGAGCAGGCCGTACTCCGGGTTGTACAGCACGTGCTTCCACAGCAGGGCTGCCGCCACCGGGACGATCAGGAACGGGGCGATGAGCAGGGTGCGGACCACGCCCCGGCCGCGGAAGCGGCGGTCCAGGAGCAGGGCCAGCAGCAGGCCGAGGACCAGGCTGGCGAGGACGACCGCGACGGTCAGGACGATCGTCGTCCAGACGGAGTGGCGCAGGTCCGGGTCGGTGAGGACCTCCTGATAGTTCTCGAGGCCGGCGAAGTGGCGGGCGTCGGGGTAGAGGGAGTTCCAGTCGAAGAACGAGATCACCAGGGTCGCCACGAAGGGCAGCTGGGTGACCACGATCATGAAGACCAGGGCCGGCATCAGCGGGGCGCGGGTGGCCCAGGCGCGCAGCCGCGCGGAGGGGCGGCGGCCGGTGGTGAGCGGTTCCGGGGTGGCCACGGGGGCCGTCGTCGTCGCGGTCATCGTCCCTCGTACTCCTCGGAGATCTCTTCTGCGAGCTGCTGGGACTTCTTCAGGGCCGACTCGACGGACTGGCGTCCGGCGATGGCCGCGCTGATCTCCTGCGAGACCTTGGTGCCGAGGTCGGTGAACTCGGGGATGCCGACGAACTGGATGCCGGGCGCGGGCCGCGGCTGGACGCCGGGGTCCTCGGGCCTGGCCTGTTCGATGGCCTTCTTGGTCATCTCCTGGAAGGCGGCGGCCTCCGCGCGGTAGGCCGGGTTGGCGTAAGTGGAGGCGCGCTTGCCGGCCGGGACGTTCGACCAGCCGATCTGATCGCCGACGAGCTGCTCGTACTCCTTGCTGGACGCCCAGGAGACGAACTTCCAGGCGTCGTCGGCGTTGCGGGAGGCGTTCTGGATGCCCCAGGCCCAGGTGTAGAGCCAGCCGGAGGACTCGGTCTTCTCGACGGGGGCGGGGGCGTAGCCGACCTTGCCCTTGACGGGGGAGTTCGCGGACTCCAGCGAGCCGGCCGCGGAGGTGGCGTCGTACCACATGGCGACCTTGCCCTGGGTCATGTTGTTCAGGCACTCGGCGAAGCCGGCCTGGGCGGCGCCGGACTCGCCGTGCTCGCGGACGAGGTCGACATAGAACGTCGTCGCCTCCTTCCACTCGGGGGAGTCGAGGCGGGCGTTCCAGTCCTGGTCGAACCAGGTGCCACCGAAGGTGTTGACGACGGTGGTGAGAGGCGCCATGACCTCGCCCCAGCCGGGGAGGCCGCGCAGGCAGATGCCCTTCATGCCCGGTTCGGCGCCGTCCACCTCGGCCGCAAGGTCGGCGACCTGCCGCCAGGTGGGGCGGGCGGGCATCTCCAGGCCCTTCGCCGCGAAGACGTCCTTGCGGTACATCAGGAAGGACGACTCGCCGTAGAAGGGCTGGCCGTAGAGCTTGCCGTCCTCGCCGGTGAGGGACTGGCGCATCGGCTTCAGGACGTCCTGCTCGTCGTACGCCGGGTCCTTCGCGACGTAGGAGTTCATCTCCTTCAGCCAGCCGTTCTTGGCGTAGATCGGTATCTCGTAGTTGGACAGGGTGGCCACGTCGTACTGGCCGGCCTGGTTGGCGAAGTCCTGGCTGATCTTGTCGCGGACGTCGTTCTCCGGCAGCACGGTGAAGTTGACCTTGATGCCGGTGTCCTTGGTGAAGTGGGCCGCGGTCAGCTTCTGCAGCTCGACCATCTGCGGGTTGTTGACCATCAGCACGTTGATGGAGTCACCGCCGGATCCGGCCCCGCCCGCTCCGGCCCAGCAGCCGGAGAGCAGCGGGGCGAGCAGCGTCCCTGCGGCGGCCAGGGCGAGCGGGGCTCGCGGTGGCCGTCGTCGTCGGCTCTGGGTACGCATGGATCGCTCCTGGACGTAGAGGGGGTATGGGGAGGATGGGGGCTATCGGGATATATGGGGCGCGGCTGGGTGTGGGGTGCCCATGTCAGGGGTGCGGGAGGGGCCCTTCAGACCCGGATGACCTGCGGCCCGAGGAGGGAGTAGCGGTGGGCCTCGGCCGCCGGGAGCAGGGTGCTGGTGACGATCGCCTCCAGGGCGCCGACCTCGGCGAACCGGCAGAAGCTGACCGCGCCGAACTTGGTGTGCACGCCCGCGAACACGGTGCGGCGGGCGGCCCGGATCGCCTGTGCCTTGACCTCGCTGACCGCCGGGTCGGGGGTGGTCAGGCCGTGTTCGCGGGAGATGCCGTTGGCGCCGATGTACGCGAGGTCGATGACGAAGCCGGAGAGCATCTTCGTCGTCCAGTGGTCGACGGTGGCGAGGGTGCCGGAGCGGACCCGGCCGCCGAGCAGCAGGACGGCGATCGTGCCGGCCTCGGCGAGGAGCCCCGCGACCGGCAGGGAGGCGGTGACGACCGTCAGCTGCCGGTCCCTGGGCAGGGCCTCGGCGATGAGCTGGGGGGTGAAGCCCTCGTCGACGAAGACGGTCTCGGCGTCGCCGAGCAGGTCGGCGGCGGCGGCCGCGATGCGGCGTTTCTCGGGGACGTGGCTGGTGGAGCGGAAGGCGAGGGTCGTCTCGAAGCCGGCGCTCTCCACGGGGTAGGCGCCGCCGTGGGTGCGGCGGACCAGGCCGTGGTCCTCCAGAGCGCGCAGGTCGCGGCGGACGGTCTCCTTGGCGACGCCGAGGTCGGTGGCGAGGGCGGTGACATCGACCGAGCCTGTGGCTCGCGCCATGCGGACGATTTCGCGCTGGCGTTCTTCCGCGGTTCTGGTCATGTCGTCACCCACCCTTGCGCTGCGCTGCCCGTTCGGGCTCGTGAGGGAATTTCTACAGCGAGGGTGTGCGAGTGACCAGGTCTGTTACGGAGGTGATGGTGCCCGGGTGTGCCCGTTCGGGCGTGGGAGTGAGGTGCGGGGGTGGGAGGCGGTTGTGGGTTGGCTGCGGGTGTGTTGTGGCTGGTCGCGCAGTTCCCCGCGCCCCTTGGGGGTGTTGCTGGAGCGTTCGTCGAGTGGTGCCCGGAGAGGTGCGCGGGCGGGCCCGTTTCGTGCCCGCCCGCCTTCTCCCGCGATAATTTCCGGTCAGTACGGCCAGATCGGCGGGTCGGTCACGAAGTGGCCGCCCAGGCAGGCGTGGGCCGGGTTGGCGGGGTCCAGGTCGCCCTGTTCGGCGATGAGTTTCTCGGCGTACGGCTCGGAGTCGTCCTGGGGGTCGTAGCCGAGCGCACGCGCGGAGGTGAGGTCCCACCACAGGCGGGTGTTGGCGGAGGAGCCGTAGACGATGGTGTGGCCGACGTTCTCGGCGGTGAGGGCCGCGTGGAAGAGGCGGGCGCCGTCGGCGGGGCTCATCCACACCGAGAGCATGCGGACGCTGGTCGGCTCGGGGAAGCAGGAGCCGATGCGCACGGAGACGGTCTCCAGGCCGTGCTTGTCCCAGTAGAACTGGGCGAGGTCCTCGCCGAAGGACTTGGACAGGCCGTAGAAGGTGTCGGGGCGGTGCGGGGTTTCGACGGGGATCAGAGGGTCGTCGCCCTGGGGGCGGGGTGTGAAGCCCACCGCGTGGTTCGAGGAGGCGAAGACGATGCGTCCGACGCCTTCCTCGCGGGCCGCCTCGTACAGGTGGTAGGTGCCCTCGATGTTCGCCTTGAGAATCTTCTCGAAAGGGGCTTCCAGGGAGATGCCCGCGAGATGGATGATCGCGTCGACCCCGCGGACCGCCTCGCGCACGGCGTCCTTGTCGGCGAGGTCGGCGACGATCGCGTCCGGCTCGCCGTCGATCGGGCGCAGGTCGAGCAGGCGCAGGTCGTAGCCGTGGTCGGGGAGCAGGTCCCGCATCAGCGTGCCGAGTCCGCCGGCGGCGCCGGTGAGCAGAACGGTACGGGGAGCGGGCATCCTCGGGTCTCCTTGCCTCGCCTGTCGTGCACAACCTGTCGTGCATATGTCTGCACGGCATTCATATGCGTGGACACGCTACGGAGTGGTGGCCAAGGTCGTCAAGGGTTGCCGTCCGTGGCGGAATGGTGAAATCCGCTGGTGCGGCGCGGGTTGGTGTGCTTGACCGGCCTCCCGGCGGGGTCTTAGCGTGGTGCCGTTCAGAAATATAGACGCCAATCATGCATATGGACCAGGGAGAGCTTGTGACCCCAGCCCCTCTCGCCGCCAGGCTCAGTATCCCCAGCGGGCCGCTGTTCTTCCCGGTCACCGCCTACGGACCCGACGGCACCGTCGACCTCGACGTCTTCCGCCTCCATGTGCGCCGCGGCGTGGAGGCCGGGGCCGCCGCCGTGTTCGCCTGCTGCGGCACCGGGGAGTTCCACGCGCTCACCCCCGAGGAGTTCCAGGCCTGCGTGCGGGCGGCCGTGGAGGCGGCCGAGGGACGCGTCCCGGTGGTCGCCGGCGCGGGCTACGGCACCGCCCTCGCCGTGCACTACGCCCGGCTCGCCGAGCGGGCCGGCGCCGACGGGCTGCTCGCCCTGCCGCCCTACCTGGTCCGCGCCCCTCAGCACGGTCTGCTGCGGCACTACCGGGACCTCGCCGCCGCCACCGGCCTGCCGGTCATCGTGTACCAGCGCGACAACGCCCTCTTCACGCCCGACACCGTGGTCGAACTGGCTCGCGTCGACGGCATCATCGGGCTCAAGGACGGCCTCGGCGACCTCGACCTGATGCAGCGCATCGTCAGCGCCCAGCGCACCGAGGCCCCCGGCGACTTCCTGTACTTCAACGGGCTCCCCACCGCCGAACTGACCCAGCCCGCCTACCGCGGTCTCGGCGTCACCCTCTACTCCTCCGCCGTCTTCTGCTTCGCCCCCGACGTCGCCCTCGCCTGCCACCGCGCCCTCCACACCGGCGACGAGGCCACCGTCCGGCGCCTGCTCGACGGCTTCTACCGGCCCTTCGCCGAACTGCGCGCCCAGGGCGCCGGTTACGCCGTCTCGCTCGTCAAGGCCGGTGTACGGCTGCGCGGGCTCGACGTCGGCGAGGTCCGGCCGCCGCTCGCCGAACCCGCCGAGGACCATGTCAAACAACTCGCTCAGCTGATCGAGCGGGGACAGGCGCTGATCGAGGAGGACATGTGAGAGCGTCGGCCTTCGTCTACCCCTGGGACGTCAACGGCGACCCCGAGGCCCCCGCCCGGATCGCCGGGCTCGGCGTGGCCCAGGTGACGCTCGCCTCCGCCTACCACTCCACGCGCGCGCTGACCCCGCGCCACCCGCGGCACCGCGTCGTCACCGCCGAGTACGCGGCCGTGCTGTATCCGCCGGGGCCGCGCTGGTCCGGGCGCATGCTGCGCCCGTACCCGGCGGGCGACTGGGCACCCGGCGACGCGTTCGGCGAGGCCGCGGACGCTCTCGCGCGTGCCGGTCTCGAGGTGCACACCTGGGTCGTACTGGCGCACAACTCGCGGCTCGGGGCGGAGCATCCGGACACCTCGGTGGTCAACGCCTACGGTGACCGCTACCCGTGGGCGCCGTGCATCGCGCAGCCCGCCACGCGCGCGTACCTCGTCGATCTGGCCGTGGAGGCGGCGGTACGGCCCGGGGCACGCGGCACTGAGCTGGAGTCGCTGGGCTGGTACGGGCTGGCCCATCTGCACGCCCACGACAAGACGGGCGGGGTCGGGCTGGGGGATGCCGGGCAGTACCTGATGTCGCTGTGCTTCTGCCCTGCCTGCCGGGATGGGTACGGCGAGCAGGGGCTCGACCCGGAGGAGCTGGCCGGGGGCGTCCGGGCCGCGCTGGAACCCGTGTGGCGAGGGGCGCCGTCCGACGGGGGCTGGGCGGGGGTCGAGAAGCTGCTCGGGGCGGAGCGGGCTGATGGCACGCGGGCGTGGCGTGATGCGACGGCGCGCTCGCTTCAGGAAGCGGCCGTGAGGGCCGTGCGGGAGGCCGCGCCTGAAGGGTTCCGGGTGTTGTTGCACGCGGATCCGGTGTCGTATCACTGCGGGGCGAATGCGGGGGTTGATCCTGGGCACATTTTGGGTGTGGCGGATGGGGTCGTTGTGCCGTGTACGGGGGGTGCGGGGTTGGTTGTGCCGTTTGCCCGGGAGGCTCGGGAGGGGGCTGTGATCGCGGCGAACTTCACTGTTGTCTCCGGGATGGGGGGTAGTCCGGGGACGTTGGCGGAGGATGCGGGGGAGGCTCGGCGGTTGGGGGCTACGGAACTGCGGCTGTATCACGCCGGGTTGGCTTCGGACGGGGACCTGGATGCGGTGAGAGTGGGGTTGCGTCGTTGTTGACTGCGGGTGCGTGGGGGCTGGTCGCGCAGTTCCCCGCGCCCCTAGGTGGGGATGGGCGTCCTTGCCCCCATAGCCAGCCTCGTTGCCGTCACCAGCAAGGTGAGTCCGGTGACCGTCAACAGCAGCCTGTGGTCGGTCAGTTCCACCAACGCCGCGCCTGCCGCCAGCCCCACCACATTCGGTGTGAACACCACCGTATTGGCCGTCGCCGTCACCCTGCCCAGCAGTGCGGCCGGGGTTTCGCGCTGCACTGCCGTCAGCGTGGCGATCAGGACCGCCGGCAGGCCCGCCCCGATCGCCGCGCTGCTCGCCAGTGCCACGGTGTCGTCGGGGACCGCGCGGAGTGCCACCGCGATGGCCAGCAGGGCCATGCCGTACGCCGCGAAACGGCGTTCGCCCAGGTGCCGTAGCGCTGGGCCCGAGCACAGGCCGATCGCCACCGAGCCGGCGCCCTGCACCGCGTACAGCACGCCCGCGTACGCGGGGGAGTGGCCGAGGTCCTCGACGACGGCGTAGGTCAGCGCGCCGCTCAGGCCCGCGCACAGCATCGTCATGCCGCCGGACAGGGCCAGGGGGCGCAGCACGGGGTGCGAGCGGAGGTACCGGACACCCTCGGTGGTCTGGCCGCGCCTGCCCCCGGCCGGGGGTGCGGGGCGTTCCTCGCGGACCCGCAGGCCGGCGTACAGCACCGTGGCGGCGAGGAAGGTGAGCGAGTCCAGGAGGGCGACGCTCGCTCCGCCGTACGCCGCGTAGATGCCCGCGCCGGCGAGGGGGGCCAGCAGTTTCATGCCCTCGGTGGCCGTCATGCGCAGTCCGTTGAAGTCGCCGAGCAGGGAGCGGTCCACGGCGGTCGCCACCAGCGCCGACTCGGCCGCGTCGTGGACCACGCCCGCCGCGCCGTACACGAACAGCACCGCGAACAGCAGCCACACCGCCCCCGGCGAGTCCACCGTGAACAGGGTGAGCAGCAGCGCGGCCAGCAGCAGGTTCGTGCCGATCAGCAGCGGCTTGCGGCGCACCCGGTCGGCCAGGGTGCCCAGGAGCGGGCCGGCCAGGGTGGGGGCCCACATGGCGAGCATGCACAGGGCGGCGAGTCCGTCCGAGCCGGTGAGGTCCTTGACCCATACGCCGGACGCCAGCCAGAGCGCGGAGGTGCCGAAGCCGGAGACCACGACTCCGGCGAGGTAGAGACCGGCGTTGCGATCGCTCAGGACGCGCACCACGGTCCACTTCGTCATCGTCTCCATGCCTGGTCATCGTGGGGCTAAGGACCGGGTGTACGGATCCGGCAGGTGCCTTAGACGCGGGGCTGCCGGGCGATGAGTTTCCGGGCCGGGATCGGTCTTCCTTCCAGGACCCGGAGACTCTCTGTGAGGAGCACCCCATGACCGACACCGACGCCGTTCTCGACCTCGGACCGCAGACGCAGGTCGTCGCCCGGCTCGCCGAGGGCGTCACCGACGAACAGCTGGAGGACCGGACGCCCTGCCCGGAGTACCGGGTGCGCCATCTCCTCGGGCATCTGCTCGGGCTGTCCGTGGCCTTCCGGGACGCCGGCCGCAAGGATCTGGGGCCGACCACCGACACCAGCCCCGAGGCCGCCGTGCCCGACGTCGGTCCGGGGTGGCGCGAGGAGCTGCCCAAGGTGCTCGCGGAGCTCGCCGAGGCGTGGCGGGACCCGGCCGCCTGGACCGGGATGACCCGGGCGGGCGGGGTGGATCTGCCGGGGGAGGTGGCCGCTGCCGTCGCCGTGGATGAGCTGGTCATTCATGGCTGGGATCTGGCCCGTGCCACGGGGCAGAGCTACGAGCCGGATCCCACCGCGCTCCAGATGGCGCACGACTTCCTGGCCGCCGCCGCGGCCGAGGGCGACCGGGGCGGGGGCATCTTCGGGCCCGTCGTGCCGGTCGCACCCGAGGCGCCGCTGCTCGACCGGGCCGTCGGACTCAGCGGGAGGGATCCGCACTGGGGCTGAGCAGGCGGCGTAGAAAACGCTTGCTGTTTCTTTGTCCGAAGCATTGACGAAACACAGGGGCGCTCTTACGGTCATCGCGTCGTACTTCGTACGTCATATATGAGACGCGATACGCGAGATCCGAGAGGCGCGCATGACCTCTGTGCCCACGCCGATCCCCTCCCGCACGCAGTACGTGCTGGAGGAGATCAAACGCCGCATCCTCACCGGGCAGTTGACGCCCGGCCAGGCCCTGGTCGAGACCGAGCTCGCCGCTCAGTTCGGGGTGTCCAAGACCCCGGTGCGCGAGGCGCTCAAGACCCTGGCCGGCACCGGTCTGGTGGTGATGAGCCAGTACAAGGGCGTCACGGTGCGCATGGTCGACGCGGACATGGCGCGCGAGGTCTACGACGTGCGACTGCTCCTCGAACCCGAGGCCCTCAAGCGCGCGGTGCGGCGCGGCGCCTCCCTGGACGCCGCCCGTGACGCCCTGACCCGCGCCGACGAGGCCACCGACACCGCCGAACGCTCCCTCGCCAACCGGGAGTTCCACCGCGCCCTCTACCTGCCGTGCGGCAACCCGCTGCTCGGCCGGATGCTCGACGAGGTCCGTGACCAGGCCGCCCTCGTCTCCGCCGTCGCCTGGGCCGCCGACCCCTCCTGGGAGCAGGAGGCCAGCGAGCACCGCGAGATCCTGCGGCTCGCCCTCGGCGGCGACGCGGACGGCGCGGCGCGCGCCCTGCACTCCCACATCGCGTCGTTCGTGCGGCGGGCCTTCCCCGAGGCGGACATCGACACCCCCGAGGCCCCGGAGTCCCGGGCCGCCCACCAGGCCCAGGAAGAAGGCGGTCAGGCATGACGGCGACGTTCGAGACCCAGCGGGCCGCCCTGGCCGACGTGGTGGCCATCCCGGTGACCCCGTTCGCCGAGGACGGCTCCGTCGACCCCGTCACCTACCGGGCCCTGCTGCGGCGCCTGATCGACGGCGGCATCACCACCCTCACCCCCAACGGCAACACCGGCGAGTTCTACGCCCTCACCCCCGAGGAGCGCCGGCTGGTCACCGAGCTGACCGTCGAGGAGGCCGGGGAGGGTTCGGCGATCCTGGTCGGTGTCGGACACGATGTGCCCACCGCGGTCGCCTCCGCGCGGCACGCGCGTGAGCTGGGCGCGCAGATGGTGATGGTGCATCAGCCCGTCCACCCCTATGTCTCGCAGAGCGGCTGGGTCGACTACCACCGCGCCATCGCCGAGGCCGTGCCCGAGCTCGGCGTCGTCCCCTACCTCCGCAACGCCCAGCTCACCGGCGCCCGTCTCGCCGAACTCGCCGACGCCTGCCCCAATGTCATCGGCGTGAAGTACGCGGTGCCGGACGCGGCGCGGTTCGCCGCCTTCGCGCGGGACGCGGGGCTCGACCGGTTCGTGTGGGTGGCGGGGCTCGCCGAGCCGTACGCGCCGTCGTACTTCTCGGCGGGCGCCACCGGCTTCACGTCCGGGCTCGTCAACGTCGCCCCGTCCGTCTCGCTGAACATGATCGAGGCGCTGCGCGCGGGGGACTACCCGGCCGCCATGAAGGTCTGGGAGCAGATCCGCCGCTTCGAGGAACTGCGCGCCGCCAACGGCTCCGCCAACAACGTCACCGTCGTCAAGGAGGCCCTCGCCTCCCTCGGGCTGTGCCGCCGCGAGGTGCGCCCGCCGAGCAAGCCGCTGCCGGAGAACGAGCGCGCCGAGGTCGCCGCCATCGCCGCGGGGTGGTCCATATGAGCGCCCCCCGCAAGCCCCCGGAGGAGCTGCGCAGCCACCAGTGGTACGGCACCGACGGGCTGCGGTCCTTCAGTCACCGCGCCCGCACCCGCCAGCTCGGCTATCTGCCCGAGGAGCACCTGGGCAAGCCGGTCATCGCGATCCTCAACACCTGGTCCGACATCAACCCCTGCCACGTCCATCTGCGCGACCGCGCCCAGGCGGTGAAGCGGGGCGTGTGGCAGGCGGGCGGCTTCCCGCTGGAGTTCCCGGTCTCCACGCTCAGCGAGACCTTCCAGAAGCCGACCCCCATGCTCTACCGCAACCTCCTCGCGATGGAGACCGAGGAGCTGCTGCGGTCCTACCCCGTCGACGGGGCCGTGCTGATGGGCGGCTGCGACAAGTCCACGCCGGCCCTGCTGATGGGCGCCGCCACGGTGGACCTGCCGACGGTGTTCGTGCCCGCCGGGCCCATGCTGCCCGGTCACTGGCGGGGCGAGACCCTCGGCTCCGGCACCGACATGTGGAAGTACTGGGACGACAAGCGGGCCGGGCTCATCGGCGACTGCGAGATGCAGGAGCTGGAGAGCGGGCTCGCCCGCTCGCCCGGTCACTGCATGACCATGGGTACGGCGTCCACGCTCACCGCCGCCGCCGAAGCCCTGGGCGTGACGATCCCCGGTGCGTCCAGCATCCCGGCCGTCGACTCCGGGCACGACCGGATGGCCGCCGCGGCCGGACTGCGGATCGTCGAACTGGTCCACCGGGACCGCAAGCTGAGCGACATCCTCACCGCCGAGGCGTTCGAGGACGCGGTCACCACCGTCCTCGGCCTGGGCGGCTCCACCAACGCCGTGATCCATCTGATCGCCATGGCCGGCCGCGCCGGGGTGCGGCTCAGCCTCGACGACTTCGACCGCATCGCCCGCACCGTTCCCGTGCTCGCCAACGTACGGCCCGGCGGACAGACGTATCTGATGGAGGACTTCCACTTCGCGGGCGGACTGCCCGGGTTCCTCTCCCGGATCACCGACCTGCTCCACCTGGACCGGCCGACCGTCTCCCACGACACGCTGCGCGAGCAGCTCGACGGCGCGCTCGTGCACAACGACGACGTCATCCGCACCCGCGACAACCCGGTCGCGAGCGAGGGCGGGGTCGCCGTGCTGCGCGGCAACCTCTGCCCGGACGGCGCCGTCATCAAGCACATCGCCGCCGAGCCGCACCTGCTCAAGCACACCGGCCCCGCGGTCGTCTTCGACGACTACCGGACCATGCAGCGCACCATCAACGACCCGTCCCTCGGCATCACCGCCGACAGCGTGCTGGTGCTGCGCAACGCCGGCCCCAAGGGCGGTCCCGGCATGCCCGAGTACGGCATGCTGCCCATCCCCGACCACCTGCTCAAGCAGGGCGTACGCGACATGGTGCGGATCTCCGACGCCCGGATGAGCGGCACCAGTTACGGCGCATGTGTTCTCCACGTCGCCCCCGAGTCGTACGTCGGCGGACCGCTCGCCCTGGTGCGCACCGGGGACCTGATCACCCTCGACGTCGAGGGCCGCACCCTGCACCTCGACGTGGACGACGAGGAGCTGGAGCGTCGCAGGGCGGAGTGGACACCGCCGCCTGTGCGCTACGAGCGCGGCTACGGCGCCCTCTACCTCGACCAGATCACCCAGGCCGACACCGGCTGCGACTTCGAGTTCCTCGCCCGGCCCGGCCGGGTGCAGGACCCGTACGCCGGCTGACCCGCACTACCCCAAAGAGCCCGGCTCACCGCCTTAGAAAGCGCTTCCCCCAGCACCACCCCGCACCGCCCCGCACGACGTACCCAGAACGGAGAACAGTCATGGCCCAAGCCGCAGCCGTGGCGAAACCGCCCGCGCCACCCCGGCGGCGCCGTGCCTCCGCCACGCCCCGCAGGCTCCCGTACCTGCTGATCGGTCCCGCCGCCCTGCTGATGCTGGGCTTCATCGCCTACCCGGTCATCAGCGTCTTCTACTACAGCCTGCAGAACTACAACCCCACCAAGCCCTGGCGGAACGGCTATGCGGGCTTCGACAACTTCGTCCACGCCTTCACCGAGGACCCGATCTTCTGGGACACCCTCGTCTTCAGCGCCAAGTGGGTCGTCGTCGAGGTCAGCCTCCAGCTGCTGTTCGGCCTGGCGCTGGCCCTCATCGTCAACCAGACCTTCGTCGGCCGGGCCATCGGCCGCGCCCTGGTCTTCTCGCCCTGGGCCGTCTCCGGCGTGCTGACCTCCGCGATCTGGGTGCTGCTCTACAACTCCCAGACCGGCATCACCCGTTACCTCGCGGACATGGGCATCGGCTCCTACGGCACGAGCTGGCTGTCGGACACCGGCACCGTGTTCTGGGCCGCGATCGTCGCCGACCTGTGGCGCGGGGTGCCGTTCTTCGCGATCCTCATCCTCGCCGACCTCCAGTCCGTCTCGAAGGACCTCTACGAGGCCGCCGAGGTCGACGGGGCCAGCCGGATCAAGCAGTTCTGGCACATCACGCTGCCCCATCTGAAGGACGCCATCATCCTGTCCACGCTGCTGCGCGCGGTGTGGGAGTTCAACAACGTCGACCTGCTCTACACCCTGACCGGCGGCGGACCCGCGGGCGAGACCACGACCCTGCCGCTGTACATCGCCAACACCTCCGTCGACGCCCACAACTTCGGCTACGCGTCGGCCCTCACCACGGTCGCGTTCGTGATTCTGCTCTTCTGCTCGATCGTCTATCTGCGGCTGAGCAAGTTCGGAGGCGAAAGCAAGTGATCACCGAAGAGGCCGTCCCGGCCGCCCCCGCCCCCGCGCACGCCGCCCCCGCAGCGCCCCGCCCGGCGAAGAAGAGGCACCGGGCCTGGGACGAGGCGCCCCGCTGGCAGATCTACCTCCCCCTCGGCATCTACCTGCTGTTCACCCTGATCCCCTTCTACTGGATCCTGCTCTTCGCGCTCCGCCCGGCCGGCTCGACCTCGCTGGTGCCCTGGCCGATGACCTTCGAGCACTTCGAGAAGGTGTGGACGGACCGGTCCTTCGGCACGTTCTTCTACAACAGCGTGCTGGTCGGCGTCGCCACCCTGGTCATGACCACCCTGGTCGCCCTGGCCGGCGGCTACGCCCTCGCCCGGTTCGACTTCAGGATCAAGCGGGCGTTCATGCTGGCGCTGCTGTGCTCCCAGTTCGTGCCGGGCGCGCTGCTGCTGGTGCCGCTGTTCGAGATCTTCGCCGAACTGCAGATGATCAACTCCCTCGGCAGCGTCATCATCGCCGAGACGGTGTTCCAGCTGCCGCTGTCGATGATCCTGATCAGCAACTTCATCAAGAACGTGCCGTACTCCCTGGAGGAGGCCGCCTGGGTCGACGGCTGCAACCGGATGCGGGCCTTCCGGGTGGTGGTCCTGCCGCTGCTGCGGCCCGGACTGATCGCAGTCGGCTCCTTCGCCTTCGTGCACTCCTGGAACCACTTCCTGTTCGCCCTGATGTTCCTCAACAACCAGGAGAAGCAGACCATCCCGGTCGGCCTGAACACCCTGATGAGCGCCGACAGCGTCGACCTCGGCGCGCTGGCCGCGGGCGGCATCATCGCCGCCGTCCCCGTGGTCGTGGTCTTCGCCTTCATCCAGAAGTGGCTCATCACCGGCTTCAGCGCGGGGGCGGTGAAGGGATGAGCAAGCGCCCGTCCACCGCACTCACCACCCCCGTCCCCGTCGTCCTCGCCGGTGCGCGCGGCCACGGCCGCTGGCACGTCGAGAACATCCGGCGCCTTCAGGCCGAGGGGCTCGTACGCCTCGTCGGCATCTGCGAGCTCACCCCGCTCACCGAGGAGGAGTTCGGCGGCGAACTCCCCGCACAGTCGGACGACTTCGGGGCGCTGCTGGACTCCACCGGCGCCCGGGTCGCGGTGATCTGCACCCCGATCCCCACCCACACCGACCTCGCGCTCACCGCCGCCCGGCGCGGCGTGCACCTCCTGCTGGAGAAGCCCCCGGCACCGTCGTACGCCGAGTTCCGGCGGATGGCCGACGGGGTGGCCGAGGCGGGGGTCGCCTGCCAGATCGGCTTCCAGTCGCTGGGCTCGCACGCCGTGCCCGCGATCCGCGACCTGGTCGCCGAGGGCGCCATCGGAAACCTGGTCGGCATCGGCGGGGCCGGGGCCTGGGTGCGCACCGAGGACTACTTCCGCCGGGCACCCTGGGCGGGCCGGCGCCGGCTGAACGGCGTCGACGTGATCGACGGGGCGCTCACCAACCCCCTCGCCCACGCCGTCGCCACCGCCCTCGCCCTCGGCGGCAGCACCCGTGCCGAGGACGTCACCCGCATCGAGACCGAGCTGCTGCGCGCGAACGACATCGAGTCCGACGACACCTCCTGCGTCCGTGTCACCACCGCCCAGGGCCGGCCGGTCACCGTCGCCGCGACCCTGTGCGCCGAGCGCGCCGACGAACCGTACGTCCTGGTGCACGGCAGCAGCGGACGGATCACCTTCTGGTACAAGCAGGACCGGGTGCTGCTGCAACGCGCCGGCCACGGTCCGCAGGAGTTCGAGTACGGCCGCACCGACCTGCTGGAGAACCTCGTCGCCCATCTCACCACCGGCGCCGGCCTCCTCGTCACCCCGGACGAGACGGGCGCCTTCATGAAGGTCGTCGAGGCGATCCGGCAGGCCCCCGACCCGGACCCGCTGCCCGCCGGCACCTGGCACCGCGTCCCCGGCGAGAACCGGCGCGTCGTCCACGGCATCGACGGACTCGTCGCGGCCGCCGCCGACACCCTGTCCCTCTACTCCGAGCTGGGCGCCCCCTGGACGCGCCGCAGCCGGCAGCTGCCGAAGGCGGTGAGCACCCGATGACCGGCATCGACTCCACGGTCCTGCGCGTCGCGGGCCGGCCGGTCGGCCGATACGTCATCCGGCCCGAGCTGCCCACGCGGCTCTCCCCGCGCCCGTATCTGCACCCCGTCACCACCCTGGCCGGCACGGCGGTCACCGAGCTGAGCCCCGCCGACCACACCCACCACCTCGGCGTCGGTGTCGCCGTTCCCGACGTCGAGGGGCACAACTTCTGGGGCGGACGCACCTACGTCCGCGACCAGGGCCCCACCGAGCTCGACAACCACGGCTCCCAGCGCCACACGGCCTTCCAGCTGCGTGACCCCGACGGATTCGTCGAGGAGCTGCGCTGGGTCGCCGCCCCCGGCGAGCTGCTGCGCGAGCGCCGCACGGTCGCCGCCACCGCCCTCACCGACACCGCCTGGGCCCTGGATCTCACCTTCTCCCTCACCAACGTCACAAGGGAGCCGCTCACCATCGGCAGCCCCGCCACCAACGGGCGCCCCGGCGCCGCGTACGGCGGCTTCTTCTGGCGGGCCCGCAAGGAGGAGACCGCAGCGGACGTCTTCACCGCCGGCACCGAGGGCGAGAGCGAGGTGCACGGCCGCACCGCCGACTGGATCGCGCTGGCCGGCTCCACCTGGACGCTGGTCTTCGCCGGCGCCACCGAGGCGACCCGCCGCGACCCCTGGTTCGTGCGCACCGCCGAATACCCGGGCGTCGGCTCCTCCCTCGCCCACGACGCCCGGCTGCCCGTCCCGCCCGGCGAGACCGTCGTCCGCCGGATCGTCACCGTCGTCGCCGACGGCCGCCTCGGCCGGGACGACGCGGCGGCCCTCGTGCGCAAGGCGGTGAGCCCGTGAGTGCCGAGACCTACACGAACCCCATCCTGAACGCCGACTGGTCCGACCCGGACGTCGTCCGCGTCGGCGACGACTTCTATCTGACCGCCTCCAGCTTCGGCCGCGCCCCCGGACTGCCCCTGCTGCACTCCCGCGACCTGGTCAACTGGACGCTCGTCGGGCACGCCCTGGAACGCCTCGAACCGGCGGGCGAGTTCACCGCGCCGCGCCACGACTGCGGCGTCTGGGCGCCCTCGATCCGGTACCACGACGACCGGTTCTGGATCTTCTGGGGCGACCCCGACCAGGGCATCTTCCAGGTCAACGCCCCCGATATCAGGGGACCCTGGACCCGCCCGCACCTGGTCAAGGCCGGCAAGGGCCTCATCGACCCGTGCCCGCTGTGGGACGACGAGACCGGCGAGGCCTACCTCGTGCACGCCTGGGCCAGGTCCCGCTCCGGCCTCAAGAACCGCCTCACCGGCCACCGGATGCATCCGCACGGCACCGAACTCCTCGACGAGGGCAAGGTGATCGTCGACGCCGACCGCATCCCCGGCTGGTTCACCCTGGAGGGCCCCAAGCTCTACCGCCACGACGGCTGGTTCTGGATCCTGGCGCCCGCCGGGGGAGTGGAGACCGGCTGGCAGGGCGCCTTCCGCGCACGTGAGTTCTTCGGGCCGTACGAGGAGAAGGTCGTCCTGGAGCAGAAGGACACCGACGTCAACGGGCCGCACCAGGGCGGCTGGGTGCGCACCCCGTCCGGCGAGGACTGGTTCCTGCACTTCCAGCAGCGCGGGGCGTACGGCAGGGTCGTCCATCTCCAGCCGATGCGGTGGGGGGCTGGGGGCACCTCCCGCTCATGGGGGTGCCCCCGCGCGAGCGAAGTCGAGCGTGGGGGAGAAGCCGAGAGTGGGGGAGGCTGGCCGGTGATCGGGGACGACGGAGCCCCCGTGACCGAGCACCGCCGACCCGGCCTGCCGCCGCAGCCGCCCGCCGCGCCCGCCACCGACGACGACTTCCCCGGCGGACGCCACGGCCGGCAGTGGCAGTGGACGGCCAACCCCCAGGACGGCTGGACCACCCAGCACTCCGGCGACGGCCTCCGGCTCGGCTGCGTCCGCTCGGCCGACGCGCACGACCTGCGGAAACTGCCCCACGTCCTCACCCAGCGGCTGCCCGGCATGCCCTGCACCGTGGAGGTGGAGCTGCGGCTCGACAGCGAGGAGCCCGGGGCGCGGGCCGGGCTCGCGGTCCTCGGGGACGCGTTCTCCTGGATCGGGCTTCAGCGCGGCGAGGACGGCGCCGTGCAGCTGGTGCACCGGTTCGCGGAGGCGGTCGCCATGGGGGCACCTCCCACGCCTTCAGGGCAGTGGGGGAGGGAACGGGACGCGGATCACCCGCGGCCGGCCCCCGAGGGACGGGCCCGGCTGCGGATCGACATCGGCGCCGGGGCGCGCTGCCGCTTCTCGTGCGACACCGGGGACGGCTTCCGTCCCTCGGGGCTGGTCTTCGCCGCCACGCCGTGGCGCTGGGTGGGTGCGCTGCTCGGTCTGTTCGCCGTCGCGCCCGCCGGTCAGGGACACGCCGGTGCGGCGACGTTCACGCAGTTCAGGATCATCGCTTCGTAATTCCCTTTCTCTGTAAGCCCGTTGGGAGCCGCAATGACGCAACTCCGAGGCAAGCGCTTGCCGATGCCGGGACCGGACGCCGGTCCGGGGCGGGGCAAGGTGGTGGCCGCGGTGCTCGGTCTCGTGACCGCGCTGGGGCTGGGAGTGGTGGGGTCGGCCGAGGCGGTGCCCGCAGTGGGGGATGCGGTGGGGGACACGGGGCACGCGGGGCACCGCTGGAGCGACACTCCGCACGGGTTCGCCTCGCTCGCCGGGGGCACGAGCGGTGGCGCGGGCGGCGAGGTCGTCACCGTCACCGACCAGGCGTCCCTGCAGCGGTACGCGGCGGCCGAGGAGCCGTACGTCATCCGCGTCCAGGGCACGATCACCGCGCAGCCGTTCGGCGCGAACATCACCGTCGCCTCCGACAAGACGATCGTCGGCGTCGGCACGAGCGGTGAGCTGGTGCAGGGCGAGTTCCATCTGAAGCCCGGCACCCACAACGTGATCATCCGCAATCTGACGATCCGCGACTCCGCGATCGAGGGCAACTGGGACTGCAAGGACACCGACTTCGACGGCGTGCAGATGGACACGGTCCACCACGTGTGGATCGACCACAACCGCTTCTCGAACCTCTGCGACGGCCAGCTCGACATCCGCAAGGACAGCGAGTACGTGACCGTCTCCTACAACCGGTTCACCGACAACAACAAGACCTTCGGCATCGGCTGGACGGACAACGTCCGCACCCAGATCACCATCGACCACAACTGGTTCGCCAACACCAAGCAGCGCAACCCGTCCGTGGACAACGTGGCCTACGCCCACCTCTACAACAACTACCTGACCGCCCAGACCGACCCCGGCGACCCCGTGTGGACGTACGGGAACTGGGCGCGCGGAAAGACCCGCATGGTCATCGAGAACAGCTACTACCGGGACGTCCAGCACCCCTACCAGGCCGACGCGACGGCCGAACTGGTGGAGCGCGGTTCGATCACCGTGAACACCAGCGGCCGCCACGACGAGTGGGGCGACGCATTCGACCCACGGGACTTCTACGCCTACCGGCTCGATCCGGCGCCCGCCGTACCGGCGTTGGTGAAGCGGTTCTCCGGTCCGCAGGCGCGGATCGCCGGCACGTCCACCTACTGACCCCATCATCATCCGAAGAAAGAGCCGACCGATGAAGAACAGCAACGACAGAAGCAGCACAGGCAGGCGCCGCGTCTCCGCCGCCGTCGCCCTGGGCGCCGTGCTCGCGCTGACCGCCACCGCCTGTGGTGACGACGGCAGCGGGGCGGGCGGTGACAAGGGCGCCGAGGGCAGCGGCAAGGGCAAGATCGTCTTCTGGGACAACAACGGCGGTGTCCGCACCGAGATCTGGAAGGAGATCATCGCCGACTTCGAGAAGGCCAACCCGGACATCGACGTCGAGTACGTCGGGATCGCCTCCACCGAGTACCAGTCCAAGGTCGACACCGCCATCCAGGGCGGCGGCCTGCCCGACGTCGGTGGCGTCGGCGCGGCGATGCTCGCAGGCTTCGCCGCGCAGAAGGCGCTCGACCCGCTGGACGACCGGCTGGACAAGTCACCGCTGAACGGCAAGCTCAACAAGGACATGGTCGAGTCGCTGCGGGCGGCCGGCGGCGGTGACGACAAGCTCTACTCGCTGCCGACCTCCGCGAACAACGGTGTCCTGTACTACCGGACCGACCTGTTCAAGAAGGCGGGTCTCGAGGAGCCGACCACCTGGGACCGCTTCTACGAGGCCGCCGAGAAGCTGACGAACAAGGGCAAGAACGAGTTCGGCTACACCATCCGCGGCGGCGCCGGTTCCATCGCCCAGGCGCTGGACGCGATGTACGGGCAGTCCGGCATCACGTCGTTCTGGGACTCCACGGGCAAGAAGACCACGGTCAACGACCCGAAGAACGTCGAGGCGCTGGAGAAGTACGCGGGCCTCTACAAGAAGGTCACTCCCGCGGCCGACCTGAACAACGACTTCACCAAGATGGTCGCGCAGTGGGACTCCGGCACGATCGGCATGCTGAACCACAACCTCGGGTCGTACCAGGACCATGTGAAGGCGCTGGGCACGGAGAAGTTCCGCGGCATTCCGCAGCCTACGGGGCCCGGTGGCAAGCGGGTTCAGGTGTCCAACCCGGTGGACGGGCTCGGGCTGTTCAAGAGCTCGAAGAACAAGGAGGCCGCCTGGAAGTTCATCGAGTACGCGACGTCGCACGAGGCGAACTCGAAGTTCAACGAGTCGGCGGGGCAGGTGCCGGCGAACGCGGATGCGGCGAAGGATCCGTGGATTCAGAAGGCGGAGCCGACGAAGTTGGCTGCGGATGCGCTGAGTGATGGCTCTACGAGCATTGTTCAGTTGCCGTACTACCTGCCGGACTGGAACACGATTTCCAAGGCGGACAATGAGCCGAACTTCCAGAAGGTGCTCAATGGGGACTTGAGTGCGAAGGACTTTCTGGACACGCTGGCTGAGCAGTTGAATGAGGCTCAGGCGGAGTGGGATCAGCAGATGGGGTGAAGTGCGGTTCCACCGGGGGCGGCCCGTTGTTCGCGGACCGCGGGCCGTCCCTGGCTGGGCGCGCAGTTCCCCGCGCCCCTAGGCCCTGTCGTCAAATTCCCGCCTGCCTGGCGACGCCATGCACGCTCCCCCACTGCCTTAAGGGCGTGGGAGGTGCCCCCACTCGCCGCACCG
>NZ_JAOCQE010000086.1 GCF_025290915.1 Streptomyces sp. 15-116A | reverse complement strand
TCGACGCCTACGTCCGCGCCCGCACCCCGGAGGAGGCCGCGCGCAGCGCCGCCGTCGACCCCGGCCGGCTCGTCCCGCTGCTGCTCGCCGCCGCCCGGGGCGTCTCCGACGAGCGCTACTGGGACCTCCTGCACGCCCTGAGGGTCGCCGGAACCACCGCCTGACCCCGGTCCTGCTCACCCACAGGAGTGCGAAACACGATCGACTCCGCGGGTTGACGACGATGGTCTTGGCAAGGCCGTCCGAGAGGCTTACGTTCGTCCCTCTACGACCGTTTCTACGGGCGTAGAGGCGCTGACGTCGCGTCGAAGGAGCAGCTCATGGCCAACGTCGTACGTGCCGCTCTGGTCCAGGCCACCTGGACCGGCGACACCGAGTCCATGCTGGCGAAACACGAGGAGCACGCCCGCGAGGCGGCCCGGCGGGGCGCGAAGATCATCGGGTTCCAGGAAGTCTTCAACAGCCCGTACTTCTGCCAGGTCGAGGAGCCCGAGCACTACCGCTGGGCCGAGCCGGTGCCCGACGGGCCCACCGTCCGCCGTATGCGGGCCCTGGCGCGCGAGACCGGCATGGTCGTCGTCGCGCCGGTGTTCGAGATCGAGCAGCCGGGCTTCTACTACAACACCGCAGCCGTGATCGACGCCGACGGCACCTACCTCGGCAAGTACCGCAAGCACCACATCCCGCAGCTCAAGGGCTTCCGCGAGAAGTACTACTTCAAGCCCGGCAACCTCGGCTGGCCCGTCTTCGACACCGCCGCCGGCAAGGTCGGCGTCTACATCTGCTACGACCGGCACTTCCCCGAGGGCTGGCGGCAACTCGGCCTGAACGGCGCCCGGCTGGTGTACAACCCGTCCGCCACGCACCGCAGCCTGTCGTCCCACCTGTGGCGGCTCGAGCAGCCGGCCGCCGCCGTTGCCAACGGCTACTTCATCGCCGCGATCAACCGCGTCGGCCAGGAGGAATACGGCGACAACGACTTCTACGGCACGTCGTACTTCGTCGACCCGCGCGGCCAGTTCGTCGGCGACGTCGCCAGCGACACCAAGGAGGAACTCGTCGTCCGCGACCTGGACTTCGACCTCATCGAGGAAGTGCGGCAGACGTGGGCCTTCTACCGCGACCGCCGCCCCGACGCCTACGAAGGGCTGGTGCAGCCGTGACCGACGACCTGCTGGGCCGCCACCGCGCGGTGCTCCCCGACTGGCTCGCCCTCTACTACGAGGAGCCCATCGAGATCACCCACGGCGAGGGACGCCACGTCTGGGACTCCCGCGGCAACCGCTACCTCGACTTCTTCGGCGGCATCCTCACCACCATGACCGCCCACGCCCTGCCCGAGATCACCAAGGCGGTCGCCGAGCAGGCCGGGCGGATCCTCCACTCCTCCACCCTCTACCTCAACCGGCCGATGGTGGAACTCGCCGAGCGCATCGCCCAGTTGAGCGGCATCCCCAACGCCCGCGTCTTCTTCACCACCTCCGGCACCGAGGCCAACGACACCGCCCTGCTGCTCGCCACCGCCTACCGGCGCAGCAACACGATCCTGGCGATGCGCAACAGCTACCACGGCCGCTCCTTCAGCGCCGTCGGCATCACCGGCAACCGCGGCTGGTCCCCGACCTCCCTGTCCCCGCTGCAGACCCTGTACGTCCACGGCGGCGTCCGCACCCGCGGCCCGTACGCCGCGCTCGACGACTACGACTTCGTCGCGGCCTGCGTGGACGACCTCAAGGACCTCCTCGGCCACACCCGCCCCCCGGCCGCGCTGATCGCCGAGCCGATCCAGGGCGTCGGCGGCTTCACCTCACCCCCCGACGGCCTGTACGCGGCCTTCCGCGAGGTCCTCCACGAGCGCGGCATCCTGTGGATCTCCGACGAGGTGCAGACCGGCTGGGGCCGCACCGGCGAGCACTTCTGGGGCTGGCAGGCCCACGCCCGCAGCGGCCCGCCCGACATGCTGACCTTCGCCAAGGGCATCGGCAACGGCATGTCCATCGGCGGCGTCGTGGCCCGCGCCGAGATCATGAACTGCCTGGACGCCAACAGCATCTCCACCTTCGGGGGCACCCAGATCACCATGGCCGCCGGCCTCGCCAACCTCACCTACCTCCTCGAACACGACCTCCAGGGCAACGCCCGCCGCGTCGGCGGCCTGCTCATCGAACGGCTGAGGGCCGTCGCCGCGCACGTCCCGGCCGTACGGGAGGTCCGGGGACGCGGACTGATGATCGGCATCGAACTGAGCAAGCCCGGCACCGACGAGGCCCACCCCGAAGCGGCCTCCGCCGTTCTGGAGGCGGCCCGCGAGGGCGGACTGCTCATCGGCAAGGGCGGCGGCCACGACACCAGCGCCCTGCGTATCGCCCCGCCGCTGTCCCTCAACGTCGCCGAGGCCGAGGAGGGCGCCGCGATCCTCGAGCAGGCGCTGAGGAGCATCCAGTAGCAGCACACCGATCAAGGGAACCCCGCCATGGCCACCGTCCCGCATCCCTGGGAAGCCCCGGCACCGGCACTGTCGGTCCGTCAGGTGCTCGCGCTGGAGCGGGTACTCGCCGGTGAGCCCGAGGTGGTGGCCGGCGCGCACCGCCTCGACCGGCCGGTGCGCTGGGTGCATGTCGCCGAGGCCGCCGACGTCGGCGTGATGCTCAGCGGCGGCGAGATGGTCCTCACCACCGGCGTGCTGCTCGCCGGGGACGAGGAGAAGCAGGCCGAGTACGTCCGCTCCCTGCACCGCGCGGAGGCCTCCGCCGTGGTCCTCGGACTCGGCCGCGCCTTCCCCACCCCGCCCGACGCGATGCGGCGCGTGGCCGAGCGCTGCGGACTGCCCCTCGTCGTCCTCCACCGGCCCTTCCCCTTCGCCCAGTTGACCGAGGAGGTCCAGTCGCGCCTGGTGCGCCGCAAGTTCGCCGCCGTCAGCCTCTCCGAGGCCGTCCGCACCGAACTCACCGCGCTGATCACCGCCGGCGCCCCGCTGCAGCGCCTCCTCGACGAGATCGCCCGGCACAGCGGCTGCCCCGTCGTCGTCACCAACCTCGCCCACCGCGTCCTCGGCACGGCGGGGGAGCGGCCCGCCGTGGACGACGTGCTGCGCGACTGGGAGCGCATCGCCCGCCAGGCCGGGGGCACCGAGGGCGACGGCTGGATCCGCGCCGAACTGGGCGGACGCGGCGAACGCTGGGGCCGGATCGTGCTGTGCGGCTACCGCGGCGACACCGCCACCGGCCGCCTCCTCGCCGACCGCGCCGCCGAGGCCCTCGTCCTGCACCGCATGCTCGGCGGCGGCGCCGGCTGCTCCTGGGAGGAACAGTCCGCCCAGAGCCTGCTCACCGACCTGATCAGCGGCGTCGTACCGGCCAGGCAACTGCTGCCCAGGGCCCGCGCCGCCGGACTCCCGGTGAACCGCCGCACCTTCGTACCCCTCGTGGTCCGCGGCCGCACCGCCCCACAACTGACCCGTGTCCTGCGCCTGCTGGGCCTGCCCGGACTCGCCGCCGAACTCGCCGACGCGGCGCAGGCCGTCCTGCTCTCCCTCGCCCGCGACCAGGACGCCGAGACGCTCACCGCGCACTTCGCGGCCCGGCTGCGCGCCGAGCCCGGCCCTGAACAGGTCGTCGTGGCCGCCGCGGACGCACGGACCGCCTTCGACGACGTACCCACCGGACTGCGCGAGGCCCGGCACGTGGCCGACGCGGTCGCCGGATCCGCCCCCGCCCTCACCCTGCCGCCCGTGGTCCGCCTCAAGGACGTGCACCTGCGCGGCCTGATCCGCCTGTTGCGGGACGACCCGCAGGTGCAGTCCTTCGCGGAACGCGAGCTGGACGGCCTGCTCTGCGAACCCGACGACGACCTGCTCTCCGTGCTGCGCACCTACCTCGCCACCGGCCGCAACAAGTCCCGCACCGCCCAGCTCCACCACGTCTCCCGCCCCGCCCTCTACCGCCGCCTGGAGGCGATACAGGCCCGGCTCGGCGTGGACCTCGACGACTTCGAACAGGCCGCCTCGGTCCACATCGCGCTCCTCGCGCACGACGCGCAACACCAGTGAAACCCGAAGCCACCTGCGACAACGGCGGTGAAACATGGGCCCGTTCAAGAGTGACACGGTGACACGCCAGGCCCCCGCAGACGTGACACGGTGTACCTCACCGCAGGCTCGCGCACTTCCTAGGCTCGCCGCACACCGAGCGACCGGAGGTCCCGATGAGCCGAGTGATCCGTGCCGCCGTCTTCCAGACCGCCTGGACCGGCGACAAGGAGTCGATGATCCAGGTCCACGAACAGGCGGCCCGCGACGCAGCCGCCCAGGGTGCTCAAGTCCTCTGCTTCCAGGAGCTGTTCTACGGCCCCTACTTCTGCCAGGTCCAGGACCCCGCCTTCTACGAGTACGCCGAACGCATCCCCGACGGCCCGATCGTCGAGCGCTTCCAGAGCCTCGCCCGCGAGCTGGGCATCGTCCTGGTGCTCCCGATGTACGAGGAGGAGCAGCCCGGCGTCCTCTACAACACCGCCGCCGTGATCGACGCCGACGGCTCCTACCTCGGCAAGTACCGCAAGACCCACATCCCGCAGGTGCGTGGCTTCTGGGAGAAGTTCTACTTCCGCCCCGGCAACAGCGGCTGGCCCGTCTTCGACACCGCCGCCGGCCGGATCGGCGTCTACATCTGCTACGACCGCCACTTCCCCGAGGGCTGGCGAGCCCTGGGCCTCGCGGGCGCCGAGATTGTCTTCAACCCCTCGGCCACCTCCCGCGGCCTCTCCGGCTACCTCTGGCAACTGGAACAGCCGGCGGCGGCCGTGGCCAACGAGTACTTCATCGGCGCGATCAACCGCGTCGGCGTCGAGGAGTACGGCGACAACGACTTCTACGGCACGAGCTACTTCGTCGACCCGGAGGCCCAGTTCGTGGGGGAGGTGGCCAGCGACAAGGAAACGGAGCTGGTCGTCCGCGACCTGGACCTGGCGAAACTCCGGGAGGTCCGCGACCGCTGGCAGTTCTACCGCGACCGTGCACCTGGAACCTACGGCCCGCTCACGGACCTTTAGGGGCGCGGGGAACTGCGCGACCAGCCACACACAACCCGCACGCACCCACATCGAGGAGCGACCGATGACCCGAACACTCATCCAAGGCGGCCTAGTCATCACAGCTTCCGACGAGATCCACGCCGACGTCCTCATCGAAGACGGCCGCATCGCCGCCCTCACAGCCCCCGGCATCCTCACGGCAGACCACACCATCGACGCCACCAACAAATACGTCATCCCGGGCGGAGTGGATGCCCACACCCACATGGAGCTCCCCTTCGGCGGCACCTTCGCCTCCGACACCTTCGAGACCGGCACCCGCGCAGCAGCCTGGGGCGGCACCACAACCATCGTCGACTTCGCCGTACAGACCGTCGGCCAGTCCCTCCGCTCCGGCCTCGACGCCTGGCACGCCAAGGCGGAAGGCAACTGCGCCATCGACTACGGCTTCCACATGATCGTCTCCGATGTGAACCAGGAGACGCTCAAGGAGATGGACCTCCTCGTCGAGGAAGGCGTCACCTCCTTCAAGCAGTTCATGGCCTACCCCGGCGTCTTCTACTCCGACGACGGCCAGATCCTGCGCGCCATGCAGCGCTCCGCCGAGAACGGCGGCCTGATCATGATGCACGCCGAGAACGGCATCGCCATCGACGTCCTCGTCGAACAGGCCCTCGCCCGCGGCGAGACCGACCCCCGCTACCACGGCGAGGTCCGCAAGGCCCTCCTCGAAGCCGAGGCCACCCACCGCGCCATCCGCCTCGCACAGGTCGCCGGCGCCCCCCTCTACGTCGTGCACGTCTCGGCGATGGAGGCGGTCGCCGAACTCGCCCGGGCCCGCGACGAGGGGCTGCCCGTCTTCGGCGAGACCTGCCCGCAGTACCTGTTCCTGTCCACCGACAACCTCGCCGAGCCGGACTTCGAGGGCGCCAAGTACGTCTGCTCGACACCCCTGCGCCCCAAGGAGCACCAGGCCAAGCTCTGGCAGGGCCTGCGCACCAACGACCTCCAGGTGGTCTCCACCGACCACTGCCCCTTCTGCTTCACCGGCCAGAAGGAACTCGGCCGCGGCGACTTCTCCAAGATCCCCAACGGTCTGCCGGGCGTGGAGAACCGTATGGACCTGCTCCACCAGGCCGTTCTCGACGGGCACATCTCCCGCCGCCGCTGGATCGAGATCGCCTGCGCGACCCCGGCCCGGATGTTCGGCCTGTACCCGAAGAAGGGCACGATCGCGCCGGGCGCCGACGCCGATGTCGTGATCTACGACCCGCACGCCGAGCAGGTGATGTCCGCCGAGACGCACCACATGAACGTCGACTACTCGGCCTACGAGGGCAAGCGGGTCACCGGCCGGGTCGAGACCGTGCTCTCGCGCGGCGTCCCCGTCATCACCGAGCGGGAGTACACCGGCCGCGCCGGGCACGGCGTCTACACCCCGCGGTCCACCTGTCAGTACCTGAACTAGGAGTGGCACCCATGGACTTCGGACTCGTCCTGCAGACCGACCCGCCGGCTTCCCGCGTCATCAGCCTGATGAAGCGCGCCGAACGCAACGGCTTCACCTACGGCTGGACCTTCGACTCCGCCGTGCTGTGGCAGGAGCCGTTCGTCATCTACAGCCAGATCCTCGCCAACACCACCAAGCTCAAGGTCGGCCCGATGGTCACCAACCCGGGCACCCGCACCTGGGAGGTGACCGCCTCCACCTTCGCCACCCTCAACGACATGTTCGGCAACCGCACCGTGTGCGGCATCGGCCGCGGCGACTCGGCGATGCGCGTCGCCGGACGCAAACCCAACACCCTGGCCCGCCTCGGCGAGGCGATCGACGTGATCCGGGACCTCGCCGAGGGCCGCGAGGCCGAGGTGGACGGGCAGCCGCTGCGGATCCCCTGGGTGCGCGACGGCAAGCTGCCGGTGTGGATGGCGGCGTACGGCCCGAAGGCGCTCGCCCTCGCCGGGCACAAGGCCGACGGCTTCATCCTCCAGCTCGCCGACCCGTACCTCACCGAGTGGATGGTGAAGGCGGTGCGCGACGCCGCCGCCGAGGCCGGACGCGACCCCGCCTCCGTCACCATCTGCGTCGCCGCCCCCGCCTACGTCGGCGACGACCTGGCCCACGCCCGTGAGCAGTGCCGCTGGTTCGGCGGCATGGTCGGCAACCATGTCGCCGATCTGGTGTCCCGCTACGGCGAGCACTCGGACATGGTGCCGGAGGCGCTGACGGCGTACATCAAGGGACGGCAGGGCTACGACTACAGCCACCACGGGCGGGCCGGGAACCCGTCCACGGACTTCGTGCCGGACGAGATCGTCGACCGGTTCTGCCTGCTCGGCCCCGCCGAGGCGCACATCGAGAAGCTGAAGGCGCTGCGCGAGCTGGGCGTCGACCAGTTCGCCGTCTACGACATGCACGACGCGCAGGAGACGACGATCGACGCGTACGGCGCGCAGATCATCCCGGCACTCAACCGCTGACCCCTTCCCCTCCGATCCCCGACCGGTACTCCCCGCCGAAGGGTACGCCCATGACCGCGACCGTCCCGCCCACGCCCTCCGACCCACCCATAGCCGACCCGGCGGGACGCGTCGAGCTCCCGCCCGGCGCCGTCCCCACCGACAGCCGCTTCGTCAACGAGGACCTGCTGCCCGTGCCGCTGGCCCGGCGCCGCTGGACGACGTACAACTTCGCCGCCCTGTGGGTGGGGATGGCGCACAACATCCCCTCCTGGCTGCTCGCCTCCGGTCTGGTCGCGCTCGGCATGGACTGGAAGCAGGCGGTGTTCACCATCGCGCTCGCCAACGTCATTGTGCTGGCGCCGATGCTGCTGACGGGGCACGCCGGGCCCAAGTACGGCATCCCGTTCCCGGTGATGGCACGGGCCTCGTTCGGGCTGCGCGGCGCCAACCTGCCGGCGATGATCCGGGCCGGGGTGGCGTGCGCCTGGTTCGGCATCCAGACGTGGATCGGCGGCCAGGGCATCTTCGTGCTGCTCGGCAAGATCTTCGGCGGCTGGGCCGAGGCGTCGCAGGTGGGCGGTCAGCCGTGGACGCTGTGGGTGTGCTTCGTGCTGTTCTGGGCGCTCGAACTGGCCATCATCTACCGGGGTATGGAGGCGCTGCGCCGGTTCGAGAACTGGGCGGCGCCGTTCGTGATCGTCGGCGCGCTGGTGCTGCTGGTGTGGATCGCGAACAAGGCCGGCGGTCTCGGCCCCCTGCTCGACCAGCCGTCGCAACTGGGCTGGGGCGCCGACTTCTGGCCGGTGTTCTTCCCGTCCCTGATGGGCATGATCGCCTTCTGGTCCACGCTGAGCCTGAACATCCCGGACTTCACGCGCTTCGGAGCGGGGCAGCGCGCCCAGGTCTGGGGGCAGACGCTCGGACTGCCCACCACGATGACGCTGTTCGCGCTGCTGTCCGTCTTCGTCACCTCGGGTTCGCAGGCGGTGTACGGCGTGGCGCTGTGGGACCCCGTGGCGCTCGCCGCCAAGACGGACAACGTCTTCGGGCTGCTCTTCGCCCTGGTGACCGTCCTGGTCGCGACGATCTCGGTGAACATCGCGGCGAACGTCGTCTCACCGGCGTACGACCTGGCGAACCTGGCGCCGCGGTACATCACCTTCCGCACGGGCGCCCTGATCACCGGTGTCGTGGGTGTGCTGATCATGCCGTGGAAGCTCACCGAGACGCCCGAGCTGTACATCTTCACCTGGCTCGGCCTGGTCGGCGGGCTGCTCGGCACCGTCGCCGGCATCCTCATCGCCGACTACTGGCTCGTCCGCCGCACCGTGCTGGACCTGCCGGGCCTGTACACGCCGGGCGGACGCTACTGGTACACGTCCGGCTGGAACCTGCGGGCCGTCGCCGCGTTCGTGATCGGCGGAGTGCTGGCGGTGGGCGGCTCCCACTCGGCGCCGGGCAAGGGGCCCTTCCCGGAGGACGGGCTCATCCCGTTCCTGAAGCCCCTGGCCGACTACGGCTGGGCGGTGGGCCTCGCCGCCTCGCTGGTGGTGTACGTGGCGCTGATGGCGGGCCGCAGGCGCGCCTGAGCGTGCCTGCGGCCCCCGTCGGTGACGGTCCGGTGCTGCCTCAGCGGGCCGTGCCGAAGTCCTGCGTCCAGTAATGGCCGGGCTGGGCGAGGCCGACGCCGATCTCCTTGAAGGAGCAGTTGAGGATGTTCTCCCGGTGGCCGGGGCTGTTCATCCAGCCCTGCATCACCTGCTCCGGCGTGGAGTAGCCGTAGGCGACGTTCTCGCCGTAGGAGCTCCAGCTGTAACCGGCGCGGGTGATGCGCTGGTCGGGGGAGGAGCCGTCCGAGCCGGTGTGCGACATGGTGCCGGTGGCCGCCATGTCCTCGCTGTGGTCCTGGGCGGCCTTGGTCAGCGCGGAGTTCACCTTCACCGCGGAGCAACCGGCCTTGCTGCGCTCGGTGTTGACCAGCTCCACGACCCGGGCGACGGCGCCGGAAGCGGTGGCGGAGGGCTTCGGGGCGCTCGGCGAGGCGGGGGCCGGGGAAGCGGGGGGCTTCGGGGCCGTGGTGGAGGGCTGGGCGGTGGCGGTCTTGGCGGGCTTCGGCGCCTGGGAGGTCTTGGCGGCCTCGGCCTTCGGCTTCTTCGCCTTCTTCGACGGCTTCCCGCTGTCGCCCTTCTTGGCCTCGCGGGACTTCGACGGGCTCGCGCTCGGCGACTCCGACGCGAGCGCCGTGGGCTCGCCGCCCTGCCGGCTGCTCCACTCGCGGTACCAGTTTGCGCCGTCCCACCTGTCATCGGAGGCGACCGTGCCGGCGGTGCGCTGGTGCCGGCCGTCCTCGTCGCCGGGCCAGTCGGTACAGGCCATGGCGACCGAGGGTATGGCTATGACGCCCATGGCGACCGCCGCGACGATCGGTCGCCGGTAGCGCTGCTGGTGGCGATGCTTTCCCATGCGTGACCTCACCCTTGATGTCCGGAGGCTGGCCATTCTTGGGACCCTCCGGCGCGCAGGGCAATGGGCGCAATTACTACTGGGCTTCGTAGACCCGCACGCCCCTTGCGGCGAGGACGCGAGCATGCCGACCCGTACGGGAGGGGCCCCCAGGGCGGCTGCTGTCACGTCAAAAGGCTTGCAGTCGCGAAGAGACGACGGCGAGGGTCGATGGATGAGCCCCCTGCTCGCCCCTGTCCGCCCCGCCCCGGGGGCAAGACGGACAAGTCCACTATGTCGACGTGGAGGCGTCTACTAATGGGCCCGCATAGATCGCCGGAAGCGTGTGACGGATGTCACGGAACCGCGGATTCCGGGGTCAGTCCCGACCGTTCTCCAGCGCCGCCACGGCCTCCTTGGCGGCCTTGATCGCGCCCTTGTTGATCTCGTCCGTGCTCGGCGCCTTCTTCGACTCGAAGTCGCTGCCGTTGTACGTGACGATCACCAGCGCGTTGGAGGCGCGGGCCAGGACCACGCCCTCCCGGGTCTGCTGCTTGTCCTCGGTGGTGAGGTTCACGACGGAGTACGCGGCGTCACCGAGCCCGGGGACCGCGCCTCCGCCGCTCTTCTCCTCCAGCCGCCCCTCGTACGACCGCTTCGCCGCGTCGTCCGACTCCATGACCTCGAAGGACACGTCGAGCCACCGGTACTCGTAGCCCTTGAGCGCGTTCCAGGAGCAGGTGCGGCGCAGCTTGGAGTCGGTGGACGGTATCTCCTTGCCGGACGTCTTGGCGCCGGGCACAAGGGACTTGACGGTCTTCTCGGCGATACCGGTGCACGGCGCGGGCGCGGCGGTGTAGGTCTTCGCCTCCTGCGTCGCCGACGGGGCGGACGCGGACTGCGTTCCCGTCCTCCCGGTCGGCTTCTCGGCGGCCTCCGGCGTGGCCGGCGGACCGGACGACAGGGCCCAGCCCGCCGCGGCGAGGACGACCACCGGGGACAGGCGCGCGGTCAGGGCGATCGGCAGAGGAAAGGAACGCACGGCGACTTCTCGTGGGTCGGGGCGGAAGTGTCCACACTGCGGACGGGACGCCAGTGTCACACGCTTCCCTGTGGGGCGGAAGGGCCCAACTCGCTGCGTACTCGCCCGGTGACGCAGACGGGCCCGCGCGTCAGTGAGAACGGGCTTGCTGACGTACCCGGGTCAGGGCTTGCGGGCCAGACCGCCGTGCTCGCCGATGGGTTGCGGGGCGGGGGAGCCGGGGTCGGGGCGCCAGAAGGGCACCGGGACGACGCCGGGCTCGACGAGCTCCAGGCCGTCGAAGTACGCCGTGATCTCCTCCACGGTGCGCAGGATGTACGGCGCGGCACCGCTGGCGTTGTAGGCGTCCTGCGCCTGCTCGAAGACCGGGTCGATGCCCCGCGAACCGTCGTTGACGGACAGATAGCTGCCGGAGGGCAGGGCCGCCATCAGGCGGGTGACGACGGAACGGGCCTGCTCGTAGTCGGGGATGTGCCCCAGGATGTTGCTGAGGATCAGCGCCGTGGGCCGGTCGAGGTCCAGCGTCCTCGCCGCCGCCTCCAGCACCCGCTCCGGGTCCCGCACATCCGCGTCGACGTAGGCCGTCGCGCCCTCCGGCGCGGAGTACAGCAGGGCGCGCGCGTGGGCCAGGACCATCGGGTCGTTGTCGACGTAGACGATCCGTGCCTCCGGTGCGATGCGCTGGGCGACCTCATGGGTGTTGTCGGCGGTCGGCAGCCCCGTACCGATGTCGAGGAACTGCCGGATCCCCGCCTCGGCCACCAGGTAGGTGATGTTGCGGCGCAGGAAGGCGCGGCTGCTGCGGGCGATGGTCACGATGCCGGGGAAGACGGCGGTGTAGGCGTCGCCGGCCTCCTCGTCGACGGGGTAGTTGTCCTTGCCGCCGAGCCAGTAGTTCCAGATCCGGGCCGAGTGGGGGACCGAGGTGTCGATCTTCTGCAGGGGGGCGGGGCCGGGCGGCGTCGCGGGGTCGCTCATGGATGCGGTCCGTCTCTCAGCGGGGAGGGTGATCCACGCCAACCTACGCCCAACAAGTCGGCCACGCACTCCAGTTCGCGGCGCTTGTCTGTCCGCGGCGCACGCCGCTCCGACGGCCTGGTGCTGTGTCCGTGCCGGACGCCGGAGTGATATGGATGGGGCCGGCCGACGTACCCGGACAGCGAGGTGAGGGATGCGGTTCACCAGCCGACCCACGCTCCAAGGAACCTTCGGCATGGTGTCCTCCACACACTGGCTGGCCTCCCAGTCGGCGATGGCGGTCCTGGAGGACGGGGGCAACGCCTACGACGCGGCCGTGGCGGGTGCCTTCGTGCTGCACGTCGTCGAACCGCACCTCAACGGCCCGGCGGGCGAGGTGCCGATCCTGCTCGCCCCCGCCGGCGGCGAGGTGCGGGTGCTGTGCGGGCAGGGCGTGGCGCCCGCCGGGGCGAGCGCCGCCCACTACCGGTCCCTCGGCCTCGAACTCGTCCCCGGCACCGGGCCGTTGGCCGCCGCCGTCCCCGGCGCCTTCGACGCCTGGATGCTCCTGCTGCGCGACCACGGCACCAAGTCCCTCGCCGACGTGCTGAAGTACGCCATCGGCTACGCCGAACACGGGCACCCTCCGGTGGAGAACGTCGGCGCGACCGTCGAGACGGTACGGCAGCTGTTCGAGACGGAGTGGACCTCGTCGGCCGAGGTGTATCTGCCCGGGGGACGGGCGCCGCGCCCCGGCACGCTGCTGCGCAACCCCGCCCTCGCCGCCACCTGGCAGCGGCTGCTCGCCGAGGTCGCCGGGGCGGGGGACCGGGAGGCGCAGATCGAGGCTGCGCGTGAGGTGTGGCGCACCGGCTTCATCGCCGACGCCCTGGTGCGGCAGGCCGCGCGGCCCACCCTGGACACCAGCGGCGAACACCGCACCGGCACGCTGACCGCCGCCGATCTCGCCGGCTGGTCCGCGACGTACGAGACGCCGGTGACGTACGACTGGGGCGGCTGGACGGTGTGCAAGGCCGGGCCCTGGAGCCAGGGCCCGGTGCTGCTCCAGCAACTCGCGCTGCTCCCGCCCGAACTGCCGCCGTACGGCTCCGCCGACTACCTGCACCTGCTGATCGAGGGCTGCAAGCTCGCCATGGCCGACCGGGAGGCCTGGTACGGGGACGCGGCCCAGGTGCCGCTCGACGACCTGCTCTCCGCCGAGTACAACACCGAGCGGCGCACCCGTGTCGGCCCGCGCGCCTCCCACGCGCTGCGGCCCGGGAGCCCCGGGGGGCGTGTGCCCCGGCTGCCTGACTACGCGCGCGTGGTGGCCCCCGATGCGCCGGGTCCTGGCCGCTTGGGTGTCGGGGAACCGACTTTCGCCAAGGGCCCGGCGTCGCCCGTCCCCGGGGAGCCGGAGGGCGCTGGGGATCCGGAGACGGCTGCGGAGCCGGGGACGGCCGGGGAGCCGGACGTGGCCGGGGACGGCACCACCCGTGGCGACACCTGCCATCTGGACGTCGTCGACCGCTGGGGCAACATGGTCGCCGCCACGCCCAGCGGCGGCTGGCTCCAGTCCAACCCCGTCGTCCCCGAACTCGGCTTCCCGCTCGGCACCCGGCTGCAGATGACGTGGCTGGAGGAGGGCCTGCCGAACACGCTCACACCGGGCCGCCGCCCCCGCACCACCCTCACCCCGTCCATCGCGCTGCGCGACGGGGAGCCGGTCATGGCGTTCGGGACACCCGGCGGCGACCAGCAGGACCAGTGGCAGCTGCACTTCTTCCTCGCCGTCGCCCTGCGCGCACCGGTGCGCGGCGGCCTTGACCTCCAAGGCGCCGTCGACGCCCCGAACTGGCACAACGACAGCTTCCCCGGCTCCTTCTACCCGCGCGGCATGCGCCCCGGCAGCGTCACCGTCGAGTCCCGCACCGACCCGAAGGTGATCGAGCAGCTGCGGCGCCGGGGCCACGACGTGACCGTCGGCGGCGCCTGGTCCGAGGGCCGCCTGTGCGCGGTGGCCCGCGACCCGGCGACCGGCATCCTCTCGGCGGCGGCGAACCCGCGGGGCATGCAGGGCTACGCGGTCGGCCGGTGAGGCACCGCCCGTACCGCTCGCACCATACGCGCCTCCCCGTTCATGTCGATTCCGCCCGCCGTGCACCGGGCGGGCGGTGATTGTCAGAGCCGCGTGCTCTCATGGAGGCATGATCGAGGACAGCGGAACGATCGACGAGTTTCTCGCCCGGCACGCCGGTGACGTGGAGGAAGCCGTGCGCGAGGCGGCGGCACGGGAGATCATGCCGCGCTGGCGGCGGCTCGCCGAGCACGAGGTGGACCGCAAGAGCGGGCCGCACGACCTGGTGACCGACGCCGACCGCAAGGCCGAGCTGTATCTGACCAAGACGCTCGCCGCCCTGCTGCCCGGGTCGGTCGTGGTCGGCGAGGAGGCCGTGCACGCCAACCCGGCGTCGTACGAGGCGATACGCGGCGACGCGCCCGTGTGGATCGTCGACCCCGTCGACGGCACCCGGCCGTTCGTGCACGGCGACACCGGCTTCTGCACGCTGGTCGCCCTCGCCCGGGGCGGTGTCCTGCACGCGTCGTGGACGTACGCCCCCGCCCGCGACCAGCTCGCCACGGCCGTCCGGGGCCAGGGCGCCTTCCTCGACGGCGAGCGGCTGCACGCGGGGCCTCCGGAGGCGGGCCGTGCCCTGCGTGTGGCCACCTCCCACCCGGACTACACCACCGAGGAGCAGAAGCGCGCCCTGCTCGGCCTGTGGACCGAGGGCCTGGCACCCCGCTCCTGCGGCTCGGCGGGCCTCGAGTACCTGTCGATAGCCCGCGGCGACCTCGACGCCGTCGCGTTCTCGTGGGAGGCGGCCTGGGACCACGCGGCGGGGCTGCTGCTCGTCGAGGAGGCGGGCGGGGCGCACCTGACGCGCGCCGGTGAGCCGTTCCGCATCACCGGAGGCAACACCCTCCCGTTCACCGCCGCCCGCGACACCGCCACCGCCCGCCGCGTGGCGCGGCTGCTGTCCGACGGGGCCTGATCTCACCGACCGGGGCGGCCGGTTGCCGGATCACCCGTGACAGGGAGGCGTCAGCGGCCCGGCATATCCTGATCCCCAGTGGCCGCCGGCTGACAAAGGAGTCCGAAGGTGCCGTCGATGCTCGATGCGGTCGTCGTGGGAGCGGGGCCGAACGGACTGACCGCCGCCGTGGAGCTGGCCCGGCGCGGCTTCTCGGTGGCGCTGTTCGAGGCCAAGGGCACCGTGGGCGGTGGCGCCCGCACCGAGGAGCTCACCCTGCCCGGCTTCCGCCACGACCCGTGCGCCGCCGCGCACCCCCTCGGCATCAACTCGCCCGCGTTCCGTGCCCTCCCGCTGGACCGCTACGGCCTCGAGTGGCTGCATCCGACGCTGCCCATGGCCCACCCCTTCCCGGACGGCACCGCCGCCGTGCTGTCCCGCTCGCCGGCCGAGACCGCCGCCTCCTTCGGCCCCCGTGACGCGGGCACCTACCGCCGCCTGGTGCAGCCCTTCCTGCCCCAGTGGGACACCCTGGCCCGCGACTTCATGTCCCTGCCGCTGACCGCGCTGCCCCGCGACCCGGTCACCCTCGCCCGCTTCGGACTCGCCGGACTGCCCCCCTCCACCTGGCTGCTGCGCCGCTTCCGCGACGAGAAGGCCAAGGCCCTCTTCGCGGGCCTCGTCGCCCATGTCATGGCCCCGCTCGGCGGCTTCGCGACCAGCACCGTCGGCCTGGTCTTCGCCCTCGCCGCGCACGCCCGCGGCTGGCCCGTCGCCCGCGGCGGCTCCCAGGCGATCTCCGACGCGCTCGCCGCGTATCTGAAGGACCTCGGCGGCAGCATCCACACCGACTACGAGGTCAAGCGCCTCGACGACCTGCCCCCGGCCCGCGCCTACGTCTTCGACACCTCACCCACCGCCCTCGCCCGCATCGCCGGCCTCGGCGACCTGTACGGCCGCTACCGGTACGGGCCCGGCGTCTTCAAGATCGACTACGCGCTGGACGGCCCCGTTCCGTGGACCGCCCCCGAGGCCCGGGTCGCGGGCACCGTGCAGATCGGCGCGAGCAGCGAGGAGATCGGCACCGCCCTGCGCGCCGCCTCCCGGGAGGGCCGCGCACCCGACGCGCCGTTCCTCATCACCGTGCAGCCCGGCGTCGCCGACCCCACCCGGGCGCCCGAGGGCAAGCAGGTCTTCTGGGCCTACGGTCACGTCCCGAACGGCTGGACCGGCGACCTCACCGACGCCATCGAACGCCAACTGGAGCGCTTCGCCCCGGGCTTCCGCGACCGCGTCCTGGCCCGCGCCACCGCCGGCCCACCCGAACTGGCCACCCGCAACGCCAACTACATCGGCGGCGACATCGCCACCGGCGCGGTCTCCGGCCTCCAGATCCTGCTGCGCCCCAAACTCTCCCTCTCCCCGTACACCACCCCCCACCCCGCCGTCTTCATCTGCTCCTCGGCCACCCCACCGGGCCCCGGCGTACACGGCATGTCGGGCCACAACGCTGCGAAGGCGGTCTGGCGCAGACTGCGCCAGACCTGACCGGTCACCGGCCGATACGAGCGGCTCAGCCCGCGCGCGTGCTCCCGCCCCGGTCGGCCGGACCTCCCTACGATGACGCCCATGACCACGATCACCCTCGTCCAGGGCGACATCACCCGCCAGAGCGTGGACGCCATCGTCAACGCGGCGAACTCTTCCCTCCTCGGCGGTGGAGGTGTCGACGGTGCCATCCATCGGCGCGGTGGGCCGGCCATTCTGGAGGAGTGCCGCAGGCTGCGCGCTTCTCAGTACGGCAAGGGGCTGCCCACCGGGCAGGCGGTTGCCACCACCGCCGGTGAGTTGGACGCCCGCTGGGTCATCCACACCGTCGGTCCGGTGCACAGCACCACGGAGGACCGTTCCGGTCTCCTCGCCTCCTGCTACCGCGAGTCCCTGCGCGTCGCCGACGAACTGGGTGCGAGGACCGTCGCGTTCCCGGCCATCTCCACCGGCGTCTACCGCTGGCCGATGGACGACGCGGCCCGGATCGCCGTGGAGACGGTACGGGCCGCGGACACGGCGGTCGAGGAGGTCAGGTTCGTGCTGTTCGACGAGCGGGCGTACGCCGCGTTCGCCGCGCAGCTCGACTGAGCTCCCGCGACATGAGGGCTCACCGGTCGGTGAACGCCTCCAGGATGCGCTCCGCCGCCAGTGTCGCCGTCAACTCCCCGCTTCTGACCCGCTGTTCGAGGTCCGGGGCGAGGGAGCGCACCGCGGGGTCGGCGTGCAGGCGGCCGAGGAGTTCGTCGTGGACCATGGACCAGGTCCAGTCGACCTGCTGGTCCCGGCGCTTGGCGGCGAGCCGCCCCGTGGAATCCAGCAGGGTGCGGTGCTGCTCCAGCCGCTCCCACACGGTGTCCAGGCCGGCCGACTCCCGCGCGCTGCAGCTCAGCACCGGCGGCGTCCAGGCCGCGTCCTTGCCGTGCATCAGCCGCAGGGCGCCCGCCAGTTCCCGGGCGGCCGCGCGGGCGTCGCGCTCGTGCGGGCCGTCCGCCTTGTTCACGGCGATCACGTCGGCCAGCTCCAGGACGCCCTTCTTGATGCCCTGCAGCTGGTCGCCGGTGCGGGCCAGGGTGAGCAGCAGGAAGGAGTCGACCATGTTCGCCACGGCCGTCTCCGACTGGCCCACGCCGACCGTCTCCACCAGCACCACGTCGTAGCCGGCCGCCTCCATCACCACGATCGACTCACGCGTGGCCTTGGCGACCCCGCCCAGCGTGCCCGCCGACGGCGACGGCCGCACGAACGCCGCCGGGTCGACGGCGAGGCGCTCCATGCGCGTCTTGTCGCCGAGGATCGAGCCGCCCGTGCGCCCCGAGGACGGGTCGACGGCGAGTACCGCGACCCGGTACCCGAGCGAGGTGAGCATCGTGCCGAACGCGTCGATGAACGTCGACTTGCCCACGCCCGGCACCCCGCTGACGCCGATCCGGCGCGCCCGCCCGCTGTGCGGCAGCAGCTCGGTGAGCAACTGCTGCGCCAGCGCCCGGTGCTGGGGACGGGTGGACTCGACGAGCGTGATCGCCCGCGCGACGATCGCCCGCTTGCCGTCGAGCACACCCTTCACATAGGCGTCGACGTCGATCACAGGGCGAGCCCCAGCTCGTCGCCGAGCCGCTTGACCAGGTCGTACGCCGCGTCCGGAATCACCGTCCCCGGCGGGAACACGGCCGCCGCACCCATCTCCAGCAACGTCGGCACGTCCTGCGGCGGGATCACCCCACCGACGACGATCATGATGTCCTCGCGGCCCTCCTCGGCCAGCTGCTCCTTCAGCGCCGGCACGAGGGTCAGGTGACCGGCGGCCAGCGAGGAGACGCCCACGATGTGCACGTCCGCCTCGACGGCCTGACGGGCGACCTCGGCCGGCGTCTGGAACAGCGGGCCGACGTCCACGTCGAACCCGAGGTCGGCGAACGCGGACGCGATCACCTTCTGGCCGCGGTCGTGGCCGTCCTGGCCCATCTTGGCGACCAGGATGCGCGGCCGGCGGCCCTCCGCCTCGGCGAACGCGTCCACCAGCGCCCGGGTGCGGTCCACGGACGGCGACTCCCCTGCCTCGTTGCGGTACACGCCGGAGATCGTACGGATCTGGCTCGCGTGCCGCCCGTACACCTTCTCCAGGGCGTCGGAGATCTCCCCGACCGTGGCCTTCGCGCGGGCCGCGTTCACCGCCAGCTCCAGCAGATTGCCCTCGCCGCCGGCCGCCCGGGTCAGCGCGTCCAGCGCGTCGCGGCACGCGGTCTCGTCGCGCTCGGCGCGCAGCCGGCGGAGCTTCTCGATCTGCTGGGCCCGCACGGAGGAGTTGTCGACCTTGAGGACGTCGATCTGCTCGTCGGACTCGACGCGGTACTTGTTGACGCCGATCACCGGCTGGCGCCCGGAGTCGATGCGGGCCTGGGTGCGGGCCGCGGCCTCCTCGATGCGCAGCTTGGGGATGCCGGCGTCGATCGCCTTGGCCATGCCGCCCGCGGCCTCGACCTCCTGGATGTGCTGCCACGCCTTGCGCGCGAGGTCGTACGTCAGCCGCTCGACGTAGGCGCTGCCGCCCCACGGGTCGATGACCCGGGTCGTGCCGGACTCCTGCTGGAGCAGCAGCTGGGTGTTGCGGGCGATGCGCGCGGAGAAGTCGGTGGGCAGCGCGAGCGCCTCGTCGAGGGCGTTGGTGTGCAGCGACTGCGTGTGGCCCTGCGTCGCCGCCATCGCCTCGACGCAGGTGCGCGTGACGTTGTTGAACACGTCCTGCGCGGTCAGCGACCAGCCCGAGGTCTGCGAATGGGTACGCAGCGACAGCGACTTGGCGTTCTTCGGGTCGAACTGCTTCACGAGCTTCGCCCACAGCAGGCGGGCCGCGCGCAGCTTGGCGACCTCCATGAAGAAGTTCATGCCGATCGCCCAGAAGAACGACAGCCGCGGCGCGAACGCGTCCACGTCCAGGCCCGCCTCCCGGCCCGCCCGGATGTACTCCACGCCGTCCGCGAGGGTGTACGCCAGCTCCAGGTCGGCCGTCGCGCCCGCCTCCTGGATGTGGTACCCGGAGATGGAGATGGAGTTGTAGCGGGGCATCCGCTGCGAGGTGTACGCGAAGATGTCGGAGATGATCCGCATCGACGGCTTCGGCGGATAGATGTAGGTGTTGCGGACCATGAACTCCTTGAGGATGTCGTTCTGGATGGTCCCCGCCAGCTTCTCGGGCGGTACGCCCTGTTCCTCCGCCGCCACGATGTACAGCGCCAGCACCGGCAGCACGGCACCGTTCATCGTCATCGACACGGTCATCTTGTCGAGGGGGATCCCGTCGAACAGCTGCCGCATGTCGTAGATCGAGTCGATCGCCACGCCCGCCATGCCGACGTCACCGGTCACCCGCGGGTGGTCGCTGTCGTAGCCGCGGTGGGTCGGCAGGTCGAAGGCGACCGACAGGCCCTTCTGCCCGGCGGCGAGATTGCGCCGGTAGAAGGCGTTGGACTCCTCGGCGGTGGAGAAGCCCGCGTACTGGCGGATCGTCCAGGGCTGGTTGACGTACATGGTCGGGTACGGGCCGCGCAGATACGGCGCGGCGCCCGGGTATGTCCCCAGGAAGTCCAGGCCCTCCAGGTCCTGCCCGGTGTAGAGCGGCTTGACCGGGATGCCCTCCGGGGTCTCCCACAGCAGGTCGTCACCGCCGGCCGCCTTCTTCACGGCCGTACGCCACTCGTCGGCGCCGCCGTCCGGGGCCGGCGTGCCCAGTTCGATCCCGGAGAAGTCGGGGATTCCCATCAGGACACTCCCATGCGGTCGAGGGCGGCGGACAGGACGGCGACCGCGTCACAGCCCGCGAAGACATACGCGTCGACCCCGGCGTACTCGCCGGGACGGCCCGCGAGGAACACGTGCGAGGCGCCCTGGGCCCTCAGCTCGGCGGCCACCGTCTCCGCCTGCTCCGCGTACAGCGCGTCGCTGGAGCACAGGCACGCCTCGGACGCGCCGCTCGCCTCGAAGGTCCCCTCCGTCACCGGCTCGATGCCGCCCGCCTGGAACAGGTTCGAGGCGAAGGTGAGGCGCGCGGTGTGCGCGGCGGCCGGGCCGAGCGCGGCCAGGTAGATCCGCGGCCGGGACCCGGTGGCGGCGAGGTGGGCGTCGGAGCGGGCGCGCAGCGCCTCGAACTCCTCGTCGCGGCGCACCACCGGCAGCCCGCCGGACGGCGGCTCGGGCGCGGGATCGCGCACCACCGGCTTCTCGGCGAGGAACGGGAACTCGCTGACGCCGGTGATCGGTTCACGGCGCTTGGCCAGCTTCGCCCGGCGGACCGCCCAGGTCTCGGCGAGCCGTTCCTTGATCGTCCCGGAGCGCAGGGCGGCGGCCTGTCCGCCCGCGCCCTCGATCTCCTGGAAGAACTTCCAGCCGGCATGGGCGAGTTCGTCGGTCAGCCGCTCCACGTACCAGGAGCCGCCCGCCGGGTCGATGACGCGGGTGAGGTGCGACTCCTCGACGAGGATCGTCGCGGTGTTGCGGGCGATCCGGCGCGCGAACGCGTCCGGCAGCCCGAGGGCGTGGTCGAAGGGGAGCACGGTGACGGAGTCGGCGCCGCCGACTCCGGCGGCGAGCGTGGCGATCGTGGTGCGCAGCATGTTCACCCACGGGTCGCGGCGCGTCATCATCACCGGCGAGGTCACCGCGTGCTGCGCCTGCGCTCCGGCGGCGGGCGCCCCCGACACCTCGGCCACCCGCGCCCACAGGCGCCGGGCGGCGCGCAGCTTGGCGATCGTCAGGAACTGGTCGGCGGTCGCCGCGTACCGGAACTCCAGCTGCCCCAGGGCCTGTTCGACGGTCAGCCCCGCCTCGGTCAGCTCCCGCAGATACGCCACCCCGGTCGCCAGCGAGCAGCCCAGCTCCTGCGCGGCCGAGCCGCCGGCCTCGTGGTACGGCAGCGCGTCCACGGTGAGCGCGCGCAGCCCCGGGTACTCCTCGGCGCACCGCCGCGCGAGCGCGGTCATCGGCGCGGTGTCGTACGTCTGCCCGGTGCGGGCCTCGTACCCCAGCGGGTCCGCGCCCAGGTTGCCGCGCGCCGCGTCCTTGGCGACGCCCCGCTCCTGGTACAGCCGCAGCAGCTCCCGCGCGGCGGTCTCGGTCTCCGGGCCCGCGTCGAGCACGACCGGCGCCAGATCCAGGTAGACGCCCTCCAGGACCCCGGCGAGCGAGGGCACCGGAATGCCGTCCTCGCCGACGGTCAGCCACAGGGAGGTGACGCCGTTCTCCAGGTCCGCCAGCACCGCCGCGCCGTCGGCCGCCGTATGGCGCTGCCGTACGTCCCAGCCGGCCACGGTGTTCCCCTCGGCGCGGCTGCCGCGCACAAAGGGGGCGAACCCGGGCAGACCCGGCTCGGGAGCGGTGTCGCGCGCGGTGTAGAGGGGACGGGTCCGCAACCCGTCCTCCAGCGCGGTGGTCAGGGCTTCCTCGGCCGCGTCCCCCTCGACGTCCTTGCCCGCCTTGCGCAGGACACCCGCCACAAGGCGCTGCCACTGCTCGTGGGTCACGTCGGGGAATTCGGCGGCCAGTTCGAGCCCGTCGTCAGGCAGGACCGTCATGCTCGGATGGTAGGTCAGCCGCCCAAAGGAGCTGCAGAGGAAACGGCTGTGACCTTGACCTCTTCGTGCTTGTGACCTGACTCTCCGTCCTTCGACGAGGCCCCGCGGGTCTGGGATGCCGCCGTGCGGCAGACGACGGCGGAACGGTACGCACATGACGGACACGGCACCCTGGAACGGCATCCCCGACCTCGGCCCGTACTTCGCCCTGACCTACGGCGAGCGGCCCGACCCGGAGGGCTTCCGGCCCCTGACCGTGCTGTACACCGGCCCCGCACCGCTCGACGCCCGCGTCCGGACGGTAGCCCGGCGGATGGGCGCCGGCGAGGCGCGGGTGGCCGCCTCCACCTTCCAGCTCGGCACGGCCTCCCGGCTCTGGTCGGTCGCGCTCGCCTCGGCCGCGTTCACCGGAGCCGTCCCCGACCTCGACCCGGCGCGCCTGTGGTGGCGCCCGGCCG
>NZ_JAOCQE010000085.1 GCF_025290915.1 Streptomyces sp. 15-116A | reverse complement strand
CCGCCCTCGCCCGAGACCTCGACGGCCCCCTCATCCGCCCCGGCGACGCCACCTGGCCAACAGCCCACCGCCTCTACAACACCCGCTTCGACACCCTCAAACCCGCCGCCGTCGCCTACGTCCAGCACGCGGACGACATCCGCACCGCCCTCGCCTACGCCCGCCGCCACACCACCCCCCTCACCATCCGTAACGGCGGCCACTCCTACACAGGCGCGTCCTCCGCCGACAACGCCCTGATCATCGACGTATCGAAGCTCAACACCATCCGCGCCACAAAAGCCACCGCAGTGATCGGCGCCGGCGCCAAACTCATAGACGTCTACCGCGCCCTGGCCACCCACGGCACCACCCTCCCCGGCGGCTCCTGCCCCACCGTCGGCCTCTCCGGCCTCACCCTCGGCGGCGGCCACGGCGTCACCTCCCGCGCCTACGGCCTGACCTGCGACAACCTCACCGCCGCCACCCTCGTCACCGCCGACGGCAAGCACCTCACCGCCACCCGCACCGACCACAAGGACCTCTTCTGGGCGCTCCGCGGCGCCGGCAACGGCCACTTCGGCATCGTCACGGAGCTGCACTTCACAACGCACCCGGCCCCTCAAAGCGTCACCGCGTACCTCACCTGGCCCTGGCGGAAAGCCGCCGCCGTCCTCGACGCCTGGCAGCACTGGGCCCCCACCCAGCCCGACGAGATCTGGTCCTCACTCCACCTCTCGGCCACCCCCGGCCGCACCCCCACCGTCTCCGTCGCAGCGTTCTCCCTCGGCTCCCACGCCGACCTCCAGAACGCCGTGGACCGCCTCGCCGCCCGCATCGGCGCCCCCGCCACCACCGTCTCGCTGCGCCGCCGCTCGTACGAGGACGCGATGGAGCTGTACGCCGGCTGCTCGTCCTTCTCCGACGACGCCCAGTGCCACCTCCCCGGCACCACCCCCGGCCGTTCCCCGAAGGGCGCCCTGCGCCGCGAGACCTACGCGGCCCGCTCCGACTTCTTCGACCGCGCGCTCGGCAAGGACGCCATCCGCACGCTGCTCGCTCAGCTCTCCACCGTCCGAGGCGGCTCGGCCAGCATCTCCCTCACGGCCCTCGGCGGCGCGGTCAACCGCGTCTCCCCCACCGCCACGGCCTTCGTCCACCGCCGCTCCCGCATGCTGGCGCAGTACATCGCGTCCTGGAGCGAGAAGACGTCCGGCGCCCCCGCCCAGGCCTGGCTGGCGTCGGCCCACAAGGCGATGCGCCCCCACGCGTCCGGCGCCGCGTACCAGAACTACCCGGACCCGACCCTGAAGAACTGGCGCAAGGCGTACTACGGCGAGGCGGCCCCGCGCCTGACGGCACTCAAGAAGAAGTACGACCCGAACCGCGTCTTCGCGACCCACCCGCAGTCGCTGTAGGGAGACCAGGCGGGCCAGGCAGCCGTACGCGCGTACCGCGGTTACGCGGCCAGATCCCGCTCCTCCGAAGCGGCAGCAGTGCCCGACGCCTCACTCCGAGCCCCCGGCATCACACCGCCATCCCGCCGCAACGCCTCCCCCCGCGCGCCCCGCGCGGAGATCAGCCACCCCACCCGAGGCGACCGCTCGATCGCACGCGTGACCGGCGTCAGCAGCGCCATGGCCACCGGCGAGAGCAACAGGGCGACGGCCGTACCGAGGGCGAGCCCGCCGACGACGTCGGTCGGGTAGTGAACGCCCATGTAGACGCGGCAGAACCCTTCGAGCAGCGCGATCCCGATGCCGACGAGCCCGAACTTGCGGTTGGCGACGAACAGCCCGACCGCCAGCGCCATGGTGATCGTGGCGTGGTCGCTCACGAACGAGAAGTCGTTCTTCCCGGACACGAGGACCTCAAGCCCCTGGTGATCCTTGAACGGACGGGGCCGCTCGACGAACCCTCGTATCGGCACATTCACCAGCACCGCGACCCCGGCGGCGAGCGGCGCCCAGACCAGCGCGGCCACGGACGGCGCCGCGTCCTCACCGCCCCTGCGCCGCACACCCCACCAGCACCACAGCACGAGCAGCACCATGGCGAGCAGCAGCCCGTACTCACCGACGTACTCCATGATCCGGTCGAACCACGGCGGCGCGTCCTTGGCGAGGCCATTGATGTCGTAGAGCAGGTCGACGTCGGGGTTCGACCCGGATTCGGCGAGTCCAGCCATGGTGCTGCGGCCCCTTCGTCTCTCTCCCGGCGCACCGTGCGCACGCCGTTACTGCCCACCCCCGTGGTCTGTAGATCCGCTCGTCAGATCCGTTCGTCTGCCCGGGCTACGACAACAGGAACGCACGGCCCCCGTTGATACGTTCCACACTCCACTGAATGATCACTCAGACGTTATCGAAGAGAGACTCATCACCGCAGCTCAGGGGGCTGCTTCACGCTCCGCTCACACCGTCGTGGGGAGTGCTTTCGCGCCATCTTCGGTGACGCGGGTGGCTCCGAAGTAGTCAGGGGTGTCGATCGGGTCGAATCGGATCACAGCCCCCGGACGGGGCGCGTCGATCATGTACCCGCCTCCGACATAAATCCCCACATGCCGGATGGCCCGGGAGTCGCTCAAATCGTCCGAGAAGAACACGAGATCCCCCGGCAGCAGCTCATCCCGCTTCGGATGCGGCCCGGCGTTGTACTGATCATTGGCCACCCGCGGCAGCTCGATCCCCACACTCTCGTACGCGGCCTTGGTCAGCCCGGAACAGTCGAACCGTCCGCCCTGCTCAGCCGTCCCGTTCCCGCCCCACAGATAGGGCGTCCCCAACTTCTTCTGCGCATACGCGATCGCGCCTGCGGCCTGCCGGGAGGGATCCACCCGCCCCACCGGCGCCGCGAAGCTCTCCTCCAAGGCGCGGATGTTGCGCACGTAGTTGCGCGTCTCGGTGATAGCCGGGACCCCACCGGCGTCTATGACCCTGTACGGCCCTGAGTTGTAGGCCGCCAGCATGTTGTTCGTCGGGTCGCCGGGAACATCCTTCACATGCCGGGCGAGGGCGCAGTCATATGAGGCAGCCGAGGGAATCGCGTCCTTGGGGTCCCAGATGTCACGGTCGCCGTCACCGTCCCCGTCGATACCGTAGGCCGCCCAGGTCGAGGGGATGAACTGAGCGATACCGCGAGCGTCCGCGTGACTGACGGCGTCCGTCTGCCATCTGCTCTCCTGATAAAGCTGAGCGGCAAGGAGAGCCGGATTGATCGCCGGGCACAAATTGCCCCACTTCTGGACGAGTTGCTGGTATGCAGCGGGCACAGTCCCCTTGGCGAGCGCCTTCGCGCCCCCGGCCACACCGGTGGCGAGGTTTCCTGCGACGACATAGACGCCTACGACGAGCAGCATGACGAAGCCCAGTCCCGCCGCGACCGCAGCCCCGGCGGCAACCCACACTTTGCCCATGCTCCAACTCTCCCCCACACCCGGGCCGACGAGTGGTCATTTTCGGCCATGTTGATTCCATCGGCCTACTGTGCGTGGAAGCCGTCGCAGACCACCGACGTGAAGTCGTTGACATCCCTGACGTGAAGATAGAGGACAGTCCAGTCCCCGGGCGCCTTGGCCACGGGAAAAGCCTCCTGGTACTTCTCCCCCTTCACATAGCTCGCGAAGTCGTCCGGGTACGTCAGGGTTGTCGTGCCGTTGCTCCCCGGGGTCTTGTAGACCTGGTACATGTCGATGGGCCGACTGACGAAGCCCAGCTCCGTGTTGGCTCCCGCTGCGTTGTCCAGGGCCTCCCCGGTGACCGGGTCGACAGGGTGCGGCGGTTTTACGGCGACCGACATGTAGTACGTCTCGCCCGGCTCGGGGCCCGCGTACTTCAACCGGAGGGTGATCTCCAACGGCCCGGACGTGTACGACTGACCGCCGTTCACCGGGACAACGGAGTACTGAACGTGCTGGTTGAGTTCCTCCGCGGGCAGGTTGCACTGCTGGGTCTCGCTGGACCACATGTCGCGCACCAGTTCCCTCGCCTCGACGTAGGCCGGCGGCTGGGCACCGGAGTCTCCGCCCGCCGAGTCCGCGGATGCCGACGCCGTGGCGCCTGGACGGGCGGCCCCGGTCGTCTCCTTGCCGCCCGCGCCCCGGTCGCTGCTGCCCCGGTCAGGCCACAGCACGAACGCCGCCGTCACGACCCCGGCCGCCAGCGTGGCCGCCACGGCGATGAGCCATGGCGCGCGAAGGCGACGGGCGGGTGCTTGAGAAGGGTTTACGTAGGTGGGCGTATACCCCGGCCCGTACGTGGGCGCCGACGTCGGCAGCTCGTGCAAACCCGCCGCCGGTGGCGGAACGACCGGAGGTGACCCGGCCTGAGCGGCCGCCGGAAGAGCCTCGGCCAAGGCGACGAGTCCCGCGTAGAACGAGTCCTCTACGAGGGCCGCCGCCACCCGGCACCGCGCGATCACCTCGCCGAGCTGCGGACGCGACCCCGGATCCTTGGCCACGCAGAGCTCGATCAGCCCGGCGAGTTCGGGCTCCACGCCGGCGAGATCAATGGGTTCGTGCACCGCGCGATAGCTGACCGTGGCCGGTTCACCGACCCCGAACGGAGGCCGGCCTGTCGCCGCGTAGGCGATCGTCGCCCCCAGCGCGAACACGTCGGCGGGGGGCCCGACCTCATTGCGCATCAGTACCTCGGGCGCGGTGAAGCCGGGTGTGCCCGGTGCGGACCCCGCCTCGGTGAGGGCCGTCTGCCCGACCCCGCGCGCTATGCCGAAGTCAATGAGCTGCGGCCCTTGCGCGGCGAGGAGCACGTTCTGCGGCTTGAGGTCCCGATGCGTGACCCCTTGCGCGTGCACGGCCGCGAGCCCCTCCGCCAGCGCCGCGAACAGACGCCGACAGGTGTCCGGTGGCATAGGCCCTCTCGCGCCCACCGCCTTGCTCAACGTCGGACCTGATACGTATTCGGTCGCAAGCCAGTAGGGCGGCGCCTCCAACGAGGCATCGATCAGGTTCGCCGTGTACGCGCTCCGGACCGCGCGCACGGTCTCCACCTCACGCCTGAACCGCGCGAGCGCCTCGGGGTGATCGGTGATCTCGTCCCGGATCACCTTGATCGCCACCAGCCGGCCGCCGGGCGAGCGTCCGAGATAGACCTGCCCCATTCCGCCTGCGCCGAGGCGGGCCAGCAGCAGGTACACGCCTATCCGCGCGGGGTCCTGAGCCTTCAGTGCGTCCACGGCACCGACCTTGCCACAGAGACTGGTTGATGGGGGCGGGTCCCGGGATCACGGTCCGCGCCAGCCGCACTCGGCCCACAGCACCTTCCCGCAGGAGGATTCCCCGGGTTGACCCAGCAAGGAAGCACCCCAGGAGTCGGCGTACGCCCGGACGAGGGCGAGACCCCGCCCACCCTCGCAGGCTCCGTGCGGCATGGCACCGTGCACAAGGCCGGCGCCGAGGCCGGACGGGATGGTCACGTCTTTGTCCCACACGCCCACGCGAAGCTGTCCGGCACCCACCGGACGGATATGGAGCGCGTAGGGGCCACTGGTGTGCACGTGGGCGTTGGTCAGCAGCTCCGACGCGAGCAACTCGGCGGTGGGGGCGAGTTCACCGAGCTCGTACGCGGCCAGGACACAACGCAGGGTGGACCGGGCGATCCCCGGTGAGCGTGGATCGCGCGAGAGGTGGAGGGTGTAGGACCAGGGCGGGGATACGGTGGGCATGGAAGTCTCCGGTCGTCGGGGGTAGTTACGGATGGGCCCAGTGGCCTGCCGGTCCGTCGATCGGTGCGCTTCTGGGCGGTTGGGCGCCTGGAACTAAGCTAGCGGCAGCCGTAAAAGCCTTTACACATTCCTGAGAGAAACCCGAATACTTCACTCGTGTGAGTGACACGCACGGCAAGGAGGCGGACCAGCCCGTGAGAAGCAATCCAACGGGCCGCCAGCTGCGGTTGGGTGCTGAGCTGCGCAAACTGAGGGAGCGCGCGGGTCTCACCGCCGTCGAGGCCGGTCAACTCCTGGGCATCAAGGCGAACCAGATCAGCAACATGGAGGCCGGACGCGCAGGCGTGAGCCCCGAACGGGTCCGCACCATGGCCTGCCACTACGACTGCGCCGACAAGGCCCTCGTCGAAGCGCTCGCGGGGATGACGGGCGAGCGCAAGCGCGGCTGGTGGGAGGAGTACCGCGAGATCCTGTCGAACGGCCTGCTGGACCTGGCCGAACTCGAGCACCACGCGGCCCACCTGCGCAGCTGCGTGACCGTCCACATCCCCGGCCTGCTCCAGACCACCGACCACGCCCGCGCGCTGTTCCGCCAGGTCGTACCCGACCTCTCACCCCCCGACATTGAGCACCGTGTCTCGTTCCGCATCAAGCGCCAGACCGTGATCTACCGGGACCGGCCGACACCGTACCTGGCGCTCATTCACGAAGCTGCGCTACGGATGCAGTTCGGCGGGCCTGCCACGGCCTCCGCGCAACTACACCACCTGCTGGAGATGAGCGAGCGGGAGCACATCACGCTCAAGGTGATCCCGTTCGCCGCGGGAGGCTTCCCGGGTTCGGGGCAGTCGATCTTCTACTCACGGGGACCCGTACCCCAGCTCGACACGGTCCACCTCGACCAGTCACACGGCCCCGTCTTCCTCGACGCCGAGGCCCAGCTCGACAAGTACCGCGTCCTTCTGGAGCGGGTGGAATCCCGAGCACTCGCCCCCGAGAAGTCGCGGGACCTCATCCACACCGTCCTCCAAGACATCTGAAGGGACCGGAGATGCCTCAGCTCACCTGGCAGAAGTCCTCGTACTGCGGCGAGGGCGACTCCTGCGTACACGTCGCCGCCACCCCCCAAGCCATCCACATAACCGAATCCGCCGACCCCACCGGCGCCGTCCTCACCACCACCCCCGACGCCTTCCGCACCCTCCTCCACGCACTCAAAGGCGCACAGGGCCACCACCCCCGTATCCACATCACCACCACAGAGGACGGCACCGTACGCCTCCACACCCCCGGCGCCCCCACCGTCACCACCGACCACCACAATTGGACCGCCTTCGTGCTCGGTGTCCGTGCCGGTGAGTTCGATCACTTCGTGAACTGAACAGCCCAGTCCAGACCGCTCCAGCCAGAAGTTGATGTCAACTCGCCCACAAAAGCGGGAGTTGACCACCTAGCATCGCCTCACTCTCACGATCGCCGCTCGGGGTGGGGTGTCAGTGACGTTGGTGATGGCGGCTGCGGCCGTATGGGGCGTACTGCAACTCTTCGTCCTCTCCTCGCCCACACGCTCGGTGCGTCTGTCGACCGTGCTGCTCGCGCTAGTCGTGGGCGTGTACGGCTGCGGCGTCGCGACCGCGCTGGTGGAATTCGCCTACACCCGCCTCTACGCGGAGCAGTCGGGGCAGTCGCTGGTGACGGTCGTGAACACCACCAGCTACACCGTGGCGCCCTGGGTGGAGGAACTGATCAAAGTTTCTCCCCTGCTGCTGGTGGGGTTGAGCGCGAGGGTCCGCCGCCAGTGGGGATTGACCGACTTCGTGGTCGTGGGCGCGGCCCTGGGCGCCGGGTTCGGACTGCTGGAGGCCGTACTCCGGTTCGGCCTCGACGCGGACCGGGCGATCACGCGGGGCGAGGGCTGGATCGTCCCCGACAGCTTGTCCCCGCCCTATGTACCGGGCCTCGGGCAGGTACTCACCTCCTGGCTCCCGGCACCATTCAGCCAACTCGAGCTGGGCGGGCCCACCGTCACGGAAACGTTCACGCACCTGGTGTGGACCGCCCTGGCCGGCTTCGGGGCCGGACTGCTGTGGCGCGCACACGGTTGGATACGACTGCTGTCGTTGCCGCCGATCCTGGCCGCAGCCGTCCACCACGCCGTGAACAACTACGCGGTGGAGGAACACACCGAAGAGGCCAGGCAGCGCCTGGAAACCCTGGACGGTCTGGCCTGGGCGGCACCGCTCCTCTGCCTGGCCATCGCCATGGCCGTCGACCTGCGCCGGCTCCACCGCGGCAAGCGCACCGTACCCGGCGTGCTCCTCGCGTCGGAACAAGCCGAAGGCGACAGCCTGGGAGCCCTGCTGCGCTACGCGACCTGGCGGCTGCCATGGAGCCTGCTGATCGTCCTGCGCTACGTCAGGCTCCGGCGCTCCCTGCTGTACGCCGCCGCGTCGGCGCCGCCCGACGCCATCGAGGAACTACGCGGAGTGGTCACGGGGATCACCGCCCGCATGGACGCCTCCGACAACCAGAGCGCCTGGCAGGCCCTGAACATCCGCGCATACCTGAAGGCCCTCCGAAGAGCCCGCCGCTCGCGCGGGCGATGGCTGCTGCTGATCCCGTGCGTTCTCATGCTGCCCGCGCTGCTGTTCCTGGTCGTCGGTTCGTTCACCTCCACCGCCGGTCTGCAGGAGTTCTTCAGCACCGGTGCGGGACCGGAGATCCTCATGGGCTTCGGCATAGCCGCACTGGCCTGGATCGCCTACCAGCTCACGGTCCTGCTGCGCAGCTGGCGGCAGGTGTCGGCACAGCCGATGGGAGAACTGCTGGCGGCCCACCGCTTCCGCCTGGGCATAGCCATGGGAGCGGCGACCACCGGCGTGTTCCTGCTCTGGCGCGGCCTCGGCGACGCGGGTCCCGACGGCAGAGCCGTCCGCACACTCCACCTGCTCGACGCCCTGAACACCTTCCTGGTCTACCTCGGCTTCGCGCTCCTCCTGCTCTCCCTGCTCGCCCTGTTCCCCCCGGGAGGCCTCGCCCTCGCCGGAGGCGGAGCAGTCAGCGCCCTCACAGCCGAAGCAGCGCTTGGTGCGGGCGTACTCGGATCTGCGGGTGCTGTACTGATGGCGGTCGGCGCGGGAGCAGCGGGGACGAGTGAGCCGCCCGGCGGCCATCGTGGTGACGTCCCACAGTGGCTGCGCGACAAGTGGAATTCGGGTAGAGAATTCAACATGGAAAACTGGCCGCGATACCCGGCCAATGAAGTCTATCTTGAGAACGGCAAATGGCTTGACTCGTATCGACCCGGAAAGGAGATAGTCTCGCGCAAGCGGACGCAGATAGCACAGATCACGCCGAAAACGTTCAAGAACTATTTGCGCGAGATCAGGCAGAAGTACAAGGCGGGCACAAAGATACCGGACACACCAAAAGCGCGGGCTAAATATCCGCAGCTGATCGGAAAGCCCCTGAAAGGGAAATACTATTTGGAAGTCCCTGTCCAGTCCCAACCTGTACCAGAATGGGCGCTCAGGGAAGCAGCGAAGCATGGTGTGATAATCCGAGACGTACAGGGTTTCGTCTACCGACTACCGAAGGGCGCGGGCTGAATCGGCCATGATTTGGAGCTACTGCGAGCAGTGGAACAACCTGACAGAGACTCCCATGATTCCGCTCACGCCGGAGCAGGCTCGGAACCGTCACAGCTCCGGCGAACTCTATACCGCTGTCGCATCCCCCCGAGAAGGGACCGCACCGGAACTGAGGGTAGAAATGCGACTCGAAACAGGCTACGCCTCGGTCGTCTTCATGGACGAGTACGGCCGCGACACGCTCGATTACACGTTCACCCTCATCAGCGGGGCACTTTTCCTGGAAACGGTGAGGTCGTACAGTTACGGACACTCCCAGGAACGCGGTGGATACGCGGATACGGATCGCACGGAAACGTACGAGTTCACAACCAACGGCGTTGTGCAGCGTACGGTCGAGGTCGACGGTCAGGAATCCACGGAGAGTCGGCATGACATTGACGTGTCCACCAACTGGGAGCCTGTCCCGGATTTTGGCGCCTACTCCTCACTGATCCGGCGCGAGCGCTAGGGAGATCGTCCGCTCGCCTCGCTTTCCCAGCCAGGGAAGGGTTACGCATGACTGAGTCCAGCTCCGGACAGCGCTTCTATGAGGTCAGCCAGATTCTGACGGCGTACGCACGCAGCGGTTTCACCTACTCGGACGCCGCCGAGGTTCCCGGTCCCGGTTTGGCCCCCACCTCAAGGTCGTGGCCCGCGACCCCGCTCGTGGCGCTGCGGCCGTGTAGCAGCTCGACGATCTGCTCGCCGTCGGACTGTTCGCGGAGGAGATCGCCGACGAAGTGGATGCGCTGCCACGCATACAACCGCCCGCGGGAATGAGCATCGAGGACTGTCTGCACATCGCGAGGGAGCATGTCCATCGGTCTCTGCTGGGCCTGTCCCAGCGAGTGAAGCCACAGAACGAGCGGGAACGGCAAGAGCGGTTTCCAACCTTGGGTCGGCTGCTGGGCGCGTACTTCTGCCAGGACTTCCCCGACTGGTATGCCACGTGGGAGGAGGCCATCGACGACTACCTCAGCGCCATGGACGAAGAGGAAGCAGAAGACACTGCCGAAGAGATCGCTGACCTCCTCGCCCTCGTCGACTCGAACCAGGAGCTCGCCCAGGCGACAGACATACTGGGGCTCGAACACCGTCCCCCCAGAGGCATGACACTCCGGCGGTGGCTCGAGAGCATGCGCCACCGGATCACATCCACGACCTGAGCGCCGCCTTGAGCTCCGCCTCCCCACAGGAGCCACGATGCCGGTCGGCGTCCGTCCGTATCGACGCCCGTACCAACATGGCAAAGCCGCCGCCTCATCGTTGCCCCGAGTTACCCCGCGTGATACACAGAGTGACGATACGACTCTTCACCCATCGGACCGCGCCCCTCCCGGAGACCGGCGCGCGCCGGTGGCAAGCTATTCGTACGAAACCCGCCAACGGATGACGCCAAGTCGACATACGACAGCGGCATCGTCGGCGAGAATGAGGCCTGACCTCTGCACGACCGCAGAGGATGCGGAACTACCCAACAGGGGCGGTGACTTACATGCTCTTTGCGGCCGAAAAGGGAGACATCAACACCATCATCGGCGGGATCGCTCCGGACTGGGGCCCCTTCGGCAGCCTGGGCAACGAGGCGAGGGTGATGATCGAGGTGGTGATGGCAGTCGCCATCCTCATCTGCCTCGGCATCGCCATCTGGGGCGCCGCCAAACAGCGCATCGGAGCGACCGCGCTGCGGGACACGTTCAGCGCCGAACAGGGCAAGGGCCTCATCATCGCGGGCCTGACGGGCGTCTTCATCATCGGCTCACTCGGCACGCTGTTCACCATCGTGTACGGCATGGCCGTGTAGCCCCCGCACCACCGCTTCCGACCGGGCCCGCCCGGCACCCCCTCCATCCCACCCGCCCGTCGCGCCCACCGGCTGAGGTTGCGTTTCCCTGATGTCGAGTCACCACACCGCGCCCGCGCGGGAACCAGCACGGCTACCGTCGTACGAGGAGTACACGGAGTACGAGGTGTTTCCGCACGACGTCGAGGGGGCGTACGCGGTATGAGTCTCGGTGACGGTGAATCGGGCCAGACCCGCACCCGGATGCCGGAAGGCGGCGGTGACCTGTACGGCGGTGCGCGCAGAGGCGGCCGCCGGTCGTCCTCGCGCAGCCTCGTGACGGTCGTCGGCGTCGTCGTCCTCCTCATCGCCGCGATCGCCTTCGCGAACCGCGGGGGCGGGGATTCCGGTACGGAGGGAGACACCGCCGACTCCCCCAAGGCAGCGGCAACAGCCCCTTCGGGGGAGAAGCCCGTGGACTCCAAGGCAGCCGGCATCCCATCGGGCTTCGCCCATGACCGCCAGGGGGCGGAGAGCGCGGCGGCGAACTATGCGGTGACTCTCGTCTCGGCCGACATCCTCAAGCCTGCCCGACGGTCCGAGATCGTCCGTCAGGTGTTCGTCGCCGACAAACAGGCCTCCCTCGAGGACCGGTTCAGCAAGGCGTACACCAAGGAGTTCCTGAGCAACATCGGCCTCGACGAGAACGGCAACGCTCCCCAGGGCAGCACCTACGTCTCCCGCACGATGCCGATCGGCACCAAAGTCACGAGCTACTCGGACACCACCGCCACGGTCGAGGTCTGGTGCACAGGCGTGTTCGGTACTGCCGGCGAGAAGACGACCAACCCCGTCAGCAGCGACTGGTTCACCATGACGCTCCAGCTGCGCTGGGCGGCTGACGACTGGAGGGTCGACAGCTTCTCGCAGAAGGAGGGTCCCGCGCCCGTCCCCGGAGACGACAAGGCGTCCACCGCCGAGGAGATGGCCAAGGCCGTCCAGGAGTACGGAGGCTTCACCTATGCCCGGTAGCCCGCGCCGCGTACTCAAGGTCGCTGCCGCCGTCACAGCCGTTCAGGCTGCCGTCCTGCTGTCGGCCGCGCGCGCCGTCGCCGCGCCCACCCCCTCCCCGACGCCGACACCGACTCCCTCGGGCGACAACTGCGATCTCATCGTCGGCCCCGCCAAGGAGTACTGCGAACGGGGCGAATCCGGCGGCGGCTCCTCCGGAGGAACCGGTGGAGGGCTGAGCGACCCCACCTCCACCCTCGACCCCCTCTCCTCCCTCGCAAAGGGCTGCGCCGACGCCGCCTCCTGGACCATCAAGAAACTCAGCGCGGCCGTAGAAGACACCGCGAACGTCGACTTCACCAACCCCACCTTCCTCCAGCAGTACGCCGTCGTCTTCGCCGCCTCCACGATCCTCACGCTTCTCCTCTGGCTGCTCGCCGTCGCCAAGAGGGCCGTCCGAGGCGTCCCCCTCGCCACCGCCCTCTCCGAAGCCATCGGCTTCCTCTGGCTGACGGTCCTCGCCAGCGCCTTCACCCCGCTGATCCTGTACACCGTCGTCTCCGCCACCGACGGCATCACCGAGGTCCTCGCCAACGCCACCGGCGACCAGACCGACACGTTCTTCGGCACGTTCGCCGCCGCCCTCGAAAAGGGCGAGGACATCGGCGGCGGACCGATCATGCTGATCGTCGTCTCGTTCGTGTCGATCCTCGCCGCCGGCGTCCTCTGGCTGGAGCTCGTCATCCGCGCCGCCCTGCTCTACGTCGGCGCCCTGCTCGGCACCGTCGTCTACGCGGGCCTCGTCGACAAGAACCTGTGGGGCCACGTCCGCCGCTGGGCGGGCATCATGATCGCGGTCATCCTCGTCAAGCCCGTCATCGTGATCGTCCTCGGCCTCGCCGGCGCGCTGTCCGCCGACGACGGCCCCGACGCCTTCTCCGCCGTCGTCTCCGGCCTCGCGATCATCCTGCTCGCCATCTTCGCCTCGGCGATGATCTACCGCTTCGTCCCCGGCTTCGGCGACGAGATCGCCGGCTCCCGCAACAACCGCATCATGCAGGGCGCCGAGAGCAAGGCCGCCGCCGTCATCAGCTCCCCGGCCACCCTCGTCGCCCAGGGCATCAAGACCCACAGTTCCCGCGCCCACCACAACAACGACGGCCCCCGCCCCTCCAACCCCGCCTCCGGCGGCGTCGCCGCGCACAGCTCGCGCACCTCCGACGGCGGCGGCGGAACTGTCCCCTCCGCCGCACCCGCACCCCGCGCGAGCAGCCCGGTCAACACCCCGCACGCCAGCAGCACCCGCAACAGCAGTACCAACCGCACGGGAGGTGAAGGGCGTTGACGACCGAGTCCCACGTGTCCCATCCGGTCACGCCCCGCCGTACGTATCTGATCGGCCGCGCCCGGCCGAACGCGATCATCGGCCGCAACCGCGAGACCGGAGAGATCGCGCTCATCGTCGTGGGCGCGTTCCTCGGCATGATGTGCGGGCTCCTCGTCCCCGTCCTGTCCCTGCGCATCGTGCTGCTCGCGGGCCTGCCGATGCTGGCCCTGGCCGCCGTGTACGTGCCGTACAAGCACCGCACGTTCTACAAGTGGTTCGAGATCAACCGCAGCTACAAGCGCACCCTGCGCACCGGCGCCACGTATCGCTCAGGGGTCGTCGAGGCCGGCACCCGGCTCGACGGGCGCGAGGTGGAGGTCGGGCCCCCGCCCGGCATCGGGCGGATCACCTGGCTCGCCGCGCCCTTCGGGCCGGACGAGATCGCCGTCCTGCTCCACGCCGACCGCAAAACCGTCACCGCCGCCATCGAGATCGAGGGCCCCGGCGTCGGCCTGCGCGACTCCGAGGACCAGGAAGCCCTCGTCGACCGCTTCGGCACCCTGCTCAAGCACGTGGCCAACGGCGACGGCTTCGTCACCCGCATCCAGATGCTCGCCCGCACCCTCCCCGCCGACCCCGACGCCCACGCCAAGGACGTCGCCGTACGAGGCGACGACCGGGCACCCGCCTGGCTGCAGGAGTCGTACGACCAGCTGCAGTCCATGGTGTCCACCAGCAGCGAGCAGCACCGCGCGTACCTCGTCGCCTGCATGCACTACAACCGCGAACTGGCCGCCGAGGCCAACGCCGTCGCGCGCGCGGTCCGCACCCAGGGCGGCAAGGTGGACCGCGACGCGGGGCTCGCCGTCGTCATGGCCCGCGAGCTGACCGACATCTGCTCCCGGCTCCAGGAGGCCGACATCCGCGTACGGCAGCCGCTCGGCCAGAGCAGACTGTCCTCGCTGATCCACTCCATGTACGACCCGGACCACCCCATCGACCACATCCAGGCAATGTCCCAGCGCAACGCCTGGCCGGCCGAACTCGACGCCACCGAGCCGACCTTCCTCCAGGCCAAGACCCGCGAGTCCGCCACCCGCGCTCCCTGGTGCCACGCCACGGCCTGGGTGAAGGAGTGGCCGATGACCCCGGTCGGCGTCAACTTCCTCGCGCCCCTGCTCGTCCACACCCCCGACGTCATCCGGACGGTCGCCGTGACGATGGATCTCGAGCCCACCGAGGTGGCCATCGAACGCATGCTGACCGAGAAGACCAACGACGTCGCCGAGCAGTCCCGCGCCGCCAAGATGAACCGCACCGTCGACCCGCGCGACATCGCCGCCCACTCCCGCCTCGACCAGCGCGGCGAGGACCTCGCCAGCGGCGCCGCGGGCGTCAACCTCGTCGGCTACATCACCGTCTCCTCCCGCTCCCCCGAGGCCCTCGCCCGCGACAAGCGGACGATAAGGGCCTCGGCCGGAAAGTCGTACCTGAAGCTGGAGTGGTGCGACCGCGAGCACCACCGCGCCTTTGTGAACACACTCCCGTTCGCCACCGGCATTCGAAGGTAGGGGCTGAGCTGAAGATGCGGGACCCGCTCTCCGTCATCACCGACGCCTTCACCTCCTTCCTCTTCGGGAAGGTGGAGACGACCCGGCTTCCGGTACGCACCTCCACGGGCCAGGCCCAGGCGGTCTACCTGCCCACCGCCGCCCCCGGCCTCGGCGACTCCGGCGTCATCATCGGCCGCGAGGTCTACTCCGGGAAGGGCTACATCTACGACCCCTTCCAGCTCTACGGCCAGCAACTGCCCGCCCCGCACTGGCTCGTCCTCGGCGAGTCCGGCAACGGCAAGTCGGCCCTGGAGAAGACCTACGTCCTGCGCCAGCTGCGCTTCCGCGACCGCCAGGTCGTCGTCCTGGACGCCCAGGGCGAGGACGGCGTCGGCGAATGGAACCTCATCGCGCAGGAGCTGGGGATAACTCCCATCCGCCTGGACCCGATGGCCGCCCTCGACCACGGCATCCGCCTCAACCCCCTCGACCCGGCGATCACCACCACGGGCCAGCTCGCGCTGCTCCGCACGATCATCGAGGTCGCGATGGGCCACGGCCTGGACGAACGCTCCGGCTTCGCCCTGAAGGTCGCGCACGCCTACGTCAACGAGACCATCGTCGAACGCCAGCCGGTCCTCTCCGACATCGTCGACCAGCTCCGCCACCCCGAACCGGAGTCGGCCGAGGCGATGAACGTCGCCATAGACGACGTACGGGCGTGGGGCCTGGACGTCGCCCTGGTCCTGGACCGCCTGGTCGACGGTGACCTGCGCGGCATGTTCGACGGCCCGACCACGGTCGGCATCGACCTCGACGCCCCGCTGATCGTCTTCGACCTGTCCCACATCGACCGCAACTCCATCGCCATGCCGATCCTGATGGCGATCGTCGGCGTGTGGCTGGAGCACACCTGGATCCGCCCCGACCGCAAGAAGCGCATCTTCCTCGTCGAGGAAGCCTGGCACATCATCAACAGCCCGTTCGTGGCCCAGCTGTTCCAGCGCCTGCTGAAGTTCGGCCGCCGGCTGGGTCTTTCCTTCGTCGCCGTCGTCCACCACCTCTCCGACGTCGTCGACGGCGCGGCGGCGAAGGAGGCCGCGGCCATCCTGAAGATGGCGTCGACACGGACCATCTACGCCCAGAAGGCCGACGAGGCGAGGGCGACCGGCCGGGTGCTGGGTTTGCCCAGGTGGGCGGTGGAAATCATCCCCACGCTGACACCGGGCATCGCGGTGTGGGACGTCAACGGCAACGTCCAGGTGGTCAAACACCTGGTCACCGAGACCGAACGCCCCCTGGTCTTCACCGACCGCGCCATGACCGAGTCCTCCGCCGACCTGGCCGACGACGACGCCCTGCGCGCCGCCGAACGGGAGGCGGAGGAACGTGCGGCGGCCTTCGTGGAACAGCACGTCGGCGACTCCGAATCGACGGTGGCGTAGGCACAGGGGGAGGGCGGACAGGTGAGACCGGAGGACCACCGGGCGCGGGACGGCCAGGGCGGCATCCCCGACGGGCTGCTGATCGGCATACTCGCCTTCCTCCTCGGCATGACGGTGCTGGTCTGGACGGCCACGGGCCTCGCCGGCCTCTTCACCCACGGCTCCTGGCCGGCCGGCGTCACCTTCGCCCGCACGCCGCTTGCCATGCGCCACCTCGTCGCCGAGCCCCACGACATCCCCGGCGCCTGGCCGGGAACCCCGTCCACCGACCTCTCGGGCTACGGCCTGTTCTGGGGCCTGTTCATCGGCCAGCTGATGATCCTGCTGGTCCTGACGGTGTTCGTCCTGGGGACGGTGGCCCGGTGGAGGGCGGGGCGGGCACGCCGGCGCGCGGAACGAGCGGCGGCACAGGAACGAGCAGCGACGGCACTCCCGGAACCGCATCCGTCACCGGCCCACCACGAGGTCCCGACGCCGAGACCGGCACCGGAGCCTGAACCGGCACCCGCACAGGAGACAGCACCGCAAGAAGCGTCGCCCGGCCTTCTATCCAACGGTGAACGGGCGGGCGGGTGGGAAACACACCGTGCCGAAGGCACGGTGCACTACGGCCCCCCGGCCACCCGCCACACCACCGCAACCCAAGCCGTACGCGACGCGGAAGGCCCCGCCCTCGTCCTCACCTCATCCCCAGCCCTCTGGCAGGACACCAAAGACGCCCGAGCCAAACTGGGCCCCACCCACCTCTACGACCCCACCCACCTCTGCGACACCCCGTCCCGCCTCCACTGGTCCCCCACCACCGGCTGCGAGGACAAGGACACCGCGGTAGCCCGCGCGGAAGCGCTCCTCACCCCCGTACGCCCCACCTCCCGCCTGGACCAAGCGCTCACCGACACCGCCCAAACCCTCCTCCGCAGCTACCTCCACGCCGCAGCCATCGACGGCCGCACCATCCGCCACGTCCACCGCTGGTCCCAGGGCACCCAGATCCAGGACGCCGTACGCATCCTCCGCACCAACCCCAAAGCCGCCCCAGGCGCCGCCGGCGAACTCGAGGCCGCCCTCACCGCCCACCCCGAACGCCGCGACATGGCGCAGCAGTTGACCACCCGCGCCCTCTCCGCGCTGTCCACGGTCAACGTCCGCGAGGCCTGCACTCCCAACCGAAGTGATGCCCTCGCCCTGGATTCCTTCATCCACGAAGGGGGCACGCTTTATGTGGTGGGTGAATCCATCGAGGACCCCCGCACCACCCCGGGCGCGATGCCCCTCCTGACGGCCCTCACCGCAAGCGTGGTCGAGCACGGCCGGCGCATGGCCGCACGGTCATCCTCCGGTCGGCTCGACCCACCACTCACCCTCGTCCTGGACGACGTGGCGGCCGTAGCGCCCCTCCCCCAGCTGCCGGAGCTCCTGACCACCGGCGCCGACCAGGGCCTGCCCACCCTCGCCCTCCTCCGCTCCCGCGAACAGGGCCGCGCCCGCTGGCCGCACGACGAACTCCCCGTGTGACCCGAGCCGGGCTCACTCCCGCTCCAGCACCAGCTCCACTTCCCGCTTCTCCGACCCCTCCAACGGCACGGTCACCCCACTCGGCTGGAACCCGACCCGGCGGTAGAACCGGTACGCCCGCCCGTTCTCCTCGTGCACGAACAGCCGCACCCGCTCCACCCCGTGCGCCCACGACCAGTCCAGCACCGCGTCGAACAGCACCTCCGTCAGCCCGCTCCCCCGCTCCTCGGGCCGCACGAACACCCCCACCAGGTGCCCCTGCTTGCACTCCACGGCGTGCCCGGCCCAGTCCGTCGTGCCCGGCTCCTCCACCAGCACCGTCACCGACCCGACCCACCGCCCGTCCGGCGCCTCGGCGATGATCTGCTGCGCCGAGTCCGCCCCCTCGGCGGCCCGCGCCGTCCGCTCCCGCCAGTAGTCGTCGGTGCGCGCGACCGCCTGCTCGTACGTCTCCAGATACGCGAGGTGCGCCACCGGATCGCGCAGCGCGATCAGCCGCAACTCCTTCACCTGGAGCCATTCCTCGGCACGGACGGACCTGATCACGTAGCTCATGCGGCCACCGTAGTACCCGGGTACGACGACCTCACCCGGTTAACCGCCCCCGGTCCGACGCCCCGCACCCCCGCCGCGGACGAGCATCGAAGCATGATTACGGCACAGAACCTCACCAAGCGCTACGGCGACCGGACCGTCGTCACCGACCTGTCCTTCACCGTGAACCCCGGCACCGTCACCGGCTTCCTCGGCCCCAACGGCGCCGGCAAGTCCACCACCCTGCGCATGATCCTCGGCCTGGACACCCCCACCCACGGCCACGCCACCGTGGCCGGCCGCTCCTACGCCGCCCACCCCGCACCGCTCACCGAGGTCGGCGCCCTCCTGGAGGCCCGCTCGGTCCACCCCGGCCGCACCGCCCACCACCACCTGCGCGCCCTCGCCCTCACCCACGGCATCCCCAAGCGCCGCGTCGAGCAGGTCCTCGCCCAGACCGGCCTCACCGAGGTCGCCCACCGCCGGGTCAAGGGCTTCTCCCTCGGCATGGGCCAACGCCTCGGCATCGCCGCCGCCCTGCTCGGCGACCCCGGCACCCTCATCCTCGACGAGCCGGTCAACGGCCTCGACCCCGAGGGCGTCCTGTGGATCCGCACCCTCCTCAAGTCCCTGGCCGCCGAGGGCCGTACGGTCCTGATCTCCTCCCACCTGATGAGCGAGATGGCCCTCACCGCCGACCACCTGGTCATCATCGGCCGCGGCCGGCTCCTCGCCGACACCACCGTCACCGACTTCGTACGCGACTCCGGCGCCGGCACCGTCAAGGTCGTCACCCCCGAGGCCGCCGCCCTCGCCGACCTCTTCACCGCCCCCGGCATCACCCTCACCGCCGACGCCCCCGGCACCCTCACCGTCCACGGCACCGACGCCGGACACATCGGCCGCACCGCCGCCGCCCACGGCATCCCCCTGCTCGAACTCACCCCGAACACCGCCTCCTTGGAGGAGGCGTTCATGAACCTCACCCGCGACGCGGTCGAGTACACCGCCACCCCGCAAGGAGCAGCCGCATGACGACCACGGCCCCCACCCCCGGCTACCGGATCACCCCGGCCCGAGTCCTGCACTCCGAATGGCACAAGCTGTGGACGCTCCGCTCCACCTGGATCAACCTCGCCGCCACCACCGCCCTCACCCTCGCCATGGGCATCGGCATCAGCGCTGCCTACGACGGCACCGGCGAAGGCGGCCTGGACACGGTCGTCTTCGTGCTCCTCGGCACCCAGTTCGCCACCATCAACCTCGCCGTCCTCGGCATCCTCGCCACCGCCGGCGAGTACTCCACCGGCCAGATCCGCGCCACCATGACCGCCGTACCGAGCCGCCTGCCGGTCCTGTGGTCCAAGGCGACCGTCCTGGCCGCGGTCACCTTCCCCCTCTGCCTGTGGACGAACCTGCTCACCTTCCCCCTCGCCCAGTCCTTCCTCACCGACACCGACCAGTCCGCCGCCCTCGGCGACCCAGGTGTCGTGCGCGGTCTCATCGGCAACGCGGCCGCCCTCACCCTCCTCGCCGTCATGGCCCTCGGCCTCGGCTCCCTCCTCCGCTCCGTCCCCCTGGCCATCGGCACCTACATCGGCCTGGTGATGATCCTCCCGGAGATCCTCGCCATGCTCCCCTACGACGCCGTCGCCGACTCCGCCCGCTACTTCCCCGCCAAGGCCCTGGAGTCCCTCACCGCGGCCCAGCCCCTCCCCGACCAGCCGACCCCGGCCGCGGCCCTCCTCGCCCTCACCCTGTGGGCAGCCGCCTCCCTGGCCGCCGCGGCGATTTCCCTCAGGCGCCGGGACGTATGACCACCCCACCCCGCACCATGGAGCCCGTGACGGAAGAACGCCGGGCCGAACCCCTGACCGAGTACGTCCAGCGCATACGACGACGAGCACGCGCCTTCGACCGGCGCCACCCCCTCCTGTGGGACCTGCACCTGACCGGCTTCTGGGTGACCGCCGCCCTCATCGACTACGTGGGCGACGGCTGGCGCAACGTGGCCGCCGATCCGAACGTCCCCGGCCCGCTGATCCTCACCCTGAGCCTCGGCCTCTCGGTCCCGCTCCTGTGGCGCCGCACCCACCCGGGCGCGGTCCTGCTCGCCCTGGCCCCGTTCGCCCTCGTCAACGCCTGGACCGGCGCCCTCCTCCAGGCCGCCCTGCTCCAACTCCTCGTCATCTTCCACATCGCCCTGCGCCTCCCCCTGCGCCACCTGTGGTGGGCCACGGCCCTGGCGATCACCCCCGCCTTCGTCTCGGCCGCCCGCTACGGGGAGGGCGAATGGAGCCAGCAGATCGGCTCCCAGGCGACGTCCATCGTCGTGGCCGTCCTCATCGGCATCACCGTCCGGACCCGCCACAACTACACCGAGGCCCTGGAGGACCGCGCCCGCCGCCTGGAGATCGAACGCGACCAACAGGCCCAGCTCGCCGCCGCGGCCGAACGCTCCCGCATCGCCCGCGAGATGCACGACATCATCGGCCACAACCTGTCCGTCATCACCGGCCTCGCCGACGGCGGCAAATACGCGGCCACCAAGTCCCCGGAACGCGCCGCCCAGGCCCTGGACGCCATCGCCACCACCAGCCGCCAGGCCCTCGCCGAGCTACGCCGCCTCCTGGACGTCCTCAAGGACGATCCGACCACACCCCACCCCGCCGAGCTGACCCCCCAGCCCACCCTCACCGACCTCGACCAGCTGATCAACGGCGTCCGCAGCGCGGGCCTCCCCGTCCACACCACGGTGAAGGGCGAGGCGACCCTCCCCCCGGGCCGCCAACTGACCGTCTACCGCGTCATCCAGGAAGCCCTCACCAACACCCTCAAACACGCAGGCCCGAACGCCACCTCCGACATCACCGTCGTCTACGGCGACAAGGGCGCCGTCACCCTCACCATCACCGACACAGGCACGCCCACCTCGAGCCCGTCGCCCGACGGCCGCGGCCTGACCGGAATGCGCGAGCGAACAGCCCTGTACGGCGGCACACTTGAGGCCGGCCCACGCCCCCACCCCGAACAGGGCTGGCGCGTCCACCTGCACCTCCCGGAGGAAACCCCGCAGTGACCACCGTCCTCATCGCCGACGACCAGCCCCTCCAGCGCTTCGGCTTCCGGATGCTCCTGGAGAGCCAGGACGACCTCACGGTCCTGGGCGAGGCGACGAACGGCAGCGAAGCCGTCCGCATGTCGGCCGAACTCCACCCCGACGTGGTCCTGATGGACATCCGCATGCCCGGCATGGACGGCATCGAGGCCACCCGCCGCATCGTCGCCACCGGCGACCGCACCCGCGTCCTGATCCTCACCACCTTCGACCTCGACGAGTACGCCCACGCCGGCCTCCGCGCCGGCGCCTCCGGCTTCCTCATCAAGGACGCCCAGCCGGAGGAGCTGCTGTCGGGCATCCGCGCGGTGGCCACGGGCGACGCGGTAGTGGCTCCCAGCCTGACCCGCCGCCTCCTGGACGCCTACGCCCACCACCTGCCCACCGGCAGCACCCCCGAGGACACCACCCCGGACCCGCGCCTGACCGCTCTCACGGAACGGGAACGCGAAATCCTCACGGTCATCGGAAAGGGCTGGACGAACACCGAGATAGCGGCCCGCCTCCACCTGGCTGAGTCCACGGTGAAAACACACGTGGGCCGCATTCTCGCGAAGACGGGTTCGCGGGACCGCATCCAAGCGGTCATCCTGGCCTACGACACCAAGCTGGTGGAACCGTCCTGAAACGCAGAAAACCCCGCACCATACGGTGCGGGGTTTCCCGGAATGATTGTTCGGCGGCGTCCTACTCTCCCACAGGGTCCCCCCTGCAGTACCATCGGCGCTGTAAGGCTTAGCTTCCGGGTTCGGAATGTAACCGGGCGTTTCCCCTACGCTATGACCACCGAAACACTATGAAACATGTCAAACAACCGGCACATGGGGTTGTTCGTGGTTTCAGAACCAACACAGTGGACGCGAGCAACTGAGGACAAGCCCTCGGCCTATTAGTACCGGTCAACTCCACACGTTACCGTGCTTCCATATCCGGCCTATCAACCCAGTCGTCTACTGGGAGCCTTACCCTCTTATAGAGGTGGGAGTCCTCATCTCGAAGCAGGCTTCCCGCTTAGATGCTTTCAGCGGTTATCCCTCCCGAACGTAGCCAACCAGCCATGCCCTTGGCAGAACAACTGGCACACCAGAGGTTCGTCCGTCC
>NZ_JAOCQE010000084.1 GCF_025290915.1 Streptomyces sp. 15-116A | reverse complement strand
TCAGCGCGGCCAGCGCCGCGCACACGGCGGCCGCCGTCACCTTGAGGCGTCCGCGCCGCGCTCCTCCCCGGCGGCCCGCCCGCCCCGGTCGTCCCTGTCGTCCAGTCGGTCGCGTGCTCCCCAAGCGCCTCATGGCGGGCGAAGCTAGCCCACCACCCCGGCGCCGTCCAGAGGACCGGCCGCCGTCGGCGCGCGGTGCGGTGTGCGCCTCAAGTGCCGTTCCGGTCACGCGAGGAGAGCCGTGTCACTCGCGTGCATGAAGGCGGTGACAGAGGTCACTCGCCCCTCGTGTGCACGGATTGGCTGATTCCGTCGTCTCTTCCCGTAGCCGTCCCGGTCCCCATCCGCCCGGAAGCCCGTCCAGCCGTCACGAGGGAGCAAGGCGTTGTCCACCGTCATCGAGCAGCCCGTAGAGGCCCGTCTCGTAGCCGCCGCACCGCGGATGCCGAGCATTCCCGCGACGCTGCACTACGACCGGAACGATCCGTTCGCCGTCCGCATGACCTTCCCGGCGCCCGCCACGCTGGAGGGTGTGGAGGTCTGCTGGACCTTCGCCCGCGAGCTGCTCGCCGCGGGCCTTCAGGGCCCGGAGGGCCAGGGCGACGTGCGGGTGCGGCCGTACGGCTACGACCGCACCGTGCTGGAGTTCCACGCCCCCGAGGGCACCGCCGTCGTGCATGTCCGCTCGGGCGAGGTGCGCCGGTTCCTGGAGGCCACGAGCGAACTCGTGCCGGTGGGCCTGGAGCACCTTCAGCTGGATCTGGACCATGACCTCGCGGAGCTGATGCGCGACGCCTGCTGACACGACGCGGGCGCGGGCCCGCCGAGGGAACGGCCGGAAACCGTTTGCGGATCACTCGTCCCCTTGACAGCCTGTGATCATGAGCTGGATCACCACGCCCCTCACCGAGGAGCTGCTGCGAGGCGCGCTGGAGCTGGAGCGGACCGGGCAGGGCGTGCAGCCGCACCGGCTGCCCGCGCGGGCCCGGGCGCAGGGTGACGGTCAGGTGGCCATGGCGGAGGCCCAGCCGTCCGGTGTCCGGCTGGTGTTCCGCACCCGGGCCACGGCCGTCGAGCTGGACGCGCTGCGGACCAAGCCGGCCTACGAGGGGGCGCCGCCCCGCCCGGACGGCCTGTACGAGCTGCTGGTCGACGGCGAACCGGCCGGGCGGTCCTCGGTCGACGGCGGGAACGTCGTACTGATGGACATGGCCACCGGATCCGCGGACCTCCGGCCGGGGCCTGTCGGCACGGTGCGGTTCACGGGGCTGCCCGCGCGCGACAAGCGCGTGGAGATCTGGCTGCCGCACAACGAGATGACGCTGCTGGTGGCGCTGCGCACCGACGCGCCCGTGGAGCCGGTTCCGGCCGGGGACCGCAGGGTGTGGCTGCACCACGGCAGTTCGATCAGCCAGGGTTCCGACGCCGCGGGCCCCACCACGACCTGGCCCGCGCTCGCGGCGCGGCTCGGCGGGGTGGACCTGATCAATCTGGGGCTGAGCGGGAGCGCGCTGCTCGATCCGTTCACCGCGCGGGCGATGCGGGACGCCCCCGCCGATCTGATCAGCGTCAAGATCGGCATCAATCTCGTCAACCACGACATGATGCGGCTGCGCGCCTTCACCGCCGCCGTGCACGGCTTCCTCGACACCCTGCGCGAGGGCCACCCCGCCACTCCCCTGCTGGTCGTCTCGCCCCTGCTGTGCCCCATGCACGAGAACACCCCGGGTCCGAGCGCGTTCGACTTCAGTCAGCTCAGCGAGGGCAGGCTGCGGTTCCAGGCCGCGGGCGATCCCGCCGAGACGGCCGCCGGGAAGCTCACGCTCACCGTCGTACGCGAGGAGCTGGCCCGGATCGTGCGGGAGCGGGGCGCCGACGATCCCCAGCTGTATTACTTGGACGGCCGCGAGCTCTACGGCGAGGCCGACCACGCCGAACTGCCGCTGCCCGACGACCTGCATCCGGACGCGGCCACGCACCGCCGCGTCGGCGAGCGCTTCGCGGAGCTGGCCTTCGGCAAGGGCGGACCGTTCGGGGAGTGACCCGGCCGCCCTGCTGGACCCCGCTGAAAAAGGGTGTTGACTCCCGTAAGCGTCCCCCTTACGGTGTATAGCGGTCCTGTTGCCGTCGATTGGAGAAGGACGTTGCTCGTCTGAGGTCCTGAGACACCGCGTCACACCCCTGAGGTGTGTCTGTCGTGTGCGACCTCGGCGTTCGAGCCGTCCTTGCGGAACAGGGCTTTTCTCATGCCCCGGCCTTCTCTCCCGGCCCCCCGGACCCCGGCCACCCGCCGCCGGCCCACGCCTCGTCGCCTCCCGCGGTGTCTCGATACGCGATTGCTCCCCGACCACTGCAAGCAACCGCGGAGGCCCGCATGTCTACTTCCACCATCGCCTGTACGTCCCTGTCCTTCGCCTGGCCCGACGGCACCCCCGTCTTCGACGGCCTCGACGTCGCCTTCGGCCCCGGCCGCACCGGCCTCGTCGGCGTCAACGGATCAGGGAAATCAACCCTGTTGAAACTGATCGCCGGTGACCTCGCTCCGGTCGACGGCACCGTCCGGGTCGCCGGGGAGGTGGGGTATCTGCCGCAGAACGTCACGCTCGACACCGCATCGCGCGTCGACGAGGCGCTCGGCATCGCCGCCCGGCGGGCCGCGCTGCACGCCATCGAGGCCGGCGACGTGTCCGAGGAGCACTTCGAGACCGTCGGCGACGACTGGGACGTGGAGGAACGCGCCCTGGCCACGCTCGGCGAACTCGGCCTGGGACACGTCGAGTTGGACCGCACCATCGGTGAGGTCTCGGGCGGCGAGTCGGTGCTGCTGCGGCTGGCCGCGCTGCTGCTGCGCCGGCCGGACGTCCTGCTGCTCGACGAGCCCACCAACAACCTCGACCTGTACGCCCGCAGGCGGCTGTACGCGGCGGTCGAGAGCTGGCCGGGTGTGATGGTCGTGGTCAGCCACGACCGCGAACTGCTCGAACGCGTCGACCAGATCGCCGATCTGCGCTCGGGCGAGGTCACCTGGTACGGCGGCAACTTCTCGGCGTACGAGGAGGCGCTCGCCGTCGAACAGGAGGCGGCCGAGCGCATGGTGCGGGTCGCCGAGGCCGATCTGCGCAAGCAGAAGCGGGAACTGGCCGACGCACAGGTGAAGCTGGCCCGCCGCAAGCGCTACGGGCAGAAGATGTGGGACACCAAGCGCGAGCCCAAGGTCGTGATGGGCGAGCGCAAACGCCAGGCCCAGGTCGCGGCCGGCAAGCACCGCATCATGCACGAGGAGAAGCTCGCCGAGGCCAAGGAGCGGCTCGACGACGCGGTGGAGGCGGTGCGGGACGACGACGAGATCCGCGTCGACCTGCCGTACACCGCCGTACCGCCGGGCCGGACCGTTCTCACCCTGCTGGACCTGGAACTCGCCTACGGGGCACGGGTGAAGGGAGGCCTCGACCTGCGGGGTCCGGAGCGGGTCGCGCTGATCGGGCGCAACGGCGCCGGGAAGACGACGCTGCTGCGCACCATCGCCGGGGAGCTGCCTCCGGTGGCGGGCGAGGCGACGGCGCACGTCCCGCTGCGGTTCCTGCCGCAGCGGCTCGACGTCCTCGACGGGGAGCTGTCGGTGGCCGAGAACGTGGCGCGGTTCGCGCCGGAGGCCACCAACAACCGGATCCGGGCGCGGCTGGCCCGCTTCCTGTTCCGGGGCGCCCGCGCCGACCAGAAGGCGGCGACTCTGTCGGGCGGTGAGCGTTTCCGGGCGGCGCTGGCCGCGCTGATGCTGGCCGAGCCGGCGCCGCAGCTGCTGATGCTGGACGAGCCGACCAACAACCTCGACATGGCGAGCGTCCGGCAGCTCACCACGGCGCTGGAGTCGTACGAGGGGGCGCTGATCGTGGCCAGCCACGACCTGCCGTTCCTTCGGTCCCTCGGGATCACCCGCTGGCTGATCATGGAGGAGGGTGAGGTGAAGGAGACGACGGCGGACTCGGTCGGGCGCGCGCCGACCGGGTGAGCGGGGAGCCCCTGCGCCGGGTGGGGTGGCGCGGCGAGCCGGGGCCGGCGGGGTTACCGGTGGTTAAACTCATCGCCGGTGGGGGTGTTCCCGTCCGGTCCCGGCTTGCATGATGGTCGGCCGGCGCCCAAGTCACACGTTCCATCCGATACGGAGTCACGCTCGTGCCCAGCAAGAAGGCCCTCGTCCGCCGCCCCAGCCCCCGCCTGGCCGAGGGGCTCGTGACCCACATCGAGCGGGAGAAGATCGACGTCGACCGTGCGGTGGAGCAGTGGGAGGCGTACGTGGAGGCGCTGCGCACCCACGGCTGGGAGACCGTCGAGGTGGACCCGGCCGACGACTGCCCGGACTCGGTGTTCGTCGAGGACACGGTCGTGATGTTCCGGAACGTCGCGCTGATCGCCCGCTCCGGTGCCGAGTCCCGGCGCCCGGAGACGATCGGCGTCGAGGAGGCCGTGGCGAGCCTCGGCTGCTCGGTGAACTGGATCTGGGAGCCGGGCACCCTGGACGGCGGTGACGTGCTGAAGATCGGCGACACCGTGTACGTGGGCCGGGGCGGGCGCACCAACGCGGCCGGTGTGCAGCAGCTGCGCGCGGCGTTCGAGCCGCTGGGCGCGCGGGTCGTCGCCGTGCCGGTGAGCAAGGTGCTGCATCTGAAGTCGGCGGTCACCGCGCTGCCGGACGGGACGGTCATCGGGCACATCCCGAACATGGACGCCCCGTCGCTGTTCGACCGTTTCCTGCCGGTGCCGGAGGAATCCGGCTCGCATGTGGTGCTCCTCGGCGGGGACAAGCTGCTGATGGCGTCGAGCGCGCCGAAGACGGCGGAGCTGTTCGCGGACCTCGGCTACGAGCCCGTTCTGGTGGACATCGGCGAGTTCGAGAAGCTCGAGGGCTGTGTGACATGTCTCTCGGTGCGACTGCGGGGGCTCTACGCCTGACAGGGTGACCCCATGCTCCTTTCAGCCCCCGGACCTGCGAGTCCCGGGGGGCAGTACATTTCGGGCAACTCCCCATCCACGACGGCCTGATCAGCGATCTTTACGGCGTCCTTAACCTACGGCTTCGTAACCTACGGATTCGTAGCCTACGATTCCGTAGGTTCCCGGCGCCGCTCGCCGGGCCCTTCGTACCTGTCACCGTCCCCCTGGAGTTCCCGTGACGATCGCTTCTCCCCACCTCGGCAGCCCCTCCGTCTGGACCGACGCGCGGCTGTTGTACGCCTTGGAGGAAGTGGTCGAGAAGGAACTCAACCGGCATCTGAAGGTCGCCAAGGACTGGATGCCGCACGAGTACGTGCCGTGGAGCGACGGCCGCAACTTCCCCGGCGTCTTCGAGGACGGCGAGGCCTGGGACAAGGAGCAGTCCAAGGTCACCGAGATCGGCCGGATCGCCCTCGTGGTGAACCTGCTCACCGAGGACAACCTCCCCAGCTACCACCACGAGATCGCCAGCCTGTTCGGCCGGGACGGCGCCTGGGGCACCTGGGTGCACCGCTGGACCGCGGAGGAGGGCCGGCACGGCATCGTCATGCGCGACTACCTGCTCGCCTCCCGCGCGGTGGACCCGGACAAGCTCGAGCAGTTCCGCATGGCCCACATGAGCGAGGGCTTCGAGTCGGACAACCGCCACTCGATGCTGCACTCGGTCGCCTATGTCGCCTTCCAGGAGCTGGCCACCCGCATCTCGCACCGCAACACCGGCCACCAGTCGGGCGACCCGGTCTGCGACCGCATGCTGGCGCGCATCGCGACCGACGAGAACCTGCACATGGTCTTCTACCGGAACCTGCTCAAGGCGGCCTTCGAGCTCGCGCCGGACCTGACCATGCAGGCGGTGCGGGACGTCGTGGTGAACTTCCGCATGCCCGGACACGGCATGCCCGGCTTCGAGCGGGCCGCCGCGCAGATGGCGATCGGCGAGGTCTACAACCTACGCATCCACCACGACGACGTGCTCCAGCCGGTGCTGCGCTTCCTGAAGATCATGGAGATCGACGGTCTGGGCCCCGAGGGTCTGCGGGCCCAGGAGGAGCTGGGTCTGTACATGGACGGCCTGGACGCGGAGGCCAGCAAGTTCGACGAGAAGCTCGCGGCCCGCAAGGCCCGCATGGCGGCGCGCGCCGCCGGCTGATCCTCCCGCGCGGGGCGCACGCGACGCGTCAGCGCCCCGCCCGCCGCAGCTCCAGCCGCTCCTTCTCCGACAGCCCGCCCCAGACGCCGAAGCGCATGTCGTGGCTCAGTGCGTACTCAAGGCAGGTGGCGCGAATGGGGCACAGCCCGCAGATCCGCTTGGCCTCCCGCACGGAGCTGCCGGGCTCCGGGAAGAAGAAGTCTCCCCCGGTCTGCGCGCACAGGGCCTCTTCCTGCCAGGCGAGATCGGGGGAGGCGAAGGTGTCGTTGTCCAGGTGCGTGTGCATGGCTGGAAGCGTGCCCGGCGGCGAAAAACGTCTCATCAACGCCGGATCAACGCGGGACCGCCCCCGCGCCTGCCCCTGTGTGCGGCGGGTACGACGATGACGTCATCGGCCCGCGAAAGCACGGCGGCGCGCCCGGCCGTGCCTCACGTCTGCTGGGGGTCTCCCCTGAGCACGGCGAAGCGCGCGCCGTACGGGTCCTCCAGGCGGGCGAGTCGTCCCACTCCGGCGATCGAGGTGGCCGGCATGCGCACGGTGCCGCCCAGTTCGACGGCCCTGGCGACGGCGGCGTCCGGGTCGTCGACGCCGAAGTAGGGCAGCCAGTACGGCCGCCCGCCGGACTCCGCCTCCACGGGATCGTCGGCCACCGGCACCAGCCCGCCGAACGCGCCGTCCTCACCGGTGCCGGCCGGGTTGACGGAGGTGTAGACACCGCCCGGGAAGCTCACGGCGGACGTCTCCCAGCCGAGCACGGCGTGGAAGAAGGCGGCCGTGCGGGCGATGTCCGGCGTGTACAGCTCGGCCCAGCACAGCGAGCCGGTCTCCATCACCCGGTCGAGGCCCTTGCGCAGCCCGGGCTCCCAGATACCGAAGGGCACACCGGCGTGATCGGCGAGGACCGCCGAGGTCCCCTGCTCCATGACCCGCGTCGGCGGCTGGACCACTCTGCCCCCGGCCTGCTCGGCGGCCTTGGCCGTGGCCTGCACCTCGGAGCTCTGGAAGTAGAGGGTCCAGGAGGCCGCACCGTCCCCAGGCGCGCACGCCGCGACGATCGCACCGTCCTGCTCGAAGAACCCGTATCCCCCGGCCTGCGGTCCGGCGGAGCGGAACTCCCAGCCGAAGAGCCCGCCGTAGAAGGCCGCGGCACCGTCGACGTCGGGAACACCGACCTCGATCCAGTCCGGACCACCGTCGACAAAGCGTGTGCTCAGCATGGCGCCTCCTCCAGGACGTCCGCTTGCTGCCCGAATCACTGCCCTTCCCTCGCGACCGAGTCTCGCACCCGCCACTGACAACCACCCGTGAACAGCGCGCCGCCCGGTATGCGAGGTTCGCGGGATAGGCCTACCGTGGCTCGCATGGGTGACGCGGTGGAGCTGGAGGTGGCCGGGCGCAGCGTGCGGCTGTCCAGCCCGGACAAGGTGTTCTTCCCGGAGCGTGGTTTCACCAAGCTCGATCTCGCCCGCTACTACCAGGCCGTCGGGCCCGGCATCCTGCGCGCCCTGCGGAACCGCCCCACGACGCTGGAGCGCTACCCCGAAGGGGTGACGGGCGAGTCGTTCTTCCAGAAGCGGGCGCCGAAGAACATGCCCGACTGGATCCCCACCGCCCACATCACCTTCCCCAGCGGGCGCAGTGCCGACGAGATGTGCCCCACCGAGGAGGCGGCCGTCGTCTGGGCGGCGCAGTACGGCACGCTCGTGTTCCACCCGTGGCCGGTGCGCCGTGACGACGTGGACCACCCCGACGAGCTGCGCATCGACCTCGACCCGCAGCCCGGCACCGACTACGACGACGCCGCCCGCGCCGCCCACGAACTGCGGGCCGTGCTGGACGAGTACGGGCTGCGCGGCTGGCCCAAGACCTCCGGCGGCCGGGGTCTGCACGTGTTCGTGCCGATCGAGCCGCGCTGGACGTTCACCCAGGTGCGCCGGGCCGCCATCGCCGTGGGCCGCGAGATGGAGCGGCGGATGCCGGAGCAGGTGACGATCAAGTGGTGGAAGGAGGAGCGCGGCGAGCGCATCTTCATCGACTACAACCAGACGGCCCGCGACCGCACCATCGCCTCCGCCTACTCCGTGCGCCCCCGCCCGCACGCGCCCGTGTCGGCGCCGCTGCGCTGGGACGAGGTGGGCGTCGCGCATCCGCAGGACTTCGATCTCGCGACCATGCCCGCGCGCTTCGCCGAACTCGGCGATGTGCACGCGGACATGGACGATCACGCGTTCTCCCTGGAGCCGCTGCTCGAACTGGCCCGCAGGGACGAGCACGAGCACGGGCTCGGTGATCTGCCGTACCCGCCCGAGTATCCGAAGATGCCGGGGGAACCCAGGCGGGTGCAGCCGAGCCGGGCCAGGAAGCAGCCCGGCCCCGCGACCTGATCCGGGCCTGATCTACAGGTCCTTGATCCTCACGTCCCGGTACGACACCACGTCCGTCGTGCCGTGCACCTGCAGTCCGATGTAGCCGGAGGCGAACCGCCGCCCGTCCGTGCCCGGGTCGTCCGAGCGGGGCGGGGTGAACTCCTGGCCGCCGGTGTTGTCGAACTCGTTGATCAGGACACCGTTGCGGTAGACCGAGTAGTGCTGGTCCACGACGCGGATCTCGTAGTCGTTCCAGGTTCCCTTCTGCGTCACGCCCGCACCGGCGAGCCCCACGCGGTCGAAGCCGTAGACCGAGCCGGTCTTGTACATGTCGCCGTCGGGCCGGTCCAGTACCTGCACCTCGTGCCCGTACTTGATGGCGACCCACTCGGGCCGGGTCTCCTCCGGGTGGTCGTGGATCTGCGGGAACCGCACGAACACACCGGAGTTGGCGTTCCCGGTGCCGGGCGCGTCGTCCCGCCACTGGAGCTTCAGCGAGAAGTCGCCGTACGTGCGCTCCGGGAACCACAGCATGCCGAGGCCCGGTTCGGTGGTGCCGGAGGTGATCGACCCGTCCGGGTTCAGGGCGAAGGAACCGCCGCCGACCTGCTGCCACTTGGCGAAGGACGCCTCGGTGCCGTCGAGGATGGCGCGGTAGCCCTCGGTGTGGCCCGGGGTGCCGATGCCGGACTGGCGGGCGGCCCGGTTGATGGCCCGGTACTCGCGCTGGTCGATGACGCCTTCCTTCAGCAGCCGGTCCAGGACGGTTTGCACGTGCTTGAGGAAGAGTGCCTGCGAGGTCCACTCCTTCTCGTCCTCGATCAGCTCGCCGATCCGGCACCGGTTGTTGGTGACCCGGTTGGGCACGCCCGTGTCGACGGTGCCGACGATCACCGTCAGCCGCTCGTCGTACTCGGGACAGTCGGGCGCGGGCACCCCGCCGCCCGCCACGACCGTGAAGCTCACGGACAGCGGAGCTGAGGTGTTGCCGGCCTTGTCGCTCGCCCGGTAGGTCACGGTGTGCCGGCCCGCCCGGTCGACGACGACCGGCTCGGTGTAGGCGAGGTACGGGCCTCCGTCGAGGGAGTACTCGATGGTGTTCACCCCGGAGCCGCCCTCGTCGGTGGCGCTGACGGTCACGGTGGCGTCGCCGACGTAGGCGCCGTCGGAGTTCCGGTTGCCCTCGACGCTCACGCCCGTCACCGGCGGGGTGGTGTCCTGCGGGGGCGCGGCGACGACCGTGAACTGCACGTTCTTCTCGGCCGCCGCGTTGCCCGCCTTGTCGGTGGCGCGGTAGCGCACGGTGTGGGTGCCGACCTGGTGCACCATCACCGGGCCGGTGTACGGCTGCCAGGCACCGTCTCCGCCGATGGCGTACTCGATGGTGTTGACCCCGGATCCGGTGTCGGAGGCCGTGACGGTGACGGTCGCCATGTCGATATAGGCGCCGTTCTCGTCGCGTTCGCCGTCCACCGTGGCCGAGGTCTCCGGCGGGGTGGTGTCGTCCGTCGGCGGGGCGACGACCGTGAACTCCACGCTCTTCTCCGCCGAGACGTTGCCCGCCTTGTCGAGGGCCCGGTAGCGCACCTTGTGCGTGCCGACCTGGTCGAACACCACGGGTGCGGTGTACGGCTGCCAGGCACCGTCGGCGCCGGTCGCGTACTCGACGCGGTCGACGCCCGAGCCCTCGTCGGTGGCCTCGACGGTGACGCTCGCCGAGCCGACGTAGGCGCCGTCGGCGTTCTGCGTGCCGTTCACCTTCGCGGTCGCCTCGGGCGCCGTGGTGTCCTCGCCGCCGCCCTCGGTCACCACCAGGACGCCCCGCATCTGGCCGTGGCCGGGGATCGTGCAGTGGTAGAGGTAGCGGCCCGGGGTGAGGGTGACCTCGGCGGTGTGCTTGCCGCCGTTGGCGTCGTTGGGGTTGGCCAGGATGTTGAGCTGGACGTCGTTGTTGTACTCGGGATCGCTGGTCACGAAGGTCAGCGTGTGCGGCATGCCGGTGGTGTTGCCGGTGGCCACGCTGTTCTCGAAGACGATCGTCGCCGGTCCCGCCACGGCCGTGGCCGGTGCGGACAGGTACTTGTCGATGTCGTTGCCCGCGGTCCAGGTGAGGACCTGCGCGGCCTGCGCCTCCTCGGCGCCCGGCTGTCCGGCGGCGGGCATGGCCCCGAGGCCGAGCAGCATCAGCAGACCGGCCAGCAGCGCGGCCCACATTCTTCGTCGACGTATCACTGTGTCCCCCTCGCCAGCTGACCGGCGGCCGGGGTGGACCCGCCGCCCGTGTAAGTGACCCGCCACAGCGCGGACTTGGAGTCGGAGGTGAAGAAGCCGCGGCCGTAGTCGAGGACGTACAGCGCGCCGTCCGGACCGAACTTCCAGTCCATCAGGTTCTTGATGCCGTCGTTGCCGATCGGCACGATCTTCTTCAGTGACTCCGAGTGCACCGGCAGACCGCCGTCGCCCATGGTCCCCGGGTCCATGAGCACCGCGTTGCGCGGCTGGTCGGCGTCATAGAAGTCGCCGACGAACCACTTGCCGTCCCAGTAGGCCGGCCACTTGGTCCCGCTCGTGCTCGCCGCGTCGTAGCGGTAGACCGGGCCGTTCATCGCGGCCTGGCCGCCGCCCTTGAGCCAGGGCAGCCGGTAGGTGGCCTCCTCCGCCTTGTAGGAGGGGACGCCGTTCGCGTCGCGCGGGAAGTCGGGTCCGCCACCCTGCGGCGAGTACCAGATGTTGTTGCCGGTCACCGGCGGCAGATTGACCAGGCCGTCGTTGTTCGGCGACTCGTTCTTCGGGTGGTCGCAGTCGTACCAGCCGAGCGGCTTGGTCGGATCCGGCAGATTGCGGTCCCGGTAGGGCTGCTTGTTGCCCATGCAGTACGGCCAGCCCCGGTTGGACGCCTTGGTGATGGCGGCGAAGGTGTCGTACTTGGCCGGTCCCCAGATGGGCGACGGCTGACCGGCGTCGGGGCCGACCCAGCCCGCGTAGAGGACGTCGGTCGACTTGTCGACGAAGATGCGCGCCGGGTTGCGGACGCCCATCACATAGATCTCGCCGCGGGTCTTCCCGCCACCCTCGCCGGTCTCCTTGCCGGTGAACAGGTTGCCCTCGGGGAGGGTGTACGTGCCGTCCGGCTCGGGATGGATGCGCAGGATCTTGCCGTTGAGGTTGTTGGTGTTGCCGGCGGTGCGGCGGGCGTCGGCGAAGGACACGCCCTTGAAGTTCGGCTCGGGGTTGTTGCCCGAGTAACCGCCGCTGAATCCGCTGGAGTTGGTGTCGCCGGTGGCGATGTAGAGATTGCCCCTGGAGTCCCAGGCCATGCCGCCGCCGGCGTGGCAGCAGCTGTGGATCTGCACCGGCCACTTCAGCAGCACCTTCTCGCTGGAGAGGTCCAGCTTGTTGGTGGCACGGTCGAGCGTGAAGCGGGAGACGCGCCGCTCACCCATGTGGGTCTCGCGGTTGATCTGCGAGTGGGGTGTGTAGTGCAGGTACACCCAGCCGTTCTCGGCCAACTTCGGGTCCAGTTCGATGCCGAGCAGGCCCTCCTCGACCTTGGTGAGCTCGTCGCCGCCGCCCTTGTTGCCGAAGACGGTCAACTCCCCGGCGAGGGTGACCTGCTGGGTCTTCGGGTCGTAGATGTGGATCTGGCCCTTGCCCTTGCCGATGTCGGGGTTGTTCCAGTCGGTGATCACGGGCTGAGAGGAGTCGGCGCCGCCGCGGCCGATGTAGAAGACGCGGCCGTCGGGGGCGGTGACCAGGCCGTGCGGCTCGCCGATCTGGTCGTTCTGGCCGGGCTGGTTGGGCTTCGTCAGGCGCTCGGCCTTGTAGTTGCCGGTGATGGTCGCCTTGCAGTCGGCCTGGACGAGCCGGGTGGTCCACAGCAGGGCGCCGCGCAGGTGGTCGCGGAAGTCGGTCTCGTCGTAGGACGACACCGTGCCGCCCATGCCGGTGTAGAAGGACCGGCCGCCGTCGTAGTCACGGCACCAGCTCACCGGGTGGTCCCAGCCGTTGGCGCTCGAACCGGGCTGGTAGGTCGACTCCCGTACGCGGGCGACGGTGTGGACGGCACCGGTGGGGTTCTTCACCCAGTTGAGCCACTTGTCGGGCCGTTTCCACTGCACGGGCAGGTTCTTGGTCGCCGGGTGCCGGCGGTCGCCGACCTCGACCGTCGCCCGCTGCACCGCGGCGGGGCTCGACGCGGCGGGGCGGGCGCCGATCAGACCGGTGAACCAGTCCGAGTACGGCTCCGCGCGGGCCGCGTCATGGATGCCGAGGAAGCCGCCGCCGGCCTCCATGTAGGCCTCCAGGCCCGCCTCCTGGTCGGGGTCGAGCACGTCCCCGCCGCCGGTCAGGAACACGACGGCGTTGAAGCGGCCCAGGCGCCTGTCGTCGGTGAACACGGACGCGTCGCCGGTCGCGGTGACGCTGAACCGCTGGTTCTCCGGGCCGGAGAGGCCGATCCTCTCGATGGCGGCGATCCCGGCGTTCACCAGCGGCGACTCCTCGCCGCCCGCGGCGGAGCCGTGGAACAGCAGCACCCGTACGTTCGCGCCGCCCGGGGGCGACTTGATGGACATCGTTGTCGCGGACGGGTCCGGCGCCGGACGCGCGCTGGCGGCGGGACCCGACAGCAGTCCGGCGGCGACGATCCCGGCGGTGACGGTCGCCGCCCAGGCCCGGCGTCTGGTGCTCAACGCTCTTAACGTTCTGGTCTCTTGATGCGATGTGAACCGCATGTGGCCACCCACCCCTCATCGGTCGCGGCAACAGCGTCAAGGAAGCTAGACCTCTTTGCGTCACTCGCCAATACCTATGGCCGCAATGAAACGAACTTTGTCCTGAGTGTGGATAAACGGCGCCACGACCGCTACGGTTCCCCAGGTTCATGACAGCCACATGGGGAGTTCGGCATGGACAGACGCGGCTTCAACCGGCGGGTACTGCTGGGCGGTGCGGCCGTCGCGACATCGTTGTCTCTCGCACCGGAGGCGAGCAGTGCCCCCGCGCCGGCGCGGACCGCGCCCGCCGGCGGGGAGGTGCGGCGCATCAAGCTGTACGCCGAGAAGCTGGACGGCGGGCAGATGGGCTACGGCCTGGAGAAGGGCAAGGCGTCGATCCCGGGGCCGCTGATCGAACTCAACGAGGGCGACACGCTGCACATCGAGTTCGAGAACACCATGGACGTGCCCGTGAGCCTGCACGTCCACGGCCTGGATTACGAGATCTCCAGCGACGGCACCAAGCAGAACAAGAGCGATGTCGAGCCGGGCGGCACCCGGACCTACACCTGGCGCACGCACGGGCCCGGCCGGCGCGCCGACGGCACCTGGCGGGCGGGCAGCGCGGGCTACTGGCACTACCACGACCACGTGGTCGGCACCGAGCACGGCACCGGCGGCATCCGCAACGGGCTGTACGGCCCGGTGATCGTGCGGCGCAAGGGCGATGTGCTGCCGGACGCGACCCACACGATCGTCTTCAACGACATGACGATCAACAACAAGCCGGCGCACACCGGCCCGAACTTCGAGGCCACCGTGGGTGATCGGGTCGAGTTCGTGATGATCACGCACGGCGAGTACTACCACACCTTCCACATGCACGGTCATCGCTGGGCCGACAACCGCACCGGGATGCTCACCGGGCCCGAGGACCCGAGTCAGGTCATCGACAACAAGATCGTGGGCCCGGCGGACTCGTTCGGCTTCCAGGTGATCGCCGGGGAGGGGGTCGGGGCGGGTGCGTGGATGTACCATTGCCATGTCCAGAGCCACTCGGACATGGGCATGGTCGGGCTGTTCCTGGTGAAGAAGCCGGACGGCACGATTCCGGGGTACGACCCGCACGAGCACCATCACGGTGCGGCGGCGGAGGAGAAAGGAACGGCCGAGCACCAGCACTGAGGCGTGATCGAGAGCGCTCTCTCCTCCCTGCGGTCCCGGGGCTTATCCTGTCCCGCAGCCGCAGGTGAGGAGCCCCGAAGTGACCGACACAGCGCCGCGACCCACGCTGGAGGCCGTGGCCGCGCGGGCCGGGGTGTCGCGGGCCACCGTCTCCCGCGTGGTCAACGGCGGGGACGGCGTCAGGGAAGCCCTGGTCGAGCGGGTGAGGCAGGCGGTGGAGGAGCTCGGGTACGTGCCCAACCAGGCCGCCCGCAGCCTGGTGACGAAGCGGCACGACGCGGTCGCCGTCATCGTCGCCGAGCCGGAGAGCCGGGTCTTCGCCGACCCCTTCTTCGCCCGCCAGTTGCGGGGCATCAGCAAGGAGCTGACGGCCCATGACAACCAGCTGGTGCTGCTGCTCACCGAAGGCCGCGACGACCACACGCGCGTGGGCCGCTATCTGGCCGGCGGCCACGTGGACGGCGCGCTGGTCTTCTCGCTCCATCTGAACGACCCGCTGCCCGAACTGATCCAGCGCGCGGGGGTGCCGACGGTCTTCGGCGGCCGGCCCGACTGGTCCCGGGGGCGGGACGGGGTCGTGTACGTCGACAGCGACAACCGGGGCGGCGCCCGCGACGCCGTACGTCATCTGCTCGGCCTCGGCCGCACCCGCGTCGCGCACATCACCGGCCCACTGGACCAGACGTCGGCGGTGGACCGGCTCGACGGCTACCGGGACGTCATGGTCGACGCCGATCCGCGGCTCGTCGCGGAGGGCGACTTCACCGCGGGCAGCGGGGAGCGGGCGATGCGGGAACTCCTCGCCCGCTGTCCCGGCCTGGACGCGGTGTTCGCCGCGAACGACCTCACGGCGGCGGGTGCGCTGCGGGTGCTGCGCGAACACGGACGCCGGGTGCCGGACGACGTGGCGGTCGTCGGCTTCGACGACATGCTGCCGGTCGCCGAGCAGACGGAACCGCCTCTGACGACGGTCCGTCAGGACATCGAGGAGATGGGCCGCCTGATGGCCCGCCTCCTCCTGCGGGGCCTCGACCGCGCCCCGTCGAGCGTGATTCTGCCGACGACGCTGGTGCGGCGGGCGTCCGCGTGAGCCGGGGACCGGGCGAGACGGAACCGGCGACCGCCCCGGAGCCCGAGCCCACCCTCGGCGGCTGGATCGTCGACCTCCGGGTCGCCGGCGTGCGGGCCCCCCGTGTCGGGGCCCGGATCGAGGCGGCGGTACACATCGTCGCGACCCGGGAAGTCGCCTGACGCTGAAAGCCCGTTCTCGCCAGGGCCGGGATCCCTGCCCCGTTCTCCCCGGACCGGTGGCCGTCGGCAGGCGGGCGACCGGTTCCGTTCATAGAGTCGGAGCATGGATCTGCCCGTGATGCCCCCCGTGAAGCCGATGCTCGCCAAGTCCGTCGCGAAGATTCCGGTGGGGATGCAGTACGAAGCCAAGTGGGACGGGTTTCGGGCGATCGTGTTTCGGGACGGGGACGAGGTGGAGCTCGGGAGTCGTACCGGGAAGCCGTTGACCAGGTACTTTCCTGAGGTGGTGGCCGCGGTGCGGGAGCGGTTGCCGGAGCGGGCGGTGATGGACGGGGAGATCGTCATCGCGCGTGAGGGGCGGCTGGACTTCGACGCGCTGACCGAGCGGATCCATCCGGCCGACTCGCGGGTCCGGATGCTGGCCGAGCGGACACCGGCCGGCTTCGTCGCGTTCGACCTGCTGGCGCTCGGCGACGAGTCGCTGCTCCAGGTGCCCCTGGCCGAGCGGCGCGAACGGCTGGTCGAGGCGCTGGCCGGGGTCACGCCGCCGGTCCATGTGGCGCCCGCGACGACCGACGTCGACGTGGCGCAGGGGTGGTTCGAGCAGTACGAGGGAGCCGGGCTGGACGGGGTCATCGCCAAGCCGCTCACCCTGCGCTACCTCCAGGACGAGCGCGCCATGTTCAAGATCAAGCATGAGCGGACGGCGGATGTGGTCGTCGCCGGGTACCGGCTGCACAAGAGCGGGCCGGTGGTGGGGTCGCTGCTGCTCGGGCTGTACGACGACAAGGGGACGCTGCAGCACGTGGGGGTGTCGGCGGCGTTCACGATGAAGCGGCGCGCGGAGCTGGTGGAGGAGCTGGAGCCGCTGCGGATGGAGGATGTGCAGGGTCATCCCTGGGCCGCCTGGGCGGAGGAAGCCGCGCACCAGGCCGCGCGGCTGCCGGGGGCGCCGAGCCGCTGGTCGGGGAAGAAGGACCTGTCGTGGGTGCCGCTGAGGCCGGAGCGGGTCGCCGAGGTGGCGTACGACCACATGGAGAACGGGCAGCGTTTCCGGCACACCGCCCGCTTCCGCCGCTGGCGCCCGGACCGGACCCCCGAGAGCTGCACCTACGCCCAGCTGGAGGAGCCGGTGCGCTACGACCTCGCGGAGATCCTGGGCGGGCCCTGACCGGCGCCCTTACGGCTGCATCAGGATCTTGACCGCGCCGTCACGCTTCTGCTGGAACATCTCGTAGGCGTGCGGTGCCTCGCTCAGCGGCATGCGGTGCGTGGCGAAGTCCTCCACGCCCAGCGGGTCCTCGTCGGTCAGGTAGGGGATGATCTCGTCGCTCCAGCGGCGCACATTGGCCTGGCCCATGCGCATCTGGATCTGCTTGTCGAACATGGTCAGCATCGGCATCGGGTCGGCCGTGCCGCCGTAGACGCCGGTGACGGAGACGGTGCCGCCGCGCCGTACCAGCTCGATCGCGGTGTGCAGGGCGGCGAGCCGGTCGATGCTGAAGCGTTCCGCGAGGGGACCGCTGAGTTTGGGGGGCAGCATCGCGGAGGCGTTCTGCATCATGCGGGCGGCCGCGCTGCCGTGCGCCTCGGTGCCGACCGCGTCGATCACGGCGTCGGGGCCGCGGCCGTCGGTGCGGTCGCGGATCGCGGTGACAAGTTCCTTCTCGTCGTGGAAGGACCTGAGATCGAAGGTCTCCACGCCCCGCTCCCGCGCCCGGGCCAGCCGCTCGGGGACCAGGTCCACGCCGAACACCCGGCCCGCGCCCTTGACCTGCGCGACCCGGCAGGCCATGTCGCCGATGGGGCCGAGCCCGAGCACGGCGATGCTGCCGCCCTGCGGGATGCCGGCGTAGGCGACCGCCTGCCAGGCGGTGGGCAGCACGTCGGAGAGATAGACGAACCGGTCGTCGGGCGGGCCCTCGGGGACCTTGATCGGGCCGTACTGGGCCTGCGGGACGCGCAGGTACTCGGCCTGGGCGCCGGGGACCGCGCCGTAGAGGCGGGTGTAGCCGAACAGGGCCGCGCCCATGCCCTCGGAGCCGACCTGCGTGGTCTCGCACTGGGTCTGCAGCCCGGTCAGGCACATCCAGCAATTGCCGCAGGCGATCTGGAACGGCACCACGACCCGGTCGCCTGCCTGGAGGTCCGGTACCCCGGCGCCGACTTCCTCGACGACGCCCATCGGCTCGTGGCCGAGGATGTCGCCGGGGGTCATGAACGGGGTGAGCACCTCGTACAGATGCAGGTCGGATCCGCACAGCCCGGTGGAAGTGATGCGGATGATCGCGTCCGTCGGCTCCTCGATCCGGGGATCGGGCACGTTCTCCACCCGGACGTCCCGCCTTCCCTGCCAGGTCACTGCCCTCATCGCCGCGTTCTCCCTCCGTGCCGGCCGGTGTGCCGCTCCTGCGGTGGACGCCGGGTACCCGAGGGGCCGGTGGGCGAATCGTGCGCCGCTGCGCCGATCGGCGGACACGCCCGCGCGGGTCCACTTCTGATCGGGTATAGCAACCGACGATCAGAAAAGCGCACAATCGAGACAATCAATGACGGGGTGTGGTGGCGACGGTGGGCACGGGACGACGGGCGCGCACACGGCGCCGCACCGCGGTGGGATCCATCCTGGCGGTCTGGGTGGCCGCCGCTCTGGCCGCGGGCTGCACGGCGCCGGACGGCCGCCCCGGCGACGACGGGCGCGGAGCGTCCCAGCGCTCCCCCAGGGAGTCCTCGCGGGGACCGGGCGAGCCGCTCGGTCCCTCGGTGCTCGCCGTGAAGATCGACAACGCCCGTGCGGCCCGGCCGCACACCGGGGTCGAGGACGCCGACGTGGTGTACGTGGAGCAGGTCGAGGGCGGGCTCAGCCGGCTGATGGCGGTGTACGCGACCCGGCTGCCGGACCGGGCCGGGCCGGTGCGCAGCGCCCGGGAGGCCGATCTGGAGCTGCTGCGCCAGTTCGACCGGCCGGTGCTGGCCTTCTCCGGTGCGCAGAGCAAGCTGATGCCGTTGATCGAGTCGGCGCCGCTGAAGGCGGTGACGCCCGAGTCGGAGTCCGGTGTCTACACCCGCGGCACCGGGCGCCCCGCGCCGCACAACCTTTACCTGCGCCCCGAGCGTCTGATGGACCGCCCGCCGGGCCCGGAGGCGCTGACCACCGGCTTCCGCTTCGGCCGGCCCCCGGCGGACGGCACGGCCGAGGACACCCTCACGGTGCGCTATCCGGCGGCCCGCTTCACGTTCACCTGGTCGGAGGCGGACAGCCGCTGGCTGGTGTCGATGGACGGCAGCCCGGCCCTCACCACCGAAGGCGAGCGACTCGCACCGGCGACCGTGGTCGTGCAGTACGTGACCGTGCGCCCCTCGGGGTTCCAGGACTTCCTCGGCAACAACACGCCGTACACGGAGACGGTGGGCTCGGGCGAGGCCCTGGTGCTGCGCGGGGGCCGTGCCTACGAGGCGCTGTGGAACCGGCCGGACGCCGAGGACGGCACCACCTTCACCACCGAGGAGGGCGAGCGCATGAACTTCGCGCGCGGCCAGGTGTGGGTGGTGTACGCGAAGGCGTCCTGATCAGCGCGGGGCCGCCGCGGACGCCGGCTCGGCATCAGCGCGGGGCCGCCGCGGGGATCTGCTCGGCCGGGTGGCGCAGCTGCTCGGCCGCGTCGGCGACCCGGCGGATGAGGTCGAAGAACACCGCCTGCTCGTCGGCGTCGAGCGGGGCCAGGAACACCTGGTTCATGCGCGCCGTGCGCACCGTCAGCTTGCGGTGGGTGCGCACCCCGTCGTCGGTGAGGCGCAGCAGGAAGCGACGGCCGTCCTGCGGATCACGGACCTTGTCGAGCAGCCCGCGCCGCAGCAGCCGGCTGATCACCTCGGCGATCGTGGACCGGTCGAGCCCCACCCGCTCCCCCACGGTGCGCTGGTCCAGACCGGGCTCGGCCACGAGGGCGTTGAGGACCGCGAACTGCGGCGAGGTGATCTCCTCGGAGACCATCGTGTTCCACAGCAGGTAGTGCGCCTGCTGGAGCCGCCGGGCCAGATGCCCGGGATGGGTGGTGAGGTCCACCGCCGCCATGAACGCCCCCAGGGTCGATTCGTCGGTGCACTGAACAATACCTGCCCTAGACGCCTGTGTCTTCGTCGGCGGGCGTGTAGTGAGGCCGCGGAGCCGCAGGTATTGACGCTTCGGGTTGCCAGTGGCAGCGTGAGGGCAACCTCGCGGAAATAATCAGTGTGCTGACTAACGGGTCGGTGGGCAGCCGGAAAGGGATGGGGTCTCGTCGATGGACAAGGTGGTCGCCTCCGCCGCGGAGGCGGTGGCCGACGTACCGGACGGTGCGTCGCTGGCGGTGGGCGGATTCGGGCTGAGCGGTGTGCCGAACGTGCTGATCGACGCCCTCTACGAGCGCGGCGTGGGCGAGCTGAAAATCGTCTCCAACAACTGCGGGGCGATGGAGTCCGGCCTCGCGGTACTGCTGGCGGACGGCCGGATCACCCGGGTGACCGGCTCCTACATCGGCGGCAACAAGGAGTTCGCCCGCCAGTATCTGGCCGGTGAGCTGGAGCTGGAGCTGATCCCGCAGGGCACGCTCGCGGAGCGGCTGCGGGCCGGCGGCGCCGGGATCCCTGCCTTCTACACCCCGGCAGGGGTGGGCACCCAGGTCGCCGAGGGCGGTCTGCCATGGCGCTACGACGGCTCCGGCGGGGTCGCCGTGGCCTCCCCGCCCAAGGAGGTGCGCGAGTTCGACGGCGTGGAGTACGTACTCGAGCGCGGCATCCGCACCGATTACGCCCTGGTGCGGGCGGCCAAGGGCGACCGGCACGGCAATCTCGTCTTCAACAAGTCCACCCGCAACTTCAACCCGCTGGCCGCGATGGCCGGGCGGGTGACCATCGCCGAGGTGGAGGAGCTGGTCGAGCCGGGCGGGATCGACCCGGACGCGGTGCATCTGCCGGGCATCTTCGTGCAGCGGGTCGTCGCGCTGACGCCGGAGCAGGCCGCGGACAAGAAGATCGAGCAGCGGACGGTGAGCAGCTGATGGCCTGGACGCGACAGGAGATGGCCGCACGGGCGGCGCGGGAGCTGGAGGACGGCCAGTACGTCAATCTCGGCATCGGACTGCCCACGCTCATCCCGAACCACCTCCCGCCGGGGGTGGAGGTCGTGCTGGAGTCGGAGAACGGCATCCTCGGCACCGGCCCCTATCCCACCGAGGACCAGCTCGATCCGGACCTGATCAACGCGGGCAAGGAGACCGTCACCGTCCTGCCCGGTGCCTCCTTCTTCGACTCCGCGCTGTCCTTCGCCATGATCCGCGGCGGTCACATCGACGTCGCCGTCCTCGGCGCCATGCAGGTGTCGGCGCGCGGCGACCTGGCCAACTGGGCGATACCCGGCAAGCTCGTCACCGGTATCGGCGGCGCCATGGACCTGGTGCACGGCGCCCGCACCGTCATCGTGGTGATGTCGCACACCGCCAAGGACGGCTCGCCGAAGATCCTCGAGGAGTGCGCGCTGCCGCTCACCGGCAAGGGATGCGTGGACCGCATCATCACCGACCTCGGTGTCCTCGACGTCACCGACGGGGGACTCGTCCTCGTCGAGACCGCGCCCGGCGTCACCGTCGAGGAGATCACCGCCAAGACCGACGCCGAACTGATCATCGCGGAGGGCCTGAAGTGACCGACGTACTCACCCAAGCCGACATCGACCAGGAGATCGCGGCCGAGCACGCCGCGTACGAGAAGCGGCTCGCCGAGGGCGCCCCGGTGGAGCACCACCCGCGCCGGGACTACGCCCCGTACCGCTCCTCGGTGCTGCGGCACCCGAAGCAGCCGCCGGTCGCGATCGACGTGGCGCGGGACCCCGAGCTGGTGGAGCTGTCCTCCCCCGCGTTCGGGGAGCGGGACATCACCGAGATCGACAACGATCTGACGCGGCATCACCACGGGGAGCCGATCGGGGAGCGCATCACCGTCTCCGGGCGGGTGCTGGACCGCGACGGCCGTCCCGTGGGCGGTCAGCTGGTGGAGATCTGGCAGGCCAACTCGGCCGGGCGGTACGCCCATCAGCGCGAGCAGCACGACGCGCCGCTCGACCCGAACTTCACCGGGTTCGGCCGCACCCTCACCGACGCCGACGGCTTCTACCGCTTCACCACCATCCAGCCCGGCCCGTACCCGTGGCGCAACCACGTCAACGCCTGGCGTCCCGCGCACATCCACTTCTCGGTGTTCGGCTCGGCGTTCACCCAGCGGCTGGTGACGCAGATGTACTTCCCGAACGATCCGCTCTTCGCGTACGACCCGATCCTGCAGTCCGTCACGGACGACGCGGCCCGGCAGCGACTGGTCGCGACGTACGACCACTCCCTGTCGGTGCCGGAGTTCTCCCTCGGCTACCACTGGGACATCGTGCTCGACGGACCGGCCGCCACCTGGATGGAAGAAGGGCGCTGACCAGCATGACGAAGATCGACACCGGCAGCCCGGAGAGCGTGCTGCCCACCCCCTCGCACACCGTCGGCCCCTTCTACGGTTACGCGCTGCCGTTCCGCGGCGGCGAGGAGATCGCGCCGCTCGGGCACCCTGACACGATCACCGTGCACGGATATGTGTACGACGGTGAGGGCCGGCCGCTGCCCGACGCGCTGCTGGAGGTCTGGGGGCCGGACCCCGAGGGCACCATCCCGACGACGGACGGTTCGATGCGCCGGGACCCGGCGAGCGGTGGCTTCCTGGGCCGCAACGGCGTGGAGTTCACCGGTTTCGGGCGCATCCAGACCGACGCTAACGGCCATTGGTACGTACGGACCCTGCGGCCCGGCGCGCGTGGCGGCAACGCTCCGTATCTCAGTGTCTGTGTGTTCGCGCGCGGGCTGCTGGTGCATCTCTTCACCCGGATCTATCTGCCGGGCGACGAGGCCGCGCTGGCGGCGGACCCGCTGCTGTCGCGCGTCGACGCCGCGCGCCGCGACACGCTGATCGGCGCGGACGAGGGGAACGGCACGTACCGTTTCGACATCCGCCTTCAGGGCGAAGGCGAGACGGTCTTCCTGGAGTTCCAGTGACATCTGCCGCTTCCGACACCGGTCTGCTCGCCCCCGGGTGGGCCGGTTCCCCGGCCGCCGAGGCGACGGGCGACGCCGCGTTCCTGCGCGCGCTGCTCGATGCGGAGGCGGCACTGACGCGCGCCCAGGCCGCGCTGGGGCTCGCCCCGTCCGAG
>NZ_JAOCQE010000083.1 GCF_025290915.1 Streptomyces sp. 15-116A | reverse complement strand
CTGCCGCCGCTGGTGACCGGGGCGTTCGGGCTTCCGGCCCCGGCGGCCGGTCTAGGTCCCGCGCAGTGGGCGGCGTACGCGGGAGCCGGGGCGCTCGGGCTGGTCGGCTTCGGCGGGCTGGCGCGCGGGCGGACCGGACGGGCCTGGGTGCTCGGCCTGTTCGGCCGCTACCGGGGGACCGTCCGGCGCACCGGGCTGCTGTGGCTGAACCCGCTGCTGCTGCGCCGCCGGGTCGACGTACGGCTGCGGCACTGGCGCAGCGAGCCGATGCAGGCGGCCGACCGCAACGGGGTCGCGCTGCGGGTGGTGGTGCTGGTGGTGTGGCGGGTGCGGGACACCGCGCGGGCGACGCTCGGCGTCGAGGACCACGAGACGTACGTGCGTGAGTGCGTCGAGGCGGCGCTGCTGCGGATCCCGGTGGAGGCGCCGGGGGCGGGCAAGAGCGCGATGGAGTCCGCGCAGGACGCGCTGACCCGGCTGGTGGCGGAGGACACCGCGCCGGTGGGGGTCGAGGTGTTCGCGGTCCGTCCGGTCCGGGTGGAGTACGCGCCCGAGGTGGCCGCGGCGATGCACCGGCGCAGGATCGCCGCGCTCGACGCCCAGCACCGGGCGAGCGTGCTCACCTCGGTCGTGGACTCGGTGGAGGACACGGTGACCCGGCTGACCGTGCGCGGCCTGGTGGACCTGGACGACTACGAGCGCAAGGCGCTGGTGAGGGACCTGACGGTCGCGTTCTGCGCGGGCCGGCACGAGACGGGACCGTGAACGCCCGGGGAACAGGTCGGCCGATTGGTATGGACATGTTCAACTAACGGCAATACGCTGACGCTTGGTCTAGACCTAGTGCACGGCTCACTGAACTTCCCCCACGTTTCCAGGAGCGGCAGCATGCGCACACGGACCAAGCTGTACGCAGCCGCGGTGGGACTGGCCACGACCGGAGCGCTCGTACTCTCCTCCGGCGGGGCCAGCGGCCACGGCTACACCGACCTGCCGATCAGCCGGCAGAAGCTCTGCCAGAACGGCAGCGTCACCAACTGCGGCGCCATCCAGTGGGAGCCGCAGAGCGTCGAGGGCCCGAAGGGCTTCCCCGCCTCCGGCCCCGCCGACGGCCAGATCTGCTCGGGCAACAACACGCGGTTCGCCCAGCTCGACAGCCCGAGGACCCCCTCGGGCGGAGCCTGGCCGACCACCCAGGTGACCGGCGGCCAGAACTACACCTTCCGGTGGCAGTTCACGGCGATGCACGCCACCACCGACTTCAAGTACTACGTCACCAAGCCGGGCTGGAACCAGAACCACAACCTGTCCCGGTCCGACCTCAACCTCACCCCGTTCCTGACCGTCCCCTACAACGGCCAGCGCCCGCCGCAGACGCTCTCCCACAGCGGCAGGCTCCCGTCCGGGCTCAGCGGCCACCACGTCATCCTCGCGGTATGGACGATCGCCGACACGGGCAACGCGTTCTACGCCTGCTCGGACGTCACCTTCTGATTCCGGGCACGCCAAGAGGGGCCTCTCGCTCCCACGAGAGGCCCCTCACTGTGCGCCGCCAGGGACTCGAACCCCGGACCCGCTGATTAAGAGTCAGCTGCTCTAACCAACTGAGCTAGCGGCGCATGACTCACGCCGTCCGCGTCCCGCGGGCGGCGTCGACGTAAATACTACCTGGCCGAACGGGGTGCTCTCGACCAACGTCAGGTGGACGAACCTCAGGGGCGCGGGGCTGTGCTCGATGTGCGGCTGCCGCCGCGCGGGCGCGACCAGCCACAAAGCACCCGCACCCGAACGACGACCTAGATCGCCAAAGACAAAAGCACCGGCGCCGCATTCCGATTCAGCGCATCCGCCGCTTCCCTCAGCCGATGCGCATGCTCCACCGGCAGGGACAACGCAAGGCTCCCCACCGACGAGCCCGCGGTGATCGGAACGGCCGCGCACACCGTCCCCACCGCGTACTCCTGAAGATCCAGCACCGGAACCGTCGGCGGCTGCGCCTCCAGCCGGGACAGCAGCAGCCGGTCACTCGTGATCGTGCGCGAGGTGAGCCGCGCGGGCCGGTAACGGGCGAGATGATCACGCCGGCCCTGATGGTCGAGCTGCGTGAGCAGACTCTTGCCGACCGCCGTCGCGTGCGCGGACACCCGGAAGTCCACCCACTCGTTGACCTTCGGGGTGGCCGGACCGTCCGCGTACTGCGTGACCTTGACCTCGCCGTCGACGTACCGGCTCAGATACACCGCCGCACCCACGCTGTCCCGCAGCCGCTCCAGCGTGTCCTGGAGCTTCTCGCGCAGCGCCTGCTCATGACCCTGGGCCGAGCCGAGGCGGGCGAACGCCTCGCCGGCGACATACCCACCGTCGGCGAGCTGCTCGACGTAGGACTCGCGGACCAGCATCCGCAGCAGCGCGGTCAGCCGCTCGGGCCCGAGCCCGGTCGCGCGGGCGAGCTCGGCGTCGCCGATCCCGCCGCTGTGCCGCGCCACGGTCTCCAGCACCCGCAGGGCGTTCCGGACCGAGCGGTACGGCGCGGTCGGCTCCAGCCTCATCACTGCTCACCTCGCACTGCGCTCGCTCCAAAGGGCCGCAATCCGGTCGGCGAATCCCCTCCACGATAGCCGCGAAACAGGCCTGGCAGCCCCGCAGTTGGCTAGTTTCCTCGGTGCTCCCTGACCTCGCTCGGCGGTCCTGACCAGGGAACTATGCATGACGCATATGCCAGCGGTCGGCCCTGGGTGTCGCGAGGGACGCGGCACCCAGGGCCAAGCACCCTTAAAGGGCAGCAGATTGCCTCTCCGGGCAGATCAACTCGTGGTGCACGGCGGCGACAACGGCGGCCTCCAGCCTCGTGTTGAGCCCGAGCTTCTCGATGATGTGCGCGACGTGGGCCTTGGCGGTGCGCTCAGCGATACCCAGCCGCCGGGCCAGCGTCCGGTTGGGTATGCCTCCCCCCAGCAGGGCCAGTACTTCCCGTTCGCGATCGGTCAACTCCTCGATGGGTGGCGTTCCGGCAGCTGCCCGAAGGACGAGCTGGCAGGAGCAGGTGACGGAGCATGCGGTCGGAGTGGTCGTTGCAGTGGACACGGAATTCCCCGTTCCCCGTTGACGTTGTCTCACTGGTAACGGCCACTGTAGATCACCCCGTTCGCTGCAGGAATCAGTTCAGGCCCCGGTCAGCGCACCCTCCTGCTCAAGAAACCGTTGTGTGCCCAAGCTGTGAAGAAACATAGAGTTTGCGATTGCGCATGAATTCGAGCCCTAGAGGACAGCGCTCAGGAACTCCCGCGTGCGTTCGTGGTCGGGGTCGCCGAAGAGCTTCTCCGGAGGGCCCGACTCGATGACGCGGCCGTTGTCGAACATGAGTACCTGGTCCGAGATGTCCCTGGCGAAGTTCATCTCGTGCGTCACGCAGAGCATGGTGATGTCGGTGCTGTGGGCGATGTCGCGCAGCACGTCGAGGACGCCGGCCACGAGTTCGGGGTCGAGCGCCGAGGTCACCTCGTCCAGCAGAAGCACCTGCGGTCGCATGGCCAACGCCCGGGCGATCGCGACTCGCTGCTGCTGTCCCCCGGACAGGTGTGCCGGATATGCGTCGCACTTGTCGGCGAGGCCTACCAAGTCCAGTAGTTCCCTTGCCTTGGCCTCGGCTTCGTCCTTTGACATGCCGAGGACGGCGACAGGTGCCTCAGTTACGTTCCGCAGCACCTTCATGTTCGGGAAGAGGTTGAACTGCTGGAAGACCATCCCGATCTTCTTGCGCACCTCGCGGATCTGCTTCTCGGGCGCTGGGTAGAGCTGTTCCCCATCTACCGTGATCGTGCCCTCGTCGGGTTGGACCAGGGTCATCAGCAGACGCAAGATGGTCGTCTTGCCGGATCCCGACGGTCCGATGAGAGTGACGTGTTTTCCTGCGTTCACTGAGAAGTCGAGTTGGTCGAGAACAGTGTTCTCGCCGAAGCGTTTGGTGACCTTTGCGAGACGTATCACCTCACGGTGTTCCAAGTCGGGACGGGGGGTCTGAGGTGTGGGCTCGGTTTCAGCGGACAAGACGGCGCTCCAGGGCTCGGAGAAGAAGTGAGGCGGGGTAGGCGATGAGGATGAAGGCGATACCGACCAGCACGATCGGCTCATTCATGTGGAAGGTCTGCGATCCGAACTGACGAGCCTCACCCAGCATCTCCAGAACGCCGATGGTCATCAGCATCGGTGAGTCCTTCAACATGGCAATGACGTAATTTCCCAGGGCAGGCACCACGCGCCGCAGTGCCTGGGGCAGAATCACCGCGGTCCATGTGCGAGAGCGGGGAAGGCTGAGGGCGGTCGCCGCCTCCCACTGCCCTGCGGGTACACCGTCGATGCCGGCGCGGTACACCTCCGCCGTGTACGTCGAGTAGTGCAGCCCGAGGCCGACGACGCCCGTGGTCAGCGCAGAGAGTGTCAAGCCCCACTCGGGCAGCACGTAGAAGATGAAGAAGAGCTGCACGAGCAGCGGGGTGTTGCGGAGGAACTCCGTGACCGCGGTGACCGGCCAGCGCACCACCTTCAGCGACGACCGCTGGGCCAGAGCCCAGAACAGCCCGAGTACGAAAGCGATCAGCGAGCCCAGCACCAGGGCTTGGAGAGTGACCAGCACACCGTCCCAGAAGGACGGGAGAAAGTCCTGCAGTGTGCTCCAGCTCCAGTTCATGCGGCACCTCCGGTGGCCGACGAGTCGGCGATGAGGTCCTTACGGGAACCAGGACCGGTCTTCCGGGCGAGCGTCGTCCTCCTGGGCGTGGCCCGTCCGACGTTGGCTTTGGCTCTGCGCTCGACCACGCGCATGACGCGGGTGAGGACAAAGGCGAGCACGAAGTACATGATGAGGATGACGGTGTACACCGGGGCGCTCTCACCGGTGGCGTTGCGGACCAGCTGAGCCGCGAACGTGATGTCGCCGACGCCGAGAACAGACACCAGAGCGGTGCCCTTCAGCAGTTCGATGAGCAGATTGTTGAACGGAGGGACCATCTCCGGCCAGGCCTGCGGAAGAACGATCTTCCGCAGTCGCTGGAGGGGTGTGAAGCCCAGTGCCACACCGGCCTCCGCCTGGGCCGGCGGCACCGCGGCCACCGCGCCACGCACGATCTCGGAGCCGTAGGCCCCGTACGTGCAACCAAGGGTGAGGACGGCTGCCCACATCGGGACAAGCTGCCATCCGAGAGTCAGCGGCACCACGAAGAAGACCCAGATCATCAGTACCAGGGCCGAGGTGCCGCGGAAGATTTCGAAGTACGCACCCGAGAGGAAGCGGACGATCCACAGCCGATGGGTTCGGGCCAGCCCCACGACGAAGGCGACCACCGCGCCGAGAGCGGCGCTGAAAGCGGTCAACTGAACGGTCGTCCAAACGCCCCTGAGAAGGATCTCCCACAGACCCGAGCTGATGTCACTCATGGGCGGCACTTCTCCTCGGCCGTGAGGGACGTCATCTGGTCCTTGGTGAATCCGAAGGGCCGCATGATGTCGAGCAACTCACCGCTGCGCTTCATCTTGTGCAGCTCCCGGTTGAACGCATCACGCAGGTTGCGCTCCGGTTTGCGGAAGGCGAACCCCCCGACGTCGACGACCGGCTTCCCGTCCACGTACGGTGTGACCTCGTCGGTCGCCTCCACCTTTGTGCTGCCGGTCTGCTCGACAACGTTGCGCACCGTGACGGCTGTTCCGGCGAACACATCCACCCGGCCCTGCTCGACGGCGAGGAGACCGGCCAGCTGGTCGGGGAGGGTGTCGATCTTCTTGACCCCCGCCTCCTTGGCGTAGTCGATCTCCGCGTAGCCGATGCCGGTGGCCATGCGAGCGCCGGTGCGGGCTATGTCGGCATACGAACGAAGGTTCTTGGGGTTGCCCGCGGGGACGATGAAGGCGTCCTTCATCTGGTACTCAGGGTCGGCGAAAAGGACCTGCTCGCAGCGTTCAGGGTTGATGTACATGCCGGCGGCCACCACATCGAACTGCAGCGAGTTGAGGCCGAAGATCAGCGAGCCGAACTCGGTCGGGAACGGTTCGACCCGCTCGACACCGAGCCGCTTGAAGATGCGGGTGGCGATAGCAGGAGCAGAACCGGTGATCTCTCCGTCCTTGCCTATGTATCCGTAGGGCTGTTCGCCCGCGATGCCCAGGCGCACGGTGCCTCTGGCCCGGAGTTGCTGCAGCAGCTGCCCGCCGTCTCCGGTGTCCGCGGTGGCCACGCGGCTGCACCCGCTTGCCGCACCGACCGCGCCCGTGGCGGCCAGGGCGGCCGTTCCGGTGAGCATCAGGCGGCGGGAGATGGCGGGGCGGCCTCTGGACCGTGAGCCGTTGTCGACTGCCTGTTCTGGAACCATGGGCGCGCCGCTACCCAGGTCGGCGTCGAGTATGCCCGTTCGTTTGTGGAAGCGTCGTGTCCGCGCCCGGCGCCCTGTGGTCGGGCGCCGGGCTTGACGGGTTCAGTACTTCACGCAGGCCCGAGCCTCACTCCGGAACTGCGGTCCATCTGCGAGGGGGAAGTTCCAACTCCCCATCATGCAGATCTTTTGCGTGCCCTTCGGGTTGGCCAGCTTGACGGTGTTCGTCGTGGCGGTTTTGCCGCTTCCCTGTCGCTTCGTCACCTGCTTCACCTTCTTGTTGTCGATGCTGAGCAGGCCGGCTAGGACATGGGAGGACCCGTACTCGCAGGTGCTCTTCAGGTACCCGGAAGCGGTCTTCGGCGTGACGCTGACGACGGCGTGGACCCGGCACCCCGGCTTCTTGCCGCTGATCCGGATGACCTTGCCCTTGGCGGCGGCGACCTTGGTGGCCTGGGCGGATGTGCCGGCCGAGTCGGTGGCGTGTGCGGAGCCCATACCGAGGCCGCTCATGGCGACGGCGGCGGCGGTCAATGCTCCGGTGACGCCAAGGCGCCGGCCGTACAAGGTAGAGGCGGTGCTGAGAGGCATGTGTCTCCTTTTAGTGCCGGAATACGCACTCTTCGTATGTGCTTCCCGTGCGACGCGGGAAAGGGATCACCACTTCAAGGCGATGCTCGTGCTCTTGCGATACGGCATGGTGAGCTTCAGATTCCCCTTGGGCATGTTCTTGCAGGTGAACGTCTTCGGCTTTTTCCAGTTCTCGCGGATTTCGCCCGTGCACACGATCTTTCCCTTGTGGCGGATATCCCAGCCGTAACGCATCGAGCCGTTTCCGCTGTTGTCGACCGTGACCCGTACCGTTCCCTTCTTCGGGTGGTACTTCGTGATCACACAGTTGCCCGGCCCGCCGCCGCACTTCTTGTTGAAGGTGGCAGCTTGGGCGGGAGAAACAGTGCCGAGCGCCACACCCGCGCTCATGGCTACGGCAAGAAATCCGAGCGCTGCGCGTTGCTTCGTCATTCAGAGATTCCTCTCGGATGGGCGATTGCCGACACTCGAATTCTGCTGGGGAATTCGGTCGGAGCGCCATAGACCTTTGGGGAGGTGGCCCAAAGTGCAACGCTCCGCCGTGCGTGAGTGGCGTGCGACGCGGGTAGGCACGGGGCAAGCAATCTGTGGAGGCGAAATGGCAGAGCGCAGGGTCGAAGTCTCACTCACCCGGCGCGGGGTCCGCGGCACGGCGCGGCTGCTCGACGACAGAGCTCCGTTGACGTGCGCGGCGGTTTGGGATGCCCTGCCGCTCAGTGGCGACGTCTACCACGCCAAGTACGCACGCAACGAGATCTACGCTCTTTTCCCGCCGTTCGCGGAATCGGAGCCACCCCTGGAAAATCCGACAGTCACCCCTATCCCGGGAGATCTCTGTTATTTCTCCTTCGCCGGTGCCGAACTGGGCACCAAGGCCTACGGCTACGACCGTGAGGTCAAGCCGGGGACGACGGTGGTGGACCTGGCCCTGTTCTACGAGCGGAACAACCTGCTCCTGAACGGCGACGTCGGCTGGGTGCCCGGCATCGTGTGGGGCCAGGTGGTGGAGGGCCTGCCGGAACTGGCCGACGCCTGCAACGACCTGTGGCGCACCGGCGCGGCGGGGGAGACCCTCAGTTTCCGCCGGGCCTGAGCCCCACGGCCACCCCCGCTTCGTACAGCGCGTGGGCCGCCCGCAGCACGAGGGTGTCCTGGTGGCGGGCGGCCACCAGGTGCAGCCCGATGGGCAGTCCGTCGGCGTCGGTGCCGACCGGCACGCTCGCCGCGGGCTGCTGCGTCATGTTGAACGGGTAGGTGAACGGGGTCCAGCCCGTCCAGCGGCGGTGGCCGGAACCCTTCGGTGCCTCCGTGCCCGCCTCGAACGCCGTGATCGGCAGCGTCGGCGTGACCAGCAGGTCGTAGGTCTCGTGGAAGCGGCCCATGCGCCGGCCCAGGTCCATGCGGACGTCCACCGCGGCCAGATAGTCCAGCGCCGAGTACCGGGCACCCGTCCCGCAGATCTCCCGCAGCCCGGGGTCGAGCAGCTCCCGCTGGTAGCGCGTGAGGTGCTGCACCACCCGGGCCGCCCCCGAGAACCACAGCGTGTGGAAGGCCTCCACCGGCTCGCTGAAGTCCGGGTCGGCCTCCTCGACGTACGCCCCGAGCCCCGCCAGCCGCTCCACCGCCCGCCGCACCGCCGACGCCACAGCCGGCTGCACCGCCACCTGTCCGCCCAGCGACGGCGAGTACGCCACCCGCAGCCCGCGCACCCCGCCCGCGAGCCCTTCCGTGAAGGAACCGGGCGCCGGTCCGAGCGCCGACCAGTCACGGGAGTCCGGCCGGCCGATGACGTCCATCAGCAGCGCCGCGTCCGCCGCGTCCCGGGTCATCGGCCCGACATGCGCGAGCGTGCCGAACGCGCTCGCCGGATACAGCGGCACCCGCCCGTACGTCGGTTTCAGCGCGAAGATCCCGCAGAACGCCGCCGGGATCCGGACACTGCCCCCGCCGTCCGTGCCGAGCGCCAGCGGCCCCGCGCCCCGCGCCACGGCCGCCGCCGCGCCCCCGCTGGAGCCGCCCGCGGTGCGGGACGGGTCGTGCGGGTTGCGGGTGATCCCGCTGAGCGGGGAGTCCGTGACGCCCTTCCAGCCGAACTCCGGCGTCGTCGTCTTGCCGAGGAACACCGCGCCGTGCTCCCGCAGCCGGGCCACCGACGGCGCGTCCTCGTCCCAGCGGCGCCCCTCCGGGTCGATGGTCAGCGAGCCCTTCAGGGTGGGATGGCCGCGCAGCAGCAGGATGTCCTTCACCGTGACCGGCACCCCGTCGAGCAGCCCGCACGGCTCACCGCGCCGCCACCGCTCCTCCGACTCGGCGGCCTGCTCCAGCGCGTCCTCGTCCGTGATCCGCACGAACGCGTTCAGCTCCGGCTGGATCTCCTCGGCCCGGCGCAGCGCCGCCCGGGTCGCCTCCACGGGGCCGAACGCGCCCCCGCGGTAGCCGTCGAGCAGTTCCACGGCGGTCAGTTCGGTGAGGTCGCGGTCCGTCATCCACCCTCCCGGGGACGTCAGTGTCCGGGTACATACCCACGCTGCTTGTCGACCACGTTCACCAGCGGCTGCCCCGCCGCCCAGCGCTCGTACAACTCCACGAACTGCGCGCCGAGTTCGTCCCGCCAGCCGATCGTGTCCCCGCTCATGTGCGGCGACACGATCAGCCCGGGGACCTCCCACAGCGGGCTCTCGGGGCCGAGCGGCTCGGTCTCGAAGACGTCCAGCGCGGCGCCCGCGATCCAGCGCCGCCGCAGCGCCTCGGCGAGCGCCTCCTCGACGACGAGGGGGCCGCGTCCGATGTTGATGAAGTGGGCGGAGGGCTGCATCACGTCGAAGCGGCGCGCGTCGAACATGCCCCGCGTCCGCTCGGTCAGCGGTGCGGCGGCGATCACCCAGTCCGCGCGGGCGATCAGCCGGTCCAGGTCGTCCGGGCCGTGGATGCCGGTGCGCGGCCTGCGGCCGACCAGGGCGGTCGTGACGTCCAGCGCCTTCAGCGTCCGGGCGATGGCCCGCCCGATCGGCCCGGAGCCGACGACCACCGCCCGGGTCCCGGCGAGCCTGCGTGACTCCCGGTGCCGCCAGGTCCGCTCCCGCTGGAGCTCCAGTGTCCGCGGCAGATCCTTGGCGAGCGCCAGCACGAGGGCGGCGACGTACTCGGCGATCGGGCCGTCGAAGACCCCGCGCGCGTTGGTGACCACCGTGTCGGAGGCGGCGAGTTCCGGACACATCAGATGGTCCACGCCCGCGCTCGCCGTGTGCACCCAGCGCGGCCGGGGCCCGTCGCCGGGCCAGGCCTTGCGTACGGCGTGCGAGGTGAAGTCCCACACGAGCAGGACGTCGGCGTGCGGCAGGCGCTCGGCGAGCGTGGACTCGTCCGTGTGCTCGATCCGCGCCCGGCCGGTGAGCCGGCCCAGCCGGGGGAGCGGATCGGCGTCCAGGACGAGCAGGGTGGGGGTGGTCATGGGCCGCCGTTCCTCCGCGCGGGCCGGGGGGTCTCCGGGATGTGCCGGGCGTCTGAGATGCGCGGATTGACCACGCTCGCACCCGAACCTACCGTCGTCAACACGGGCGTATCCACGAACCGTTGTGTGGCTCTTCGCGTGTTCTTCTCCCAGCGTGAGGCCGGTGCTGTCATGGACGTCTCCTTTCTCGGCGGACCGAGCCCGCAGCGCGGGGTCGGGGTGGTCGCCCCCTTCGACTTCGCCCTGGACCGCGAGCTGTGGCGATGGGTGCCCGACGACGTGTCCCTGCATCTGACCCGTACCCCGTACGTGCCGGTCGAGGTGAGTCTCGACCTGGCCCGGATGATCAGCGAGCACGAGACCCTCGGCGACGCGGTGCGCACCCTCACCGCGGTCGCGCCCGAGGTCGTCGCCTACGCCTGCACGTCCGGCAGCTTCGTCGGCGGCATGGTGGGCGAGCGCGCGATGTGCGAGGCGATGAGCCGGGCCGGCGCGATCCCGGCGATCACCACCTCGGGCGCGCTGCTCGAAGCACTGGTGGAGCTGGACGTACGCCGCGTCGCGCTGGTGACGCCGTACACGGTGTCGGTGACGCGGGGGCTGGAGACCTATGTGGCGCAGGCGGGCGTCACGGTCACCGGCTGCGCCTTCATGAGCCTGACCCGGCACATCTGGAAGGTCACCTACCGCGAGGTGGTCGACATGGCCCGCCGGGCGGCGGTCCGCGGCCGGCTCGGCACGGCCGACGCGCTGTTCCTGTCCTGTACCAACCTGCCGACGTACGACGTGATCCCGCAGCTCGAGGCCGAACTGCGCATACCGGTCATCTCGGCCAACCAGGTGACCATGTGGGCGGCGCTGCGCCGATTGGGTACACGCGCGGTGGGACCGTATCAGGCGCTGATCGACCTGTCGGCGCGCACCGGCCCCGTGCTGCCGGACCCGAGGCCGGGCTCCGTGGTGCAAGACATGCAGCACATGCAGCACATGCAGGACATGCCGGAAGAGAAGCAGCAGGAAGGCTGGACATGACCGCACTGGGCATCCTCTACCCGGGCCACTCCGCCGAGGACGACTACCCGCGCATCGAGCAGCTGCTGGGCAGCGACGTCCGGGTGGACGTCGTGCACACCGACATCGGCGAGGACGCGCACCGGGTGGACGCGCTGCGGGAGATGGGCTCGGCCGAGCGGCTGGCGGCCGGCGTCGAGGAGCTGCGGCTCGCCGGCCCGGACGCGGTGGTGTGGGCCTGCACGTCCGGCAGCTTCGTGCGCGGCTGGGAGGGAGCGCACGAGCAGGTCCGCTCGCTGGCCCTGGCGGCGGGCATGCCGGCCTCCTCGACGTCCTTCGCCTTCGTGCACGCGGTACGGGAGATCGGGGCGCGCAGGGTCGCGATCGGGGCGACGTACCCCGACGACGTGACCGCCCTCTTCGCCGACTTCCTGCGCGCGGGCGGCGTGGAGGTGACCGGGGCGCGCAGCTCCGGGATCATCACGGCGGCGGAGGTCGGCACCTGGGGCGAGGACGAGGTGTTCATGCTGGCCCGCACCGCCGACCGCCCCGACGCGGACGCCCTGCTCCTGCCGGACACGGCCCTGCACACGGCGGCGCACATCCCGGCCCTGGAGAAGGACCTCGGCAAGCCGGTCCTCACCGCCAACCAGGTCACCGCCTGGGAGGCCCTGCGCCTGGCCGACCGCCGGGTCAACGCGCCGTCGCTGGGGGCGCTGTTCACCCGGGAGCCGATCGTGCAGGTGTGACCCGCGGGGGTCCGCGGGCCCTACTTGCTGTGGACGATCTGGATCAGGTTCCCGCAGGTGTCGTCCAGGACGGCGGTGGTGACCGGGCCCATCTCCAGGGGCTCCTGGGTGAAGGTCACGCCGAGGGCCCGCAGCCGCTCGTGCTCGGCCCGGACGTCGTCCACGGCGAAGGAGGCGGCCGGGATGCCGTCCTGGACCAGCGCCGTCTTGTAGGGACCCACGGCCGGGTGGCCGGACGGCTCCAGGAGCAGCTCGGTGCCGTCGGGGTCCTCCGGGGAGACCACGGTCAGCCAGCGGTCCTCGCCGCCCATCGGGACGTCGTGCTTCTTCACGAAGCCCAGCGCCTCGGTGTAGAAGCGCAGCGCCTTCTCCTGGTCGTCGACGAAGACGCTGGTCAGATGGATCCTCATGGGGTGCCCTCCCGGGCGTCGGGCCTGAGCCATCGGGTGACGATGTGCTCCAGGGGTGCGGTGTTCAGGTCATGAAACTTGTATCGGCCCTGGCGGCGGGTCCTGACGAGGCCCGCGGACTCCAGGACGGCCAGATGCTGGCTGATCGCCTGGCGGGACAGCCCCAGGCCGTGCTTGGTCACCAGCCGTGTGCAGATCTCGAACAGCGTCTGGCCGTCGCGCTCGACCAGCTCGTCGAGGATGCGCCGACGGGTGGGATCGGCCAGCGCCTTGAAGACATCCTCCGCCATGTCCGCCACGATATGCAAGTAGCGACTTGCCTATCAAGGGGGCCGCGGGAAGGGGCGAGGCCCTCTTGCGCACGCGCGGGACAATGGACGGTGGCCCACTCTCCAGGGGTCGATCGCGACGTACGAGAAGGAGAAGACATGGCGGAGCACACGCCGCGTCGGGACCAGCCGCGGCTACGCCCCGCGCCCCTGCTCTTCGAGCCCGCGGAGGCGGCCTCCGACCCGGAGCACTTCTTCGACCTGGAGTCGATCGACGATCCGCGCGCGCTCCTCGAGCGGGCGACGGAGCTGACCCTCGCGTTCCGTGCCGCGGCGGACCGGGCGACGGAGTACCAGGCGATGGCGGCGGCCCAGCTCGCCGACCCCCGCCGCTTCGACCGGCTGACCACCGCGGACATCGCCGAGCGCGCCGAGTGGACCGAGGACTACGCGAAGCGGATGGTCGAGTTCGGCCGGGACCTGCTGCGCGGCGGCGAGGGCAACGGCTTCGCCGATCCCGTATAGCCGGGAAGCCCTTAGGCCCTGTCGTGAAATCCCCGTCTGCCTGGCGACGTCATGCACGCACTCTCGCCGCACCGGGCGCCGACCACGTACAACCAGTACGCCGGTCGACGCCCGGCACGCCGAGAGCACGCACCTGACGCCGCCAGGCCCGCCCTCCGGGCGGACGACGGGGATTTGACGACAGGGCCTAGCGCCACCCCGCTCGAACAGGCGTGGCATATGCCAGGTGGGCACGATACTCCCCGCCCCCACCCGCTGTCCCGGATTCCGGCAACCGCCTGAAGTCGTGCGCTCACGACCGGTACATGTAGTCGCCATGAGCAGCACACGGAATGCCTCCGACGTCAGCGGTGTCACCCCGGACGGCGCCGCCTGGCTGGCCTCCGCAGGAACGTATCCGCGCAGCACCCTCTCGTACTGGCGGGAGCGCCCGGACGCCCCGGTCGTGCTGCCCTGCGGGGTCGTCTTCGACGTGGTCAGCACCCCCGCGATCTTCGGGCGCCGGATGCTGGACCGGATGTGGGACGAGGGGCCGGGCTCGGGCCCGGTGGCGGAGTTCCGCGGCCGCATGCTGCTGTTCGCGGCGGCCGGCACCGCCCAGCGGCTCCCGGCCCTGCTGGAGTGGGAGGAGTGGGGCGCGCACGGCAGGCCCCACGGCCGTACGGACGCCGTGCCCCCGCTGCTGTGCCACGGCACCGGCGACGCGGTCACCGTCCCGGCCCTCGTCGGTGCCGCGTCCCCGTCGCCGGCCCGTTCCGGATCGCGCTGGCTGGTGGCGCCGGACACACGTCATCCCTGGTTACCGGGCCCGGAGGTGCTGCTGTGGGCGGCCGTGCGGGCGGCCCGGGCGGCGGTGCGGATATCGATTTTTCCTCCCCCGGATCAGGGTGCTAATGTCTACGACGTCAGCAGGCGCCGCTAGCTCAGTTGGTTAGAGCAGCTGACTCTTAATCAGCGGGTCCGGGGTTCGAGTCCCTGGCGGCGCACGACACGAAGAAGGCCTCCTGCGAGAGCGGGGGGCCTTTCTCGTGCCCTGATGATCAGCCGGTCGTGATCACCCGGCTTGATCAGCCGGTCGTGATCTTCACCGTCCAGGCTCCCGAGGCGGTACGCCCCTCCACCTCCACCCGTACGTTCTCGCCCGGCACCGTGAAGCTCTCGCCGAGGGCGACCGGGGCGTCCGCCAGCGGCGGGTAGACCGAGTCCTCCCAGCAGGCCTCCGTCTCCGGGTGGGCGTCGATCACCTCGATGGGGCCGCCGCCGGACTGGGTGCCGCTGGTCACCCGGTAGACCAGCACCCCCTGCCGGCAGGCCGCCGAGTCGTTGCCGACCGGGCCGCGCGCCTCGAAGGCGAGCACGCTGTCCGGGCCCGTGCGCACCACCGCCAGCTTGGTGCCCCTCCCGAGCCCGAAGGACGGCGCCCCGGCGGCCCCCGTCACCGGCACCCCGGGCCCCGCCGCCAGCGGCTCCAGCGTCAGCCGCACCGGGCCCGCGTCCTGCACGCACCGCACCTGCCGGCGCTCCAGCCAGCCCAGCTTCCACTTGTGCCAGCCGAACAGATCCGGGGCGAGGGCGAACTGGCTGCCCATCAGGTCCCAGTCGCCGACATGCGTGTCCCAGTCGCCCTTGCCGTCCACGGGCCGGTTGTAGAGGTCGGGCAGGTCGAAGACATGGCCGGTCTCGTGGGCGAGGACCAGCCGGTCCGGGGGATGGTTCTCGAACACGGTGACGAAGCGGCGGATGTCACGGCCGTCGGCCCGCAGCGGGGTGTCCAGGTTGACGACCTTGGTCGCGTCGGAGTCCACCCCGGGCGCGTCCGGGTCGGCGACGAAGTAGACGACGTCGTACCGGGAGAAGTCCACGTGCGCGTCGGTCACCGCGAGCGCGTCCCGCAGATAGGCCGCGCGGTGGGAGATGGTCCAGTCGCGCTGTATGGCGTACGCCGTGGAGGGGCGCGGCATCCGGATCCACTGCCGCAGGGCGTGCGGGCGCAGCGTGAACTTGCCGTAGGAGGCCCGCCGGAAGAAGTCGCTGGTGGCGGGGAAGTGGTCGGCGGCGAGTTCCCCGGGCGTGGTCAGGGGGTGGGAGTCCGGGAACGACAGGAACACCAGGACCGCGTCCAGCCGGCGGGTGGGCCGGGGGTAGGCGGCGTTCCAGGTGTCCAGGCCCTCCGAGTGGTGCGCGTCGGTCCGGGTCAGGGCGCAGGGGGCGGCGGAGAAGGGCTCGTCGTCGACCGAGGGGGCGGTGACGAGCGAGGTCGCCGCGAGCGCGGACATCGTGGTGCACATCGCGGCCGTGGTGCGCAGCCGGGGGCGTCCACCCAGTCGGCCCAATCCCCTGAGAGCCTCGCGGCCGAGTCCTCTCAGGGGGAGCTGACGCGGCACGGGGACCTCCGGGGGACGGTTCACGGGACACCGCACCCAGATTGGGAGGATTTGTCGTACTGCGCCCTGTTTGGCTGCTCCGCTCGGGTGAGGAGTGCGTCCGTCCGTGGGCGTCCGACACCCCCGAACCACTCACGGAACGTCACAACTGGTCGGAGGCCTGAAGAACGCGTCCACCTGCGGGCAGAAACGATCTGGCAGAGATGCGGGACCGTCCTGGACACTGGACAGTGGCTGCACGGCCCTTGGGCCAGCCTCTATGATCGGCACACTTTCCTGAGACTTTCCTGCACGGACAGCGATCGAGTGCACTGCGGGAGCGAGCGGTGAGCGGAACGTCCGAAGGGCCGGCGCCCGCAACAGATCTCGAGCGGCCGGTCGTCACAGAGAGTGAGATCGTCACGTCTCCCGGTACCGAACCCACGTCGCCGCCGTCGCCACCCCTGTCGGTCCCGTCCGACCCGGAGTTCGCGCCGCGCTACCGCTCCGCGTTCGAGGCCGCCCCGCTCGCCATGGCCGTCGTCGACCGCGAGGGCATGGTCGTCAGCGCCAACCACACCCTCGCCGCCCTGGTCGGCAGCGACCCGGACAGCCTCGCCGGAGCCGTCGCCGCCGACCTGGTGGACCTGTCCTCCGACGCCCGCACCTGGCACGCCTACCGCGAGGTGCTGCGCGGCCGCCAGGCCAAGCTGCGCTGCACGCGCCGGCTCAAGCACCCCGAGGGCCACTCGCTGTGGGTGCGGGTGACGGTCACCCCCCTGCCCGACGACACCGACGGCGCCGTCCTGCTCTCGGTCGCCGACATCAGCGCCCGCCGTGAACTCCAGGCCCGGCTGCGGCACTTGCAGATGCACGACCCGGTGACCCGGCTGCCCAACCGCACCCTGTTCTTCGAACGGCTCACGGCCGCGCTGGAGGCGGAGGCGTACGAGCAGAGCGGCACCGGCCGGATCGGGCTGTGCTACCTGGACCTGGACGGCTTCAAGGCCGTCAACGACACCCTCGGCCACCGCGTCGGCGACCGGCTCCTCGCGGCCGTCGCCGAACGCCTGACGCGCTGCGCCGAGGAGGCCGGCCGGGCCAGGCCGGCCAGGGCGGGCACGCCTCTGGTGGCGCGGCTCGGCGGCGACGAGTTCGCGCTGCTGGTCGAGGACTCCACGGGCACCGAGCAACTCGCCGACCTCGCCGAGTCGTTGCTCGCCGCGATCCAGGAGCCGTACGACCTGTCGGGGCAGCGGCTGTCGGTGTCCGCGTCGATCGGCGTGGTCGAACGCCATGCGGCGGGCACCACCCCCACCGCGCTGATGCAGGCCGCCGACACGACGCTGTACTGGGCGAAGGCCGACGGCAAGGCCCGCTGGACGCTGTTCGACCCCGAGCGCAACGCCCACCGCATGACCCGGCAGGCCCTCGCCTCCACACTCCGACCGGCCATCGACCGGGGCGAGTTCGCGCTGGAGTACCAGCCGCTGGTCGGCATGGAGGACGACCGGGTGCACGGCGTGGAGGCGCTGATCCGCTGGCACCACCCGCAGTTCGGCACCTTGACGCCGAATCGGTTCATCGGATTGGCGGAGGAGGACGGCTCGATCGTCCCGCTCGGCCGCTGGGTGCTGCGCACCGCCTGCCGCCAGGCCCGCCGCTGGCAGGTGGAACACCCCGACGAGCCGCCGATCTTCGTCAGCGTGAACGTGGCGGTGCGCCAGGTCTGGGACTCGGACCTGGTGGCCGACGTCGCCGAGACCCTGACGGAGACGGGCCTGGCCCCGCACCTGCTCCAGCTGGAGCTCACCGAGTCCGCGGTGATGGGCTCGGCGGGCCGCCCCCTCCAGGCGCTCAAGGCGCTCAGCGACATGGGCGTCCGCATCGCCATCGACGACTTCGGCACCGGCTACTCGAACCTGGCCTACCTCAGCCGCCTGCCGGTGTCGGTCCTGAAACTGGACGGCTCCTTCGTGCGCGGCTTCCAGTACGAGGAGCGCGCCGCGACCCCGCCGAACCCGGCGGACGAGGTCATCGTCGAGGCGATGGTCCAACTCGCCCACCGCCTGGGCCTCACGGTCACCGCGGAGTGCGTGGAGACCTCGGCCCAGGCGACCCGCCTGCGCCGGATCGGCTGCGACACCGGCCAGGGCTGGCTGTACTCGCGTCCGGTGCCGCCGGATCGTATCTCCGAGCTGCTGGGCAGCCCGGAGGCGGGAGTTCAGGTGGGCGTCGGCAACCCGTAGGCATCGGCGACGAGTTCGTAGGACCGCAGGCGTACGTCGCCGCTGTGCGCGTTGGCGGTCAGCATCAACTCGTCGGCGCCCGTGCGCTTCTGCAGCTCGTCGAGCCCCGCGCGCACCTCGTCCGGGGTGCCGTGGACGACGTTCGCGTTCCAGGAGTCGACGAACTCCCGCTCCATGGGGGAGAAGTCGTAGTGTTCCGCCTCTTCGGGGGTGGGCACGAGCCCCGGCCGCCCGGACCGCAGCCGCACCATGTTGAGCGCGGCGGCCAGCACCTGCCGGCGGGCCTCCTTCTCGTCGTCGGCGGCGAGCGCGGAGACGCCGATCAGGGCGTAGGGCCGGTCGAGGACGGCACTGGGCCGGAACGACTCGCGGTAGAGGTCCAGGGCGGGGACGGTGTTCCGCGCGGAGAAGTGGTGCGCGAAGGCGAACGGCAGCCCGAGGGTCCCGGCCAGCCGGGCACTGAACCCGGAGGACCCGAGCAGCCAGATCGGCGGCCGGTGCGGCGACTGCACCCCGCCCGGCGAGGTGGCCTGGACCGGCCCCGGTACGGCGTGAATACGGCGGTACGGATGCCCGTCGGGGAAGTCGTCGTCCAGGAACCGGATCAGCTCGGCGAGCTGCTGCGGGAAGTCGTCCGCGCCCTCGTTCAGCCGGTCCGTGCGGCGCAGCGCGGCGGCGGTGGCCCCGTCCGTCCCCGGGGCCCGGCCCAGGCCCAGATCGATCCTGCCCGGCGCCATGGCCTCCAGCGTCCCGAACTGCTCGGCGATGACGAGCGGGGCGTGATTGGGCAGCATGACGCCGCCCGAGCCGAGCCGAATGCGGTCGGTGTGGGCGGCGAGGTGGGCGAGGATCACGGCGGGGGAGGAGGAGGCGACGCCGGGCATGGAGTGGTGCTCGGCGACCCAGTACCGGTGAAAGCCACGGGCCTCGGTGAGCCGGGCCAGGGCCACGCTGGTGCGCAGCGCATCGGTGGCGGTGCGCCCGGCACCGACCGTGACGAGGTCGAGGACGGAGAGGGGCACGGGGGCGGTGCCGGCGGCTGCGCCCCTGATCTCGTCTGCGGCCACGGTGGGGTGCCTCCTGTGTCGTACGTGAGCGGGCGGTGCTGCGCCGGTGTCTAACAGGAGACGGTCCCCGCTTATTCCCTGCCGGGTGCTGGGAGAGGGGATATTCGCTGGCGTGCCCCGCGCCCGGGCGCCTACGCTGGCGGCGCCCTTCGTCCGAGGACCGACCGCTGGAGAGAGTGTTTTATGACCCGGACCGCGCCGAGCGCGCCTCGCCGTACCGCCGACCGCCGTACCGTCTGACCGACCGCACGCGGTTCTTTTCGCCGAGGCCCTCGGCCTGCTCTTGCTGTCCTGGCACGACTCTCAGCAAGGAGCACCGGTGTCCAAGCCGGCCCACACCCTCACCATCGATTCCTTCACCTGCGCGTGGTGCGGCCTGACCGTGTCCGCCTACGCAGCCGACGGCACCCGCCGCAACCACTGCCCGTCCTGCCTGCACTCCCGGCACGTCATCGACCATGTCGAAGGCGGCCCGAGCGACTGCCACGGCCGGATGAGCCCGATCGCCATCGCGGTCTTGCGCACGGGCGACTGGATGGTCGTCCACCGCTGTGTGCGCTGCGACGAGCTCACCTCGAACCCGGTCTGCGCGGACGACAACCAGCTCATCCTGATGCGCATGGCCGTCCGCCCGCTGGCGCAACCCCCGTTCCCGCTCGAAGCGTTCGGCACGCTGTGAGCGGGGCGAGGAGAGGCGAGCGGCGGGGTGCGTCCAGAGGGGAGCGGCGGCCGGGTACGTCCCGCCGCACCCGGCGTGACGGGGCGGGTGACTTCCGCTGCGCGGGCTGCCGCCTCACGGTACCCGCGCGGGCACCCGGCACCGCACACCGCAATCACTGCCCGAACTGCCTGGTCAGCCTCCACGTGGACCGCCGGGTCCCGGGCGACCGGAGGGCAGGCTGCGGTGGCCGCATGGAGCCCCTGGGCATGGCGGTACGCCCGGACGGCGAGTGGCTGCTCATCCACGAGTGCCTGACCTGCGGCGAACTCAGCATCAACCGCATCGCCGGCGACGACAACGCCCGCGCCCTGGTCCGCCTGGCCCTGAAGCCACTCCAGGACGGGACGATCACCGCTCGCGCGGTGCAGGCCCTGTAGGGACAGCCCGGGACCCGGTCGTTCCGGGTCCCGGGTCCCGGGTGTCAGGACCGCCGGGGCGGCACGCGCCAGTACTGGCGGTTCTTCTCGTCGCGTACGACCACGCCGAGGCGTCGGAGTTCGCGGCACAGTTCGCGGGTGTCCCCGGAGTCGTCCCGCTCGCGGGCCTTCGCGCGCGCCTTCAGCAGCGCGTCCGCGCCCTCGGGGAGGCCGGGGGTTCCCGGGACCCAGCGGCGCCATGCGTCTCGGTGCGGGTCCTCGGCCTCCCAGCGGTAGCCGTGGGCGGTGAAGGCGTCCGCCAGGTCGTCCCAGGGCAGGCCGCTCTCCTCGCGGGCGAGTTCCATGCCGTCCGGGGCGAGCAGGACGAGCTGCTTGCCGTCGCGGAACGCCGAGGCGATGTCGCCGTGCGCGAACTCCTCGGACGTCTCCCGGATCGTGAGGACGACCTGGTCGTCGGTGATCCGCACCGACAGCGACTCGTGCACCGCGATGAGACCGATCAGCAGACCCAGCAGCGCCCCCACGGCGACGGCGCCGATGGTGAGACCCGGCTCCGGGATCGATGTCAGCAGCTTCGCCGGTCCCTTGAGCGGTGCCCACTTCAGCGTCACGAGCCACTTGGCGAGCAGCGTGGCCAGCCAGCCGACGACCGCGCCGCACACCACACAGACAACCGTGACGAACCGGGCCGACTCCGCGAGTTCAGTGGCCTTCCGCGCCTGCGCGGACGGCTTCTTGTCCAAGTCCACTCTCATCCCCCGTAGTTCCGACTCCAGCCTCCCGAGTGTGCTCCGGGACGCGGCGGCCTGTCGTCGGCCGATGGTCTACGGGGACTGCGACTTTGGTCGCGCGTGGCGCGGCTCAGGGTCTCCACAGCACCCGGTGCCGCGCCAGATGCGCCAGCACCGCGTGGTTGGCCTCCCAGCCGTCCGGGAACTTCACCAGGGTGCCGAGCTGGACCGGTTCCGTGGACGGGTAGTCGTCCAGGAGGTCGGTCACGCCCTCGCGGCAGACGACGATGCAGGCGTGGCGGTGGCGGGAGGCCAGGACGCAGAGGCGGCCGGTCTCCAGGTGGAACGCCGTGGCGTCGGGGCGGCCCGACAGGGGGTGCAGGACGACCGTGACGTCGTACTCGCGGCCCTGGAGGCGGTTGGCCGTGTCGACGGTGACGTCCGTGACGTCCAGCTCCGCCAGCGCCGCGCGTACCGCTGCCGCCTGGTCGCGGTGGGCGGTGCCCACGGCGATGCGGTCCGCCGTCAACGCCGTGGGGTCCGGGGAGCGTTCCGACGTCGCCTCGCCCGCGCGGTCCAGCAGGCGGCGTACGACCATGGCCACCGCCCCGACCGCCTCCGGGTCCGTGCGCGGGGTGTGCGCGGCGGGGAGTTGCAGCAGGCCCCAGCCCGTCTCGGCGGCCTCGTCGATCACACGGTCCGGGGCCGTGCCGTCGGACGGGACGGCGAAGGCCAGGCGGCGGTCGCCGTGGTCCGTGCCGCTGCGGAAGGGCGTGTACGGGTAGAAGGCGTCCGAGACCAGGGGGGCCGCCGAGGCCGGGAGGCGCCAGGAGACCGGCAGGCGGTGCTGGGGGAGGTCCGGGTTGTGGGCCAGCAGCGTGGTGACGGCGGAGGCCGACGGGTCGTACGACAGGCCCGCCCACTGCTCGCTGCCGACGATCGCGAACGGGTCCAGCTGACCCGGGTCGCCGACGAACAGCGCCCGCTCGAACAGGCCCGCCACGGCGAGCAGCGCGTCCGAGCGCATCTGGTACGCCTCGTCGACGATCGCGTGCCGCCAGGGCTCGACGCCCTTGACGTGCGCCCACTTGGCGGCCGTCGACAACACCACGTCCAGGCCCGCAAGGTCCCCCGCCTTCGCCGACGTGCGGACGTTGGGCAGGTCGTCCAGGGCCTTGTCGTACGGGTCCGTGTCGCTGCTGTGCAGGCGGCCGACCGGGAGGTCCGGGTTCTTCTCGGCCAGGCGGAGCACCAGGTCGTCGACCTGCGCGTTGGTCTGCGCCACCACCATCAACGGGCGGCCCGCCTCGGCGAGTTCCAGTGCCGCGCGCACCACCAGCGTGGACTTGCCGGCGCCGGGCGGGGAGTCGACGACCACGCCGCGCGCGGTGCCGTGCAGCGTGTCGTGCAGGATCGCCTCGGTGGCGCGCGTGGCCGCGGTGCCGGGATCCGACACCTCGTGAGTCAGGGCCTGAGTGGTCACAGGACGTCCTCCTCCGTCACCGGGTCGGCGGGTTCGGCCACCGGCTCCTCACCGGGCGGGCCGCCGTGGGTCCAGGGCGTCTCCTCCGGGTCGGGGAGCTTCGCGCCGCCGCGCGGCTCGTGCTCGAAGAGCGTGAAGCAGATCCGCTCGCCCTTCTCCGGGACCGATCCCTGCTCGGGCTCCCTGCCGCGGCCCATCTTGTCCAGGATCCGCAGGACGAGGACGCCGCCGTCCTCCTCGCGCGCGACGAACTCCGCCGTCTGCGGCTTGCCGCCCAGCGACCGGTACACGCGGGCCCGTTCGCCCAGGTGCGGGCGGTCGTCCGTGCGGACGGTGAGCAGGGGGCGGGGGCTCGGGCGCTTGCTCTCGGTGTAGGTCATCACCACATCGGTGACCTCGCCGACGAAGGCCTCACCGGACAGCCGGCGGGCCGCCATCACGAGCGGGTCGTCCAGCGCCTCCTGCGCCTCCAGGCGGGCCTGTTCACGCTCGCGCGTGGCGAGCTTGTTGGCCGCCGTCACCGCGTCGTCGCGGCGGGGCTGCGGCGGCTCACCGGCCGCCACCCGGTCGCGGTGGCCGGTGAACGACCAGCGGTCGCGGGTCCACCGCTCCTCGACATGCGCGCCCTCGGGCAGCTCCCGCAGCAGGTCCAGG
>NZ_JAOCQE010000082.1 GCF_025290915.1 Streptomyces sp. 15-116A | reverse complement strand
GAGCACGAGGCCGACCTCGAGGCGGGCGAGCGGGTCGCCCTGCTGGCGCGAGGCCGTGAGGGTCTCGCCGCCGCGGCGGACGACGTGCGCCAGGCGGGCGGCGACGCGCTCGTCGTGCCCGTGGACATGGCCGACGCCAAGGCGGTGGAGGACGCCGCCCAGCGGGTCGTGGACGCCTTCGGCCGGATCGACGTCTGGGTCAACTGCGCCTTCACCGGCGTCTTCGCGCCCTTCACCGACATCACCGCCGACGAGTTCCGCAGGGTCACCGAAGTGACGTACCTGGGCTTCGTGTTCGGCACCCGGGCGGCACTGCGGCACATGCTGCCCCGCGACCGCGGCACCGTCGTGCAGGTGGGCTCCGCGCTCGCCTACCGGGGCATCCCGCTGCAGTCCGCGTACTGCGGCGCCAAGCACGCCATCCAGGGCTTCAACGAGTCCCTGCGCTGCGAACTGCTGCACGCCGGCAGCGGCGTCCGTACGACGATGGTGCAGCTGCCCGCGGTCAACACCCCGCAGTTCGACTGGGTGCTGAGCCGGATGCCCGGCAGGGCGCGGCCGGTCGCGCCCGTGTACCAGCCGGAGGTCGCCGCCCGCGCCATCGTGCACGCCGCGTCGCACGCGCGGCGCCGGGAGCACTGGGTGGGCGGTTCCACGGCCGCCACGCTGATCGCCAACGCGGCCGCGCCCGGCCTGCTGGACCGGTATCTCGCCCGCACCGGCTTCGACTCCCAGCACGACGAGGGCACCCAGGACGGCCCGGTGAACCTGTGGGCGCCCGCCGACGGCCCGCACGGGCGGGACTTCGGCGCGCACGGGCGCTTCGACGAGGAGTCGACCGACCGCAGCCCGCAGCACTGGCTGTCCCGCAACCGCACCCGCCTGGGCGCGGCCCTCGCCGTCGGTCTCCTGGCGGCCCGGGGGCTGAGGGCGGCATCGGGCCGCCGCTAGGCCACCCGGTACTGCTCCACGTCCTCCGTGCGCAGGGTCAGCCCGTGTCCCATGCCTCGTGTGGGGGAGACGGTGCCGCCCATCGGGTCCAGGGCGCCGTCGAAGAACATGTCCTCGATGCGGACGTGGTCGTGGAACCACTCGATGTGCCGCAGGTTCGGGATCGTGGCCGCCACCGCGGCGTGGGCGTGCGGTGCGCAGTGCGCGGAGACCTCCAGGCCGTGCGCCTCGGCCAGCGCCGCCGCGTGCAGGAACTCGGTCAGGCCGCCGCAGCGGGTGGCGTCCACCTGGAGGCAGTCGACCGCCCCGGCGGTGATCATGCGGGCGAAGTACGGCAGGTCGTACCCGTACTCCCCGGCCGTCACGTCGCTCACCACGGCGTCCCGCACCAGCCGCAGCCCCGTCAGATCGTCCGAGGACACCGGCTCCTCGAACCAGCCCACCCCGTGCTCGGCCATCGCGTGCCCCATCCGCACCGCCTGCTTGCGCGTGTACGCCCCGCCCGCGTCGACGTACAGCTCGGCCTCCTCGCCGATGATGTGCCGCGCGGCCCGTACCCGGTGCAGATCCCGCGCCGCCTCACGGCCCCAGCTCTCCCCGACCTTGATCTTCACGCGGGGGATGTGCTGCCCGTGCACCCAGCCGTTGAGCTGCGCGGCCATGTGTGTGTCGTGGTACGTCGTGAATCCGCCGCTGCCGTACACCGGCACCCGCTCCCGGCGCGCCCCGAGGAGCCGCACCAGGGGCAGTTCGAGGAGGCGGGCCTTGAGGTCCCACAGGGCGATGTCCACCGCCGAGATCGCCGCCGAGGCGACACCGGGCCGGCCGGCGTTGCGCACCGCGCGGCACAGCGTGTCGTGCACGGCCGGGATGTCGTACGCGGTCATGCCCTCCACCAGCGGGGCGAGCTGCTCGCGCAGGAAGTCGCCGATCGCGGGCGGGCCGTACGTCCAGCCCGTGCCGGTCTCGTCGGCGGCGGTCACCTCGGCGATCACCACCGTGGTGGAGTCCCAGGCGAGCGTGCCGTCGGCCTCGGGGGCGTCGGTCGGCACGGTGTACACGGAGACGGCGGGCCGGTGCAGTTTCATGGTCCCTCCCGCGGTTCCTCATTCGGCCTGCTGGAGCTGCGGCAGCACCTTGGTGCGGTAGAAGTCGAAGAAGCCCCGCAGATCCGGGCCGATCTGGTTGACGTAGATCCGGTCGAACCCGGCGTCGGCGAACCTGCGCAGCTCGGCGACATGCGCGTCCACGTCGTCGCCGCACACACGGTTCTCGCGCACCATGTCCTCGGTCACCAGGGTCTGCACCTGCTCGAAGTGCTTCGGCGAGGGGAGCACCTGGCCCAGCTCGCCCGGCAGCAGTTCGTTCGCCCACAGCCGGTGGACGGTGCGGACGCACTCGTCGCGGTCGGTGCCGTAGCAGACCTTGGTGCCGCCGCTCACCGGCTTCGCGCCGCCTCCGCCTTTGCGGTACTGCTCGACCATCGAGGCGTCCGGCATCATCGTGATGTAGCCGTCGCCTACCCGGGCCGCCAGCTTGGTCGCGGCCGGGCCGAAGCCGGAGATGTCGATCGGGATCGGCTCGTCCGGGACCGTGTACAGCCGGGCGTTCTCCACCGTGTAGTGCGTACCGTGGTGGTTGACCTCCTCGCCGGTGAACAGCCGGCGCATCACCTGGACGGCCTCCTCCAGCATCTCGAGACGTACGTGCGCGGGCGGCCAGGGGTCGCCGAGGATGTGCTCGTTGAGCGCCTCGCCGGTGCCGACGCCGAGGCGGAACCCGCCGTCCGCCATCACCGCCGCGGTCGCCGCCGCCTGCGCCACCACCGCCGGGTGCGTCCGCACCGTCGGGCAGGTCACCGCCGTTCCCACCGGCAGGGACACCGCCTCCGACAGGGCGCCGATCACCGACCACACGAAGGGGCTCTGGCCCTGCTCGTCGTTCCACGGGTGGTAGTGGTCGGAGATCCACAGGTGCTGGAAACCGGCCTGTTCGGCCATCCGGGCCTGCTCGATCAGCTCCGCCGGGCCGTACTGCTCGCACGAGAGGAAATAGCCGTACTCGGGCATGGGGGGCGCCTCCGCGACGTGGGGCGGTCGGGGTCCGGATCCGGGTACCCGGGGGCCGGGGCGGAAACCGGTCGTCGAGGCCCCGCACGGGCCCGTGGACGTTTGGCGGTCCCGGCCGGGGGGACGCGGACATCTCCCGACGTACGCGACAGCGCCGGAGGCGAGCGAACCGTGAGTCGACCCCGCATTGTGATCGTCGGTGCCGGCTTCGCCGGGTACCGCACGGCCCGGACCCTGGCCCGGCTGGCCCGGGGACGCGCCGACATCACCCTGCTGAACCCGACCGACTACTTTCTGTACCTGCCGCTGCTGCCCCAGGTCGCCGCGGGCATCCTGGAACCGCGCCGGGTCACGATCTCCCTGTCCGGCACCCTGCCCGACGTGCGGCTGGTGCTGGGCGAGGCCGACCGCATCGACCTCGACGCGCGCGCCGTGCACTACACCGGCCCCGAGGGCGACGGCGGCACGCTCTCCTACGACCGTCTGGTGCTCGCTGCGGGCAGCGTCAACAAGCTGCTGCCCATCCCCGGTGTCGCCGAGCACGCGCACGGCTTCCGTTCCCTGCCGGAGGCGCTGTACCTGCGCGACCACGTGACCCGGCAGATCGAGCTGGCGGCGTCCGCCGACGACCCCAAGAGCTGCGCCGCCCGGTGCACCTTCGTGGTGGTCGGCGCCGGCTACACCGGGACCGAGGTCGCCGCGCACGGACAGCTGTTCACCGAGGCGCAGGTCCGCAAGCAGCCCCTGCGCTCGGGCATGCGGCCGCGCTGGCTGCTGCTGGACATCGCCGACCGGGTGCTGCCCGAGCTGGACGAACGGCTCTCGCGCACCGCCGACCGGGTGCTGCGCGAACGGGGCGTGGACGTGCGGATGGGCACGTCGGTGAAGGAGGCCACCCATGACGGGGTGCTGCTGACCGACGGGGAGTTCGTCGACACCAGGTCACTGGTGTGGTGCGTCGGCGTACGGCCCGATCCGCTCGCCGAGTCGCTCGGACTGCCCATGGAACGCGGGCGGCTGCTGGTCGACCCCCACCTTCAAGTGCCGGGCCGGCCCGAGGTGTTCGCGTGCGGCGACGCGGCGGCGGTACCGGATCTGGAGAAGCCGGGGGAGTACACGCCGATGACCGCGCAGCACGCCTGGCGGCAGGGCAAGGTGTGCGCCCACAACATCGCCGCGTCGCTCGGCGACGGGGAGCGGCGCGCCTACCGGCACAAGGACATGGGGTTCGTGGTGGACCTCGGTGGCGTCAAGGCGGCCGCCAACCCGCTGGGTGTGCATCTGGCCGGGGCGGCGGCGGGTGCGGTCGCCCGCGGCTACCACCTCGCGGCGATGCCCGGCAACCGGGTGCGCGTCGCCGCCGACTGGGTGCTGGACGCCGTACTGCCGCGCCAGGCCGTCCAATTGGGCCTCGTACGGTCCTGGTCGGTGCCGCTGGACACGGCGTCCCCGGAACTGGCGCGGGTGCCGGGCGGCCCTGGGCGGGAGAGCTCCGCCGGTGAGCCGGCGAGGTCGGCGGCGCGGGCCGAGGCCGGGCGGTCGGGCGGTGAGCCGGCGAAGAGTCAGCCGGGTGGCAAGCCCGCCGGGAATCAGCCGGGTGGCGAACCCGCCACCCACCAGCCGGGCCGTGAGCCCGCCAAGAATCAGCCCGGTGGTGAGCCCGCCAAGAACCAACCGGGCGGTGAGCCCGCCAAGAACCAGCCCGGGGGCGAACCCGCCCGCAACCAGCCCGGCTCCCGGCCTCCCACCGGTGACGCCCTGTACGAGCCGCACCCCTCGCCCGGCCCCGTCAAGCGCACCGACCTGCCGGCCGAACCCACCGCACCCGCGGACCGCGACGACGACGCCCAAGGAGACTCATGAACACCGGTGAACTCACCGACCTCGGACAGCAGTTGCGGGTGGACAGCGTGCGTGCCGCGGCCGCCGCGGGCTCCGGGCATCCCACGTCCTCCATGTCCGCCGCGGACCTGATGGCCGTCCTGCTCGCGCACCACCTGCGCTACGACTTCGACCGCCCCGGCCACCCGGCCAACGACCGCTTCGTGCTCTCCAAGGGACACGCCTCGCCCCTGATGTACGCCGCGTACAAGGCGGCCGGCGCCATCGACGACGAGGAACTGCTGACCTTCCGCAAGCACGGCAGCCGCCTCGAAGGGCACCCGACCCCCCGGCAGCTGCCCTGGATCGAGACCGCCACCGGTTCGCTCGGCCAGGGACTGCCCGTCGGCGTCGGCATCGCCCTCGCCGGGAAGCGCCTCGACCACGCCGACTACCGGGTGTGGGTGCTGTGCGGCGACAGCGAGCTGGCCGAGGGCTCGGTGTGGGAGGCCGCCGAGCACGCCGCGTACGAGCATCTGGACAACCTCACCGCGATCGTGGACGTCAACCGGCTCGGCCAGCGCGGCCCCACCCGGCACGGGCACGACCTCGACGCCTACGCGCGCCGCTTCCAGGCCTTCGGCTGGCACACCGTAGAGATCGACGGCCACGACGTGGACGCCGTGGACCGCGCCTACGGCGAGGCCGCGTCGACCAAGGGCCAGCCCACCGCGATCCTCGCCCGCACGCTCAAGGGCCGGGGCGTGGAGGCCGTCGAGGACCGTGAGGGACTGCACGGCAAGCCGCTGCCCGACGCCGAGGAGGCGATCGCCGAACTCGGCGGTCCGCGCGACCTCCGCGTCCGGGTGCACCAGCCGCCGGACGCCCGCGCGCTGCACTCCGTGCCCACCGGGCAGTTCGCGCCGCCCCGCTGGGACAAGGGCGAGGACGTGGCGACCCGCAACGCCTTCGGCGAGGCCCTGGCCGCCCTCGGCAGCGCCCGCGCCGACGTCGTCGCCCTCGACGGCGAGGTGGGCGACTCCACGCGCGCCGAGCAGTTCGCCAAGGAGCACCCCGAGCGCTACTTCGAGTGCTACATCGCCGAGCAGCAGATGGTCGCCGCGGCCGTCGGCATGGCGGCGCGCGGCTGGATCCCGTACGCCGCCACCTTCGCGGCGTTCCTCACCCGCGCCCACGACTTCGTCCGCATGGCGTCGATCAGCGGCGCCTCGCTCAACCTCGTCGGCTCGCACGCCGGAGTCGCCATCGGCCAGGACGGGCCGAGCCAGATGGGTCTGGAGGACCTGGCGATGATGCGGGCCGTGCACGGCTCGACCGTGCTGTACCCGTGCGACGCCAACCAGACCGCACGGCTGGTCGCGGCGATGGCCGGGCTCGACGGCATCCGCTATCTGCGCACCTCGCGCGGCGCGGGCCCGGTGATCTACGGCCCCGACGAGGAGTTCCCTGTGGGCGGCAGCAAGGTGCTGCGCGCGTCCGACCGGGACCGGCTGACGCTCGTCGCCGCCGGGGTCACCGTGCCGGAGGCGCTGGCCGCCGCGGACGCCCTGGCCGAGCAGGGCATCGCCGCGCGCGTGATCGACCTGTACTCCGTCAAGCCCGTCGACCGGGGCACCCTGCGCCGGGCGGCCGAGGAGACCGGCTGCCTGGTCACCGTCGAGGACCACCACCCCGAGGGCGGCCTCGGCGACGCGGTCCTCGACGCCTTCACCGACGGGCGCCCCGTGCCGCGGCTGGTGCGGCTCGCCGTCCGGACGATGCCGGGCTCGGCCTCCCCCGAGGAACAGCTGCACGCGGCCGGCATCGACGCCGAGTCGATCGCGGCGGCCGGACGGCTGCTGGTGGAGGAGGCGATCGTGCCGTGAGCGACGGCGCACCGCGCAGGGTGCGGGCCGGCCGCCGCACGGTGGAGGTCCACCGGCCGGACAAGGTGCTCTTCCCGGGGGACGGCGACGCCAAGGAGTACACCAAGGGCGACCTCGTCGACTACCACCGCTCCGTCGCCCCGTTCCTGCTGCCGCATCTGCGGGGCCGCCCGCTGATGCTGGACCGGCGCCCGGACGGCGTCGACGGGCCGGCGTTCATGCAGAAGAACACCCCGGACAGCTATCCGGAGTGGATCACCCGGGCCGAGGTCGCCAAGGAGGGCGGGACCGTCGTCCACACCGTGTGCGACGACACGGCCACCCTCCTCTACCTCGTCGACCAGGCGAGCATCACCCTGCACCGGTGGCTGTCGCGCACGGACAGCCTGGAGCGGCCCGACCGGCTGGTCTTCGACCTCGACCCCTCCGGGGACGACTTCGAGGCGGTGCGGGAGGCCGCGCGGCTGCTGGCGGAGCTGCTGGACGAGCTGAAACTGCCCTCGGCGCTGATGACCACCGGCTCACGCGGGCTGCACGTCGTCGTCCCCCTGAACGGCGAGCACGACTTCGACGAGGTCCGCGCCTTCGCCCGCGAGGCCGCCGACACCCTCGCCGAGGCGCACCCCGGCCGGCTCACCACCGCCGCCCGCAAGAAGGACCGCGGCGACCGGCTCTACCTGGACGTGCAGCGCAACGCCTACGCGCAGACCGCCGTCGCGCCCTACACCGTGCGCGCCCTGCCCGGCGCCCCCGTCGCCACGCCGATCTCCTGGGACCAGCTGGACGATCCCGGCCTCACCGCCCGCCGGTGGACGATCGCCGACGCCGTGGACCAGGCCCGCACCGATCCCTGGGCCGGTCTGCTGCGCCGGGGCCGCGCCCTCGGCCCCGCGCGCCGCCGGTTGCGGGCACTGCGCGGACACGGCTGACCAGGGCCGCCGCAATCGGGACGGCTCCCGGAGGTTTGGCGAACACACTTGCGGCCACACGGAGTGGGAGGTGGCCATGGCGAACACGAAAAATCCCGAAGAACCATCGAGTTCACAGGAACACCAGGACTCGCACGAGTCCCGCAAGCCCAAGAGAAACACCAGCAACTCCGACAACACGAGAGCAGCGAAACGACCGAGCCCGATGGAGGTCCTGCGCCAGGCGCGCGGGCAGCTCGCGGAGCTCACCGGCATGGAAGCCGAATCCGTGACGTCCTTCGAGCAGACGGAGGAGGGCTGGGCGCTGGAGGTCGAGGTCCTCGAGCTCGAGCGCGTGCCCGACACGATGAGCCTGATGGCGAGCTACCAGGTGGAACTGGACTCCGACGGTCAGCTCACCGGCTACCGGCGCGTACGCCGCTACGAACGCGGACGCTCCGACGCGCGCAGGCCCGGCGGCCGCTAGGCCGCCCGCACGGACCCACACTCACGGACCAGCCACACAAGGTCACAGACAAGGGAGGAACGGCCGGCATGACAGTCGTACCGGCACAGCAGACCGGCGGCGGAGGCGGCAGCAGCGGCCTCTACGACGTGCTTGAGCTTGTTCTGGACAGGGGGCTCGTCATCGACGCATTCGTGCGCGTGTCCCTGGTCGGCATCGAGATTCTCAAGATCGACGTCCGCGTCGTCGTCGCCAGCGTCGACACGTATCTGCGCTTCGCCGAGGCGTGCAACCGGCTCGACCTCGAGGCCGGGCCGCGCAAGAGCCCGGGCCTTCCCGACATCGTCGGCGAGGTCACCGAGTCCGGCGCCCGCGGAAAGTCCAAGGGGGCCCTGTCCGGGGCCGCCGAGACCATCTCCGACGCCTTCAAGCAGGCGCGTGAGGGCGAGCGCGAGACCGAATCACGTCCGCGGCCCCGCAAGAGCACGTCGGCCCGCCGGAAGGAGGAGCAGGAGTGAGCACCTACGTCTACGGCATCACGGCGAGCTCGCATTCGGGACTTCCCGAGGGCATGGGCGGTGTCGGCGACCCGCCGCGGCCCGTGCGCGTGCTGAAGGCGGGCGACCTCGCGGCGGTCGTCAGTGACGCCCCCGAGGATCTGCGGCCCAAGCGCAGGGAACTCCTCGCCCACCAGAACGTGCTCGGCGAGATCGGCGCGGCGGGCGTGGTGCTGCCCATGCGCTTCGGCAGCGTCGCCTCCGACGACGACGCCGTCACCGCTGTCCTCGCCGAGCGCGCCGACCACTACAAGGAGCGGCTGCGCGCGCTCGACGGCCGGGTCGAGTACAACGTCAAGGCCAACCACGTCGAAGAGGCCGTGCTGCATCACGTGATGGCCGGCAACCCGGAGATCCGCGCCCTCGCGGAGGCCAACCGCCAGTCGGGAGGCGGCAGTTACGACGACAAGCTGCGCCTCGGCGAGATGGTCGCCGCCGCGGTCAAGGCCAAGGAGGCCGAGGACGCCGCCGCGGTGCGGCAGGCCCTCGAACCGGAAGCCGACGCGGTCAGCGTGGGCCCCGAGTCCACGGGCTGGCTCGCCAACGTCTCCTTCCTGGTGGAGCGGGCGACGGCCGAGAACTTCCTGGCCGCCGTGGAGCGGATCCGCAAGGACATGCCCCACCTGGAGGTGCGGCTGAACGGTCCGCTGCCGCCGTACAGCTTCGTCGAGCCCGGCCCGGCCGAGCCGGCGGGCACGACCGCGGGCGGGGCGGACGCCGGAGCGGGGTGAGGACATGGGGCTGATCTCCGAGGTCCTGCTGCTGCCGTTCGCCCCCGTGCGCGGCAGCGGCTGGGTCATGAAACAGGTGCTTCGCGAAGCGGAGCGCATCTACTACGACCCTTCCACGATCCGGGCCGAACTGGCGCGGCTCGAGGAGCAGTTGGAGGCCGGAGAGATCACCGAGGAGGAGTTCGACCGGCAGGAGGACGAACTCCTCGACCGGTTGGAGATCGCGACGCGTCAAGGCGCGGGTAGAGGGGACGGGACGGCACCGCAATGAATCGCATGGGACTCGGCCTCGCCGTAGGGGCCGGATACCTTCTCGGACGGACGAAGAAGCTGAAGATGGCGGTCGCCGTCGGCGGCCTCGTGGCCGGGAAGAAGCTGAACCTCAGCCCGCGGATGGTCGCGGAGCTGGTCTCCCAGCAGCTGAAGAACAACCCCCAGTTCAAGGAGCTCGGGGACCAGCTGCGCGGTGACCTGCGCGGGGTGGGCAAGGCCGCCTCCGGGGCGCTGGTCGAGCGGCAGCTCGACGCCGTCGCCGACCGGCTGCACGGCCGTACCGCCGCGCTGCGCGAGCAGATCGAGGGCGGCGGACCGCTGGGCCGCGAGGCGGAGGCCGACGAGGCCGACGAAGCCGACGAAGCCGACGAGGGAGCCGAGGAGCGGGCGGAGGACCGCGAGGCGGAGGAGCCCGAGGAAGAGGACGAGGGCGGCGAGGCGGCCGAGAAGACGGCGCCGGCGAAGAAGACCGCCAAGAAGGCCGCGAAGAAGGCTCCGGCCAAGAAGGCGCCCGCCAAGAAGGCCCCGGGCCGGAAGGCCGCGGCCACGAAGAAGGCCGCCGCCCGCAAGACGACCGCCGCCAAGAAGACGGCCGCCTCGCGGAGCAGCGGCTCGCGTTCCGGGAAGGGAGGCGGTGAGCGATGACCGACACCCTGGGAACGGCCCGTGACACCGCGCGCGGGCAGAACGGCGGCAACCCGCTCGCCGACGTGGCGCACAGCGAGGCAGCCGACCGCCTCAAGGCCGAGCTGCAGGAGTACCTCGCCGCGCAGACCACCCGTCTGCTCACCGGCGTCGGCCGCAAGCTCGGCGAGACCACCAACAAGCTCAACGACATCGCCGAGGGCAACAGCCCGGGCTTCGCCAAGCTCGCGCTGGACGGCGGCCGCAAGATCGCCGAGGGCAAGGGCCCGCTGCGCAGCGCCGTCGAACTCGGCGCCTCCCGCGCCAAGGACAACGTGATGGGCGCACTCAAGAACCTCGGCGGCGGCAAGAGCAAGCGCAAGCGCGGCGCGGGCAAGAAGCCCACCGTCATCATCGAGCACATCGATGTCGGCGTCCCGCTGCGCACCGCCTACGACCAGTGGACGCAGTACCAGGACTTCAGCACCTTCGCCAAGGGAGTCAAGAGCGCCAACAAGGCCGACGACACCACGTCGGACTGGCAGGCGAAGGTCTTCTGGTCCAACCGCAGCTGGAAGGCGACGACCACCGAACAGGTCCCCGACGACCGCATCGCCTGGACCTCCGAGGGCGCCAAGGGCACGACGAAGGGCGTCGTCTCCTTCCACCGCCTCGCGGACAACCTGACCCGCGTGCTGCTGGTCATCGAGTACTACCCCACGGGCTTCTTCGAGAAGACCGGCAACATCTGGCGCGCCCAGGGCCGCCGGGCCCGGCTCGATCTGAAGAACTTCGCGCGCTTCATCACCCTCAAGGGAGAGGCCGAGGACGGCTGGCGCGGGGAGATCCGCGACGGCGAGGTCGTCCGCAGCCACGAGGACGCGCTCGCCGAGGAAGAGGAGGAGCGCGAGAGGGCCGAGGGCGAGGAGCCCGAGGGCGAGCACGAGCCCGATGAGGAAGAGCCCGACGAGGAAGAGGCCGAAGGGGAATACGACGAGGAGCCCGGGGAAGAGCCCGAGGACGAGTACGAGGAGGAAGAGGAGGAAGAGGAAGGCGAACCCGAGGACGCCTACGACGACGAGGCCGACGAGTACGAGGACGAGGAAGCGGCCGAGGACGGCGAACCCGAGGGCGCTGACGAGGACGAGTACGACGAGGCGGAGGAAGAGGCGGACGAGTACGAGCGGGCCGAGGGCGGGAGCCGCCGATGACGACCCCGAGCCGCCTTCCCGAGCCCTACGGGCAGGGCAGCGGCGCGAACCTCGCCGACATCCTCGAACGGGTGCTCGACAAGGGGATCGTGATCGCGGGCGACATCCGCATCAACCTGCTCGACATCGAACTGCTCACCATCAAACTCCGTCTGATCGTCGCCTCCGTGGACAAGGCGAAGGAGATGGGCATCGACTGGTGGGAGACCGACCCGGCGCTCTCCTCGCGCGCCCGCCGGGACGAACTGGCCAGGGAGAACGCCGAGCTGAGGGAACGGCTGGCCGCGCTGGAGGAACTGGAGGCCGGCCGGCCCCAGGTGCGGTCGTCCGAAGCCGCCGCACAGGAGCAGGCGCACAGGGACAGGGAGGCCCCGTGACCGGACTGCGGTACGTCTACGCCGTCTGCCGCCCCTTCAGCACGCCGCTCCAGGCGCAGCTGTCCGGGGTGGCGGGCGATCCGCCCCGGCTGCTGACCCACCACGGCCTGGTGGCCGTGGTCAGCCATGTGCCGGAGGCGGACTTCGCCGAGGATCCGCTGCGCGCGCATCTGGAGGACCTCGACTGGCTGACCGCCGTCGCCCGTGCCCATCAGGGCGTCATCGACGCGCTCACCACGGTCACCACACCGCTGCCGCTGCGGCTCGGCACCGTGTTCCGCGACGACAGCGGCGTACGGACGATGATCGAGGCGCGCGAGGAGTCCTTCCGGCGCACCCTCGACCGGCTGGAGGGCCGGGTGGAGTGGGGCGTCAAGGTCTATGTGGAGGGCGCCCAGCGGCAGGAGGCCGCCGTCCCGCCCACGGCGGCCCGGCCCGCGTCCGGCAGGGACTATCTGCGGCAGCGGCGCATGCAGACGAAATCGCAGGACGAACTGTGGCAGCGCGCCGAGACCTTCGCGACCCGGCTGCACGAGACCCTCTCCGACGCCGCCGAGGACTCCCGCCTGCACGCCCCGCAGAATCCCGCCCTCTCCGGTGCCTCGGGGCGCAATGTGCTGAACGCCGCCTATCTCGTGCCGCGCGCCAAATCCGAGGAATTCGTGGAAATGGTGGACCGCACGAAGGACGGTGTGCCCGGAATTCGGGTGGAACTCACCGGACCCTGGGCGGCCTATTCGTTCGCCGGTGAGCCCGAGGAACGGCCGACCGCGGGGGAGGGGGCGTGACCGTCGTCGAACGCCGTGAGATCGCGCTGGTGGACCTGCTCGACCGGCTGCTGGCCGGCGGGGTCGTCATCACCGGCGACATCACGCTGCGCATCGCGGACGTCGACCTGGTCCGCATCGATCTCAACGCGCTCATCAGCTCGGTGAACGCCAATGTCCCCTCGCCCTTCGAGGAGCTCCGTTGACAGACCAGCAGCCTTCTGCCCGCCGGCGGAACCGGCTCGACCTCGAACCCGACACGGTCGAGCGCGACCTGGTGAAACTCGTGCTGACCGTGGTGGAGCTGCTGCGCCAGCTCATGGAGCGGCAGGCGGTGCGCCGCTTCGACGAGGGCGATCTGACGGAGGAGCAGGAGGAGCGCATCGGTCTGACGCTGATGCTGCTCGAGGAACGGATGACGGAACTGCGGGAGCGCTACGGACTGCGGCCCGAGGACCTGAATCTGGACCTCGGGCCGCTCGGACCGCTGCTTCCCCGGGAGTGAACTCCCCCGGAAGCGACTATCTGGATCTCGTTTGGCGGGATCTCACCATCGGTACCAGCGGCCGCGGCCGCCGCCCGCCGTCGTGCTGCGCATGAAGAAGCCCAGCAGCCACACCACCAGAACCGCGAGAGCGATCCACCAGAGAACCTCCACCGCGAATCCGGCGCCGAAAAGGATCAGAGCCAGAAGCAGAACAAGAAGAATGGGAACCATAATGTCAACCTCCTGCCATTCTGGTTGCCCGTCTTTCGGTTTTCAGACTTCCTTTCGGCAGAGAATTTCGGCGTGCAGCACCGCGAACCATCCGTCGTCCCGCGCGCCCCACTCCCGCCAGGCCGCGGCCACCGCCCGAAGCTGCTCGCGCGTGGCGTGTCCACCCTCGACGGCCAGCCGGGCGTAGGAGGACGCCACCGTGCGGTCCGCCCACAGGCCGCTCCACCACCGCCGCTCCTCGGGCGTGGAGAACGTCCAGGTCGAGGAGGTCGCGGTGATGTCCGTCAGCCCCGCCGCCAGCGCCCAGGACTTCAGTCGCCGCCCCGCGTCCGGCTCACCGCCGTTGGCCCGCGCCACCCTCCGGTACAGATCGAGCCAGTCGTCCAGGCCGTCGACGTGCGGGTACCAGGTCATGGCGGCGTAGTCCGAGTCCCGTACGGCGACGATCCCGCCGGGCCTGGTCACCCGCCGCATCTCCCGCAGCGCCTGCACGGGGTCGCCCACGTGCTGGAGCACCTGATGGGCGTGCACCACACAGAACGTGTCGTCCGGGTAGTCCAGCGCGTGCACGTCCCCCACGGCGAAGCCGGTGTTCGTCAGCCCGCGGCCGGCCGCCGTCGCCCGCGCCTGCTCCAGCACCCCCGGCGCGTGCTCGAGCCCGGTGACATGCCCGTCGGGGACCAGCTCGGCCAGGTCGGCGGTGATGGTGCCGGGCCCGCAGCCGACGTCCAGGATCCGCATATGGGGCTCCAGCGCCCCGAGGAGGTAGCCCGCCGAGTTGGCGGCGGTCCGCCAGGTGTGCGACCGCAGCACCGACTCGTGGTGCCCGTGGGTGTAGACGGCGGTCTCCCGCGCTGCAGGCATGGTGAGGCCCACCCTTCTCGTCTTGTAGGGACGAGACTCACCGTACGCGCCCAACTCACATGATGAGACCAGCGTTTCGCATACTGGACTCACCTTCAGGGCTGTCCCACCCGGCCAATTCGTTTGCCCCCCACATCGATCACCCCGCACAATCGGCTCCCATGGGCCATCTGGAAGCAGCACACCTGGAGTACTACCTGCCCGACGGGAGGCCGCTCCTCGGCGACGTCTCCTTCCGGGTCGGAGAAGGCGCGGTCATGGCCCTGGTCGGACCCAACGGCGCGGGCAAGACCACCCTCCTGCGCCTGCTGGCCGGCGAGCTGAAGCCGCACGGAGGAACCGTCACCGTCAGCGGCGGCCTTGGCGTGATGCGCCAGTTCGTCGGCTCCGTACGCGACGAGACCACCGTGCGCGACCTGCTCGTCTCCGTCGCCGTGCCGCGCATCCGCGAGGCGGCCCGCGCCGTCGACAAGGCCGAGCACGCCATCATGACCGTCGACGACGAGGCCGCGCAGCTCGCCTACGCCCAGGCCCTCGCCGACTGGGCCGAGGCGCGCGGCTACGAGGCGGAGACGCTGTGGGACATGTGCACCACGGCCGCGCTCGGCGTGCCGTACGAGAAGGCGCAGTGGCGGCAGGTGCGCACCCTCTCCGGCGGCGAGCAGAAACGCCTGGTGCTGGAGGCGCTGCTGCGCGGCACCGACGAGGTGCTGCTGCTCGACGAGCCCGACAACTACCTCGACGTGCCCGGCAAGCGCTGGCTGGAGGAACGGCTCGCCGAGACCCGCAAGACGGTCCTGTTCGTCTCCCACGACCGTGAACTGCTGGCCCGCGCCGCCCAGCGCATCGTCTCCCTCGAACCGAGCCCCACCGGGGCCGACGCCTGGGTGCACGGCGGGGGCTTCGCCACCTACCACGACGCCCGCCGGGACCGTTTCGCCCGCTTCGAGGAGCTGCGCCGGCGCTGGGACGAGAAGCACGCCCAGCTGAAGAAGCTCGTCCTGAACCTCCGTCAGGCCGCCTCCGTCAGCCACGACATGGCGTCCCGTTACGCGGCGGCGCAGACCAGGCTGCGCAAGTTCGAGGAGGCCGGGCCGCCGCCGGAGCCGCCGCGTGAGCAGGACATCACGATGCGGCTCAAGGGCGGGCGCACCGGAGTCCGCGCGATCACCTGCGAGCAGCTCGAACTCACCGGCCTGATGAAGCCGTTCGACCTGGAGGTCTTCTACGGCGAACGCGTCGCCGTGCTCGGCTCCAACGGCTCCGGCAAGTCGCACTTCCTGCGCCTGCTCGCCGGCGACGACGTCGCGCACACCGGCGCCTGGAAGCTGGGCGCGCGCGTGGTGCCCGGGCACTTCGCCCAGACCCACGCGCACCCCGAGCTGGAGGGCCGCACTCTCCTGGACATCCTCTGGAAGGAGCACTCCCAGGACCGGGGCGCCGCCATGTCCCGGCTGCGCCGCTACGAACTCACCGGCCAGGCCGAGCAGACCTTCGACCGCCTCTCCGGCGGCCAGCAGGCCCGCTTCCAGATCCTGCTGCTCGAACTCCAGGGCGTCACCGCGCTCCTGCTCGACGAGCCCACGGACAACCTGGACCTGGAGTCGGCCGAAGCGCTCCAGGAGGGCCTGGAGGCCTTCGACGGCACGGTCCTCGCGGTCACCCACGACCGCTGGTTCGCCCGCTCCTTCGACCGGTACCTGGTCTTCGGCACCGACGGGCGGGTCAGGGAGACCCCGGAACCGGTCTGGGACGAACGCAGAGTGGAACGAGCCCGGTAGGCACTCGGAGGCACCCCCGGGCGGGATGAGAGAACGAGCGGGTACGCTCGGCCGGGGCGCCCGCTCGTCAGGGGCACTGCGGCGTCATGACCAGCGCAGCAGGGCGCCCAGCCCGCCCACCGGCGTGTCGTCGCGCAGGTCGGGGATCACGGTGACCGCCAGGGCCTCCGCGTTCGTCGTCACCGCGGAGCGGATCAGCGCGTCGTCGGCGCGGGCCGGCCAGGACCGCTGTTCGCCGAGGATCTTCAGATCGGTGCGGCGCACCGCCAGCTGGTCCGGGTCCTCGCCGATCCACACCTCGCGGTGCGCGTCCGGCCCGTCCGGGCGGATCAGCAGCTCGTCGATACGATGCTCGCGCGCCGCCTCGACCAGCGCCGGCACACCCTCCACGGCCCCGGCCCGGCCCGAGGCGTCGGCGCCCCGCGCTGCCAGGAACCGCTCCAGCTCCGCCGCCGCACGGGACCGTACGTGCTCGGCCCGCGCCCGCTCCACGTCCTCGTCGAGCAGCCTGCTGCCCGCGCCGTGCGGGGCCTCCACCACCAGGTCGTGCAGCCGCTGCGGCAGCCGGTGACGCACCGCGTGCCGCTCACGGTCGTCGCCGACCAGGATCAGCAGATCCGCCCCGGTCTCCTCCTGGCAGACCGCGAGCGCGTCGGCGATCTCCGCCGCGTTGTGTTCCCAGGTGTTCTCCACCCGCAGCTGGAAGTGCCGCTCCGACCAGTCGACCGAGCTGGTGCGGTGCACCGGCCACTGCCGCCCGGTCACCCCGCCGGCGTCGCCCCGGCCCAGCGCGCTGCGCAGCTCGAAGTCGGCACCCTTGCGGTCCACGTACGCCACCACGCACACCGGGTCCTCACCGGCCAGCTCCAGCAGCGGCGAGACCCGGGGCAGCGGCGCCCATTCGGCCCAGTCGCGCCCCGGCGCCCTGGCCAGCGGCGGATCCAGCACCACCTCGCCGCCGCGGGCGAACAGCGCCCGCCCGTGCGGCTCCGAGGAGTGCCGCAGATCCTCGATCGCCTGGCCCACCGCCCGGCACGTCGCCTCGTCCGCACCCTGACCGGCCAGCTCACGGGCCATCGCCCGGGCCGTCAGGTGCCGCTCGTGGGGCGTGTCCTCCGTGTGCCGGGAGGTGTCGACGTACACGGAGGCCCAGGGCCCCGGATGTTCGTAGAGTGGATGCAGAAACGCGAGATCCATGGCTCCCTCCCGGAAGGCCGCTCGGGGTAGTGCTGGTGCTGACCGGGCGGGTACCCGGACCGCACACCCGAAACGACGAGCGGGGCACCACGATGACCGGAGTCGACCCGAGCCGCCTGGACGACCAGCAGCTGATGAAAGAGCTGGAGACCATCCACCGCACCCGGCACGACACGCTGCTGTACGGGTCCAACGACGCGCTGCGCACCCACAACGAGCGCATGGCGCAGCTCGAGGGCGAGTACCTGCGCCGCAACCCGACCCGCCCCGTGGCCGCCGGGCGCACCCGCGAGGGCGCCCGCGAACGCGAGGCCGCGGACACGACGACACCGACGACGCCGGGCACCTGAACGCATCGACGACGCCGGGCACCTGAACGGATCCGTCCAGACACCCGGCGTCGGCCGCTTGCGACTCCCTGCCCGGTCAGGCCGCTTCCTGCTTGAACACCTTCAGGAACGTCTCGCAGAACGCCTTCAGATCGCCCGGCTTGCGGCTGGTGACCAGCTTGCCCGGAGCGTGGTCGCACACCTTCACCTGCTCGTCCACCCAGGTCGCCCCGGCGTTGCGCAGATCGGTCCGCAGGCTCGGCCAGCTGGTCAGCACCCGGCCGCGCACCACGTCCGCCTCGATCAGCGTCCACGGCGCGTGACAGATCGCCGCGACCGGCCGTCCCTGCTCGAAGAAGTCCCGCACGAACGCGACGGCCTTGTCGTCCATGCGCAAGAAGTCGGGGTTCGCCACCCCGCCCGGCAGCACCAGCCCGTCGAAGGAACCGGCCGACGTGTCCCCGACCACCTCCTGCACCGGGAACGTGTCCGCCTTGTCGAGATGGTCGAACGCCTGGATCTTGCCCGGCCGCGTCGACACGAGCACCGGCTCATGACCGGCGTCCACCGCCGCCTGCCAGGGCTTCGTCAGCTCGACCTGCTCCACGCCCTCCGGCGCGGCCAGAAACGCGATACGCATGACAGTTCTCAAGTCCTTTCCCACAGCTGTGCCGCACGGAGCCTCAGTCGTCCGGCTCCGCGCGGCTGATGTCGGCCAGTGCCGAGCCGGGATCCTGCGCCTCGGCCAGATCGCCGAGGCTGACCATGCCGACCGGCAGCCCGTTCTCGACCACCGGGATCCGGCGCACGGCCCGCTCCCGCATCGCGGCCACCGCCGTCGACACACGGTCGTCCGGGGCCAGCGTCAGCGGATCCGGCGTGCACACGGACCCGACGCTCACACTCATCGGGTCCGCGCCGTCGGCGACCGCCCGGACGGTGATGTCCCGGTCGGTGAGCACACCCACGACCTCCTGGCCGTCGGCCACCACCACGTCGCCGATGTTCTGCGTGCGCATCAGCTGCGCCGCCTCGACCAGCGAGGCGCCCGGACGCACGGCGACCACGCCCGGAGTCATCACGTCCTTGACGAACTCGGCCATCACGGGGCCATCCCTTCCGGTCCTCGGCCGGCTACGCGGTCTCCGTCTCCCGGGAGCGGGTCAGCGCCTCGGCCAGCTCCTGGACGTTGGCGTAGCGCGCCTGCCGGGGCAGCCGTTCGAGCGCCTCGACCAGGGAGTCCGGCGCATAGCGCCGGTCCAGGGCGCGCATCAGCTCGCGCGGGCCCGCGGGGAACGCGCTCCGGCCCAGGATCCGGGCCAGTTCCAGCCGCACGGACTCCAGCGACGTCGGCGCGCGGCTCGGCGTCACCGGGCCGTACGCCACCGCCGGGTCGTCCTCGGCGGACGGCTCCGGGTCGTGCCACTCCTCGGCGCGGGTGGGGTGCCCGGACCTCAGCAGGCCCTGCAGCTCGTGCTTCATCTCGTCGTCACGGTGGACACTCAGCCGGTCACTGCCTCGCTGCATGTCTCCCTCCACATCCATCGGGGTCCGCACCGCGTACCCGGCAGACGCGGACCGACACGACTTCCCTCCGGCGGATCGGCCGACGCGGGGGCGGTCGGTGGGAGGTGCCCGATGGCGGGCCCGGCAGCGGGTGGGTTTGTGCGGGCCGCGGCGGGTGACCCGGATCGCACGCCCCCCACGCGCCTCCTGGAAAGGAACGGCCATGGCGGTGCTCGCCGTACTGATACCGATGCTGATGCTCGGCGTGATCCTGATGCTGGGCCGCTACGAGGAGCTGCTGCTGCCCCTGCGGGGCGAGGGCGACACCGACCGGCCGGAACCGGCCGTCGCCTCCCTCTCCCCGGCGCCGGCTACTCCTTCTCCTTCCGCCGCTGCCCCGCCCCCGGCAGGAACTCCTGCATCTTCGCCTTGAAGCCCTGCTTGATCATCGAGCCGCGGTCGGCGTCGCCCTTCAGGATCGAGGCGACGGTGGCCTCCAGCTGGTCCCAGGTGGCGTGCGGCGGGATCGGCGGCACGGCCGGGTCGGTCAGGAACTCCACCACCGCCGGACCGTCCGCCTCCAGCGCGGCCCGCCAGCCCGCCTCGACGTCCTCCGGCTTCTCCACCCGCACCCCGGCCAGCCCCAGCGAGCGCGCGAACGCCGCGTACCGCACGTCCGGCAGCTCCTGCGACGGCAGGAAGGACGGGGCGCCCTCCATGGCCCGCATCTCCCAGGTGACCTGGTTCAGATCCCGGTTGTTCCACACGGCGACCACCAGCCGCGGGTCCTCCCACTGATGCCGGTACTTCGCCACCGTGATCAGCTCGGCCATCCCGTTCATCTGCATCGCGCCGTCCCCGACCAGCGCGATGGCCGGCCGGTCCGGATGCGCGAACTTCGCGCCGATGACGTACGGCACCCCGCAGCCCATCGTGGCCAGCGTGCCCGACAGCGAGCCGCGCATCCCCGGGCGCATCGTCAGATGCCGCGCGTACCAGTTCGCCGTAGAACCGGAGTCCGAGGTGACGATCGCGTTGTCCGGCAGCAGCGGGTCCAGCGCGCAGGCCACGTACTCCGGGTTGACCGGATCGGCCGACAGCTCCGCCCGCCGCTCCATGATCACCTTCCAGCGGCGCACGTTGTCGCACACCGTGTCGTACCACTCGCGTCCCCGGCCGCCCTCGATCAGCGGGATCAGCCGCTCCAGCGTGGCCTTCGCGTCGCCGACCAGGTTCACCTCGTACGGGTAGCGCATCCCCACCATGTGCGGGTCGATGTCGATCTGCACCGCCCGCGCCTGGCCGAACTCCGGCAGGAACTGCGAGTACGGGAACGACGAGCCGATCGTCAGCAGCGTGTCGCAGTCCCGCATCAGCTCGTACGACGGCCGGGTGCCCAGCAGACCGATGGACCCGGTGACGTACGGCAGCTCGTCGCTGAGCACATCCTTGCCGAGCAGCGCCTTCGCGACGCCCGCGCCGAGCAGCTCCGCGATCCGCTCCACCTCGGCCCGCGCCCCCGCAGCGCCCTGGCCGACCAGGATCGCCACCTTGTCGCCCGCGTTGAGGATGTCCGCGGCCCGCCGCACCGCGTCGTCCGACGGGACGGCCGTCCACGCACTGCGGTCCAGGCTGGAGGGCACCATCTTGAACTCGTGCGTCGGCGGCGAGTAGTCCAGCTCCTGCACATCACCGGGGATGATGACCGCCGTCGGGCAGCGGCGCGCGTACGCGGTGCGGATCGCCCGGTCCAGCACGTTCGGCAGCTGCTCCGGCACCGTCACCGTCTCCACGAAGTCCGAGGCGACGTCCTTGAACAGCGAGTGCAGGTCCACCTCCTGCTGATACGAGCCGCCCATCGCGCTGCGGTGCGTCTGGCCGACGATCGCCAGCACCGGCACATGGTCCAGCTTGGCGTCGTACAGGCCGTTGAGCAGATGGATGGCCCCCGGCCCCGACGTGGCGGCGCACACTCCGAGCCGGCCGCTGAACTTGGCGTAGCCGACCGCCTGGAACGCGGACATCTCCTCGTGCCGTGACTGGATGAACACCGGCTGGTTGTCGGCCCGGCCCCACGCCGCGAGCAGGCCGTTGATGCCGTCCCCGGGGTAGCCGAAGACATGCTCGACCCCCCACTCGCGCAGCCTGTGCAGAACGTGGTCGGAGACCTTGGTGCTCATGTACGACCTCCCGGAGATGGTGTGCGGGTTGCGCGCCGGCCGTACGAGTGACCGGGGGCGCCCACGGAAAACCTGCGCCCGGGGTTTGGCGGGAAGGGGCGGGGGCAGGCGCACCCACAGTGCTTCGGACAGGAGGCACGTCCGTGGAAGCGGCCCTCGCCGCGCCCGGTGCGCCTGTCCCGAACCCAGGCGCCCTCCCCACGGTGATCGTCCGTCCCCGAGCACTCCGAGGGAGTTGCGACGCACCATGCCGACCCGAGTGAGCCCGAAGCCCCACCCGCACGACGACGCACCCGACACCGCCGAGGCGTTCCGCAGGCTCGCCGCACTGCCGCCCGGCCCCGAGCGGGACGCCCTGCGCGAGGAGATCGTCGAGGCCTGGCTGCCCATGGCCGACCGCCTCGCCGGACGGTTCCGCAGCCGCGGCGAGAGCTTCGAGGACCTGCGCCAGGTCGCCGCGCTCGGCCTGGTCAAGGCCGTCGACCGCTACGACCCGGCGCTGGGCAACGCCTTCGAGAGCTACGCCGTGCCGACCATCACCGGCGAGATCAAGCGGCATTTCCGCGACCACATGTGGACGCTGCACGTGCCGCGCCGGGTGCAGGATCTGCGCAACAAGGTCCGGTTCGCCTCGCAGGACCTCTCCCAGACGATCTCCGGGCGGCGGCCCACGGTCGCGGAGATCGCCGAGCGCGCCGACCTGAGCGAGGAGGAGGTGCGCACCGGGCAGGAGGCGCTGGAGAGTTTCACCGCGCTGTCCCTGGACGCGGAGCTGCCGGGCAGCGATGACGGATACTCGCTCAGCGACGCGCTGGGGGCGCCGGATCCGGCGCTGGACACGGTGGTCGACCGGGAGGCCGTGAAGGAGCGGATCGCTGCGCTGCCGGAGCGGGAGCGGGCGATCCTGTACATGCGGTTCTTCGGGGACATGACGCAGAGCAGCATCGCGGAGGAGCTGGGGATCTCGCAGATGCATGTGTCGCGGTTGATCAGCCGGTGTTGTGGGAGGGTGCGGGAGGAAGTGCTGGGGGACGCCTGAGGGGGTGCCGGGTGCTCGTCGTCGGCGGGTGCGGGTAGTCGTGGGCTTGTCGCGCGCACGCGGCGGTAGCCGCATATCGATACAGCCCCGCGCCCCTTGGGTAACTCCGGTGAGCGGTGTTCACTCGGTTGGGTTCTGGCGCGGGCGGCGGGGGCCGGGGCGGGCTGTGATGGGGGTGGGGCGCGAATCCGTGCCGCCCGTGCCCCCAGTCGTCGCTCGAAGGAGCTCGCATCATGCGTCGCACCGCTCGCGCCCTGTCCCTCGCCGCCGTAACCGGGGCCGCTCTCAGCGTGCTCGTGCCGGTCGCGTCCGCGAGTCCGCCCGCGCCGCCGGAACCAGGGGGCGCCACCCACTCCACCTGCCCACCGCAGAAAGGGCATCAGCAGTGGGAGGGGCAGGGCGGGAGTCCCCACGAGGACGACGAGCTCGCGGAACTCGAAGCCGAACTGGACGCTCTCGACGCGGAGGAGCACGACGCGCTGGTGCCCGACGACACCTCGGCGGACGAAGCCGTCCCTGAGAGCGGCGAGGGCGGCGGCTCCCTGCCGGAGGAGCCGGAGGCACTCGCGTCCGACGAGCCCCTGGTGTCCGAGAACGCCGCCGAGCTGAGCGGGAGCGGGTCGCGGAAGCCCACGCCGAAGCCGTCCGCGGGCAAGGACAAGGACCCGCACTGCGGCAGGACGCCCGTGCCGGGAGGTGTCCAGGCCGGCGGGGGCGGTTCCTTCACCGACTCGGTGCCCGCGCTCGCCGCGGGCGGACTGCTGATCGCGGGGGCGTTCGGGGCCGCCGCGCATCGGATCTACCGCCGCAGGGAGGACCGCACCCACGGGTGAGGCGCCGTTCCCCGGCCGGGGCCGCCCATGCTGTGAGCTGCGTGACCCCGTGCGGCGCCCATGGCCCGGCGGCACCGTGGGTACTGACAGGCCAAGGGTGCCCCACCGGCCCACGGCATCACGGCACCACAGTCACTGCGCGGAGGCACCCATGCGGACCGACCCGGAAGGCCATGGACCGGTCCGCTTCGGGCCGGCCGTCCCCGACGACGGGCTGCCCGTGCTGCCCGAGCTGTCCGCCGTCCTCGCCGCCGCCGCGTCCCGCCCGGCCGCGGAACCGGTCGGCGGCGGCCCA
>NZ_JAOCQE010000081.1 GCF_025290915.1 Streptomyces sp. 15-116A | reverse complement strand
GCAGTAGCACCGCCCCGCCCGACTCGTAACCAATCGAGCCGCACGGGCCAGGTGCTCACACCGCAGCCCCCACCCGCCTCCCGGCGAACCGAGTCGGACCGGGCGGAGGGCCGCGCGGCACCACGTCCAGCAGCTGTAACGCCTCCCGCCCGTCTCCCGGCGAACCGAGTCGGACCGGGCGGAGGCCCGCGCCGCACCACGTCCAGCAGCCGCAACGCCTCCCGCCCGTCTCCCGGCGAACCGAGTCGGACCGGGCGGAGGCCCGCACCGCACCACGTCCAGCAGCCGCAACGCCTCCCGCCCGTCTCTCAACGAACCGAGTCGGGCGGGTGGGTGGGCAAAAGGAAAGGCAGAGAAGGGAACCCATGCCCGAGGGGCACACCATCCACCGGCTGGCCAAGGACTACGCCGCGGCCTTCGCCACCGGCGCCCCCCTCCGCGTCACCAGCCCCCAGGGCAAGTTCTCCGACGCCGCCGCCCTCCTCGACCACACCCCCCTCCACACCACCGACGCCCACGGAAAACACCTCTTCCTCGGCTTCAGCAACGGCTTCCGCGACGCCGACTGGATCCACATCCACCTCGGCCTCTTCGGCAAGGTCACCTTCGGCCCGGCCCCCGCACCCCCGCCCACCGACACCGTCCGCCTCCGGCTCGCCGACGGCACCGCGTATGTCGACCTCCGCGGCCCCACCACCTGCGCCCTGATCACGGACCCCGAGAAGCAGGCGATACACGACCGCCTCGGCCCCGACCCGCTGCGCCCCGACGCCGACCCGGCCGCCGCCTACCGCCGGATCAGCCGCAGCCGTACGACGATCGCCGCCCTCCTCATGGACCAGAAGGTCATCGCCGGCGTCGGCAACGTCTACCGCGCCGAGGTCCTCTTCCGGCACCGCATCGACCCGTACCGCCCCGGCCGCGACATCACCCCCGCCGAGTGGGACGCCCTGTGGACCGACCTCGTCGGCCTCATGCACGAGGGCGTCCGCCACAACCGCATCGACACCGTCCGCCCCGAACACACCCCGGAGGCGATGGGCCGCCCGCCCCGCGTCGACGACCACGGCGGCGAGGTGTACGTCTACCGGCGCGCGCACCAGCCCTGCCACCTCTGCGGCGAGCAGATCCGCACCGCCGGCCTCGCCGCCCGCAACCTCTTCTGGTGCCCGTCCTGCCAGCGCCGCCCCTGAGCCACGCCCAGAACCCGAACGCCCAGAACGTTCAGAACCCGAACGGCAGCCACGGCGCGACGCCGCCGACCGCACCGAACCCGACGGCCGCCTCCGCCAGCGCCCCGCCCCGCAGTTCGCGCACCCGCCCGGCCGCCCCGAGCGCGGCGAGGCTCACCCCGCCCAGATACGCCGCCCCCAACTCCCGTACCGACAGGGCGAGATCCGCCGCGTCCGTCGTCCGCTCGCACGAGGCGCCCTTCGTGTCCCCGGTCAGCCGCCAACGCCCCGCGTTCCAGGGGCAGAACGCGTCCTCCACCTCGAACACCACGTCCACCGGCGCCTGGTACGTCCGCTGCGCGAGCGCCGCCCCCACATCGACCAGCCGTACGTAGAGCCAGTCCCGCAGCGAAGGCCGGCACCGCCGGATGTCGGACACCAGGTACTGCCACGCCTCGTCGACCGGCCGCCTGCGCACCACCAGCGTCGAGGTCAGATCGATGCCGGCCAGGAACCGCCACAGCGCCGCGTCCGCCGCCGGATCCAGCGCGGCCAGATCGCTGAGCAGCACCGTTCCGTCGGGCCCGGCCGTCCCCCAGCCGGGCTTCACCCGGAACCGCGCGTACCCCACCGTCTCGCCGTCGCGCCGGGCGACCACGCACTGCAGCGGCGAGGCCCCGTCCCGGTCGCTCTCCGGATCGAGCAGCGGGACCCGCTCCCAGCCGGGCGGCGTCCTCAGCATGCCCGGCCGCCCGGGCACGAGCCGGTCGTACACCGCCCGGCACTCCTCGGCGACCTCGGCGGGCGCCGCGTACCGCACGCGTACGTCATCGGTGCCCTCGGGTGTCGACAGGGTCACCCGGCTGGTGTCGATCTCGGCGTCCAGGCTGAAGGCCGCCGTCCCGTACCCGAACCGGCCGTAGATCGCCGGCTCGGACGCCGTGAGCACCGCCAGCGGCTCGCCCCAGGACCGTATGTCGTCCAACTGCCGCCGCATCATGGACGTCAGCACCCCGCGCCGCCGGTGCGTGGCGGCCACGCTCACCATGGTGACGCCCGCCGCCGGCACGGACGCCCCGCCGGGCACGGTCAGCCCGAACGTGAACGCGCCCGCCGTCCCCACACACTCGTCGCCGTCCCATACGCCCACAGAACGGTCGAACTCGGTCAGGGAGTTCCACAGTTCCCGTTCCTCGTCCGCTTCCGGAACTCCGCCGAAGGCGCGTATCAGCGTCCCGTACCACGTGTCCCAGTCGTCCTTGGCCAGTTTCCTGAGTCCGTCCACCGTGACCGTCCGCTCATTCGTCATGAGCCATGCCTAGCAGGGCAATGCGGGACGAGCGAGGGAATTTCTCCCGGGCGCCCACGAGACGGCGTTCCGTGAAGTTCACTGTGAAGTCGGTCCCCGGACGGGGGACAACCAGGACCTCCCGTGCCAAGCGGCCGGTCCGATGGATAGGGTCCCGAACTAATGGCACCAGGACGACAGCGGCGCGCGGAAGCCGACACGTTCACGGCCCGGTTGAAGAAGCAGTGGCACCGGGCCCGCGTCGGCGTGCGCAGAGCCGCCGTCGACTACTTCCGCGGGGACGGCTCGGACTGGATCGCGCTCGCCGGTCTCTTCCTCACCATTCCCCTGATCATGGCCGGCACGCTCGTCAACTCCGTCTGGTTCTCCCCGGCCGCGCTCGTCCTGCCGATCGTCGCCGGCGGCCTGCTCCTGCGCCCGGCCAGCCTGCTCGGCCTGTACGCGGCCGCCGCCACCGCCCTGATCGTGGAGTCCGTGCAGCTCGGCCCGTACACCGAGGGCGCCTCGCGGGTGACCCCGGGCGTGGTGCTGGTGGTGGCGGCCTGCGGGTTCTTCGGGCTGGTCGTCGCCCAGTTCCGCAGCCGGGTCGGCGTGCCCTGGAGACGCGGCGGCACCATGCTGTTCGACCTGCGCGAACGCATCCGGGTGCAGAGCAAACTGCCCAAACTGCCCACCGGCTGGCACCACGAGATGGCCCTGCGCCCCGCGGGCGGCCAGTCCTTCTCGGGCGACTTCGTGGTCGCGGCCCGCACCAACGGCGGGCGGACCCTGGAGGTCGTCCTCACCGACGTCTCCGGCAAGGGCATGGACGCCGGCTCGCGCGCCCTGCTGCTGTCCGGTGCCTTCGGCGGTCTGCTCGGCAGCCTGCCCCCGCACGCCTTCCTCCCGGCCGCCAACGGCTATCTGCTGCGCCAGGAGTGGGAGGAGGGCTTCGCCACCTCCATCCACCTCGTCCTCGACCTCGACTCCGGCGACTACGAGCTGTACTCCGCGGGCCACCCGCCGGGACTCCAGCTCAGCGCGGGCAGCGGCCGCTGGGAGGAGAAGGCCGCCGACGGTCCCCTGCTCGGCGTGTACGACGGCGCCCAGTTCGACCCCGTGAAGGGCTCCCTGCGCCCTGGTGACGTGCTGATGCTGTTCACCGACGGCCTGGTGGAGACCTCCGACCGGGACATCGTCGAGGGCATCGACCGCCTCACCGGCGAGGCCGACCGCTATGTCGCCGGCGGCTTCCACGGAGCGGCCTGGCATCTGATCGAGTCGGTCGCCAAGGACGTCAACGACGACCGCGCCCTGCTGCTGATCTGCCGCGAAGGCCCCACCGCCACGGCCCTGCGCTGACCGCCGCCCCGCTGCGGGGAGGACACTGGACGCGTGACGGACACACCGATGACCCCCATGACCCTGGCCGAGGTCGAGGCCACCGCCCGCGCCGCCCACGCCGGTCAGACCGACAAGGCGGGCCGGCCCTACGAGGAGCACCTGCGGGCCGTCGCCGAGGGCGTACGCGCGCCGGGCGGCGACGCGGAGCAGATCGCCGCGGCCTGGCTGCACGACGCCGTGGAGGACGACAGGCTCTCGCGGCAGTGGCTCGAGGAGGCGCCGCTGACCCGGCGTACCAAGGACATCGTCCTCGCCGTCACCAAAGCGCCGGCCGAGCCGCCCGAGGCGTACGCGGCCCGCATCCTCGCCACCCCCGGCGCGCTGCTGGTCAAGGAGGCCGACCTGGCGCACAACGCCGACCCTGCGCGTCTGGCCGTACTGGACGAGGCCACCAGAACGCGACTGGCCGAGAAGTACGCGCGGATGCGCACACTTCTCGGCCTGGTGTCGGGGGACGAGCCGGAGTAGGCCGGCAGGTCTCAGGCGGAGACCTTCTCCCGCGTCTGCCGCTGTTCGCCGCGCTCGCGCTCGCGTTCGCGCGCCAGCTCGGCGGCGTCCCGCTTGAACGCCCACTCCATCCTCGGCTCCATCGCGAACCGGAAGACCCGCTGCACCGGCTTGGTGCACAGCAGCGTCACCAGCACGGCCGCGAGGACGGTCACGGCGATCGCGCCGAGCGGTCCCTGCAGCGCGGGCTGCTCGAACCAGCCCTGGTAGTCGCCGGCCTTCACCACGAAGCCGTGCAGCAGGTAGCCGTACAGCGTGCCCGCGCCGAGCGCGGTGAACCACATGTGGCGGCGAGGCACCCAGGCGAAGAAGCAGGCCGTCAGCAGCAGCGAGCAGCCGAACATCGCCAGCACCATGACCGGCCCGGCCCACCAGGGTGCGCCCAGCTCCTGCGCGGCGTCCCGGTGGTAGAACCACGCGGTGTTCATCCGCGGCACCGCCCACCAGCCGAAGGCCAGCGCCGCCGCGAACACCGGCACGGAGGCGATCCGCACCGAGCGGGTGCGCACCCGGTGGAAGTGCTCCGGCTTCATGCACAGACCGAGGACGAAGTACGGCAGGAACTGCAGCACGCGCTGCAGATCGAGGTCGTCACCGATCTCCGGCGTGACGCTGGCCAGCATGGCGAGACCGAGCGCCAGCGGCAGCGGATGCCGGACCGCCTTCCAGATCGGGGTGGTCAGCCGCCACACGAACAGCGCGCACAGGAACCAGGTCAGGTACCAGGGGTCGAGCAGGCTGATCTCCTGCTGCGGGTCGTCGTCGATGAACCGCTTGAACAGGGGATAGGCGGTCTCGAAGAGGATGTACGGCACGGCGACACCGGTGATCAGCCGCCGCAGCCGGTCGGGGCGCATGTCGAAGCTGCGCGAGAAGAAGCCGGAGATGATGATGAACGCCGGCATGTGGAACGTGTACACGACCGTGTAGGCGGCTTCGAGGGTGCGGCTGTCGCCCTTCAGGGGCTCCCAGGCGTGGCCGATGGCCACCAGCACGATCGCCAGGTACTTGGCGTTGTCGAAGAACGCGTCGCGCTGCTTGCCGGAGGGGGCGGGCCGGTCGCTCCGCCGGGCCCCGGTGCTCGAGCCCGGGGTACGCGGGCTCGGCACTCCGGGCGCCGGCGACTGTGCCGGGGGGAGCGGCGTTCTGCGGTTGCCGTACGGTCGCAGCGAGTTCGTCACCGGCCCTCCCACATCGAACCGGGGGAGAGGATCGGGGACCTCGCTGCGCTTGCGGGGGACGAGGCAGCGTGGAACATCTGAGGCACCCTAGCGTCGTGTTCGGGTATTCGTAAAACGCCCGACGTCATTACTGGTTATTCGGCTCGGCTACCCCGGATTGGGGAAAGTCGGCGGCACCGCGGGCGTGATGGCCAACACACTTGCGCTGCAAGGCGGCTGAGCACGTCCATACCGCCCGATGGCGCCACGCTTGTCATGATTCTTCCGGACTAAACCGTGCATAAGGCCAGCGGGCGACTCCGGTGGAATGTCCCCTTCCGTCGTCTTCGCGGCACGGTGACGGGCCCGTTGAGAGGCCGGCGGCGGTAATTCGAAATACCTGCGAACGCGTTGTGTGGATACGGAAACGATCCGGCCGAATTACCCGCGCGGGTGGCGCCTCGAATTGCCGTACGAGACGGCGTGGTTGCCCCCGGCGCCCGGACGCGGCCACGGCTGTCCGGTCATCGTGTGCCGGACGATGCGTCACCCGCCGCATGAGGCGGCCTCGTTGGTGGCACGATGGTTCTGGCGGGGTGCGCGGGGTCGCGTCCCCGGGCCGGGAGAGCGGACCGACCGAGGGTGTGATCAGTTGTGGCCATTTCACTGTCTGTGGTGCTGCTGTTGGCGATCATCCTTGTGGTGCTCCTGAGGGGCGGATCCATCAAGGCGGGCCCCGCGATCGTCGCGGTCCTCTTCGGCTTCTTCCTCGCCTCCACCGGCATGGCCGACGACATCCAGCGCTTCCTGAACTCGATCGCCGAGACGATCAACTCGATCCAGTTCTAGGCACCGGGCGCGAGAAACGGCTCAGGGCCGGGCCGGAAGGAGTGATCCTTCCGGCCCGGCCCTGAGCCGTACAGAGCGGGCGACGGGAATCGAACCCGCGTAGCTAGTTTGGAAGACTAGGGCTCTACCATTGAGCTACGCCCGCACAGCGCGCCGCCGACCGGACCGGCCGCGGCACTGACAGGCATCGTAGCGGGTCACGCCTGCTGTCCGCACACCCCGTTTTCCGCCCCGCCGGCGACACCGCAGCGCGCCCGGGAAATGCGGCGGCCCCACCGCCCGGCGGCATGTACCCTACGTGTCGCACCAGACGGGGTGTGGCGCAGCTTGGTAGCGCGTCCGCTTTGGGAGCGGAAGGCCGTGGGTTCAAATCCCGCCACCCCGACCACCTGCCCGATCACCCTCGGTGATCGTATCGGTCACGCACCGGTGATCGCCTTTTGGGCGCCGTAGTCGCTGCCGTTACTATGCAAGCTGCACGCCCGTGTGTCTCAGCGTCTGAAGTCCTCCGGGCGGCGAATCCGCCGGACCGCTCTGGTCCCGGCAGAAACCGAGAAGTCAGCCACAAGGAGACCGAACCGTGAAGAGCGCCGTGGAGACCCTGAACCCGACCCGGGTTCGGCTCACTGTCGAGGTGCCCTTCGAGGAGCTCAAGGACAGCCTCGACGCGGCGTACAAGAAGATCAACCAGCAGGTCACGGTGAAGGGCTTCCGCAAGGGCAAGGTCCCGGCCCGGGTCATCGACCAGCGCTTCGGCCGCGGTGCGGTGCTGGAGGAGGCCGTCAACGACGCCCTCCCGAAGTTCTACACCGACGCGGTCAACGAGGCCGAGCTCAGCCCGCTGGGCCAGCCCGAGGTCGACATCACGGAGCTGAAGGACGGCGAGACGCTGAACTTCACCGCCGAGGTCGACATCCGCCCGGCCATCGAGATCCCGGACTACTCCGGCATCGAGGTCGAGGTCGACGCCGTCGAGGTCACCGACGAGGACGTCGAGAAGTCGGTCGAGCAGCTGCGCGAGCGCTTCGCCTCGACCTCCCCGGTCGAGCGCGCCGCCGAGGACGGCGACGTCGTCACCATCGACCTGGAGGCCAAGGTCGAGGGCGAGGTCCTCGAGGACGGCGTCGCCTCCGGCGTCTCCTACACCATCGGCTCCGGCGAGCTCCTCGACGGCATCGACGACGCCGTCAAGGGCCTGTCCGCCGGTGAGGAGGGCACCTTCACCTCCGAGCTGAAGGGCGGCTCCGCGGCCGGCAAGGAGGCCGAGGTCACCGTCAGGGTCACCCAGGTCGCCAAGCGCGAACTGCCCGAGCTGGACGACGAGTTCGCGCAGCTCGCCTCCGAGTTCGACACCCTCGAGGAGCTGAAGGCCGACAGCCGCAAGCGCCTGGAGAACATGAAGCGGTACGACCAGGCCACGCAGGCCCAGGAGCGCGTCCTGGAGAAGCTGCTCGACCTGGTCGAGGTCCCGGTCCCCGAGAAGCTGCTCGAGGACGAGATCAACACCCGCAAGCACAACCTCGAGCACCACCAGCTCGGCCAGATGGGCCTCACCCTCGACAAGTACCTGGAGATCCAGGGCAAGACCGCCGAGGAGTTCGACAACGAGACCCGCGAGGCCGCGATCAAGGGCATCAAGACCCAGTTCGTGCTCGACGAGCTCGTCAAGCAGGAGAAGCTCAACGTCAACCAGGAGGAGCTCACCGAGCACCTCATGCGGCGCGCCGCCTCCTCCGGCATGTCCCCCGACCAGTTCGCCCAGGCCGTCGTCGAGCAGGGCCAGGTCCCGCTCCTCGTCGGCGAGGTCGCCCGCGGCAAGGCCCTGGCCGTCGTGGTCGAGAAGGCCACGGTCAAGGACACCAACGGCGAGATCGTCGACCTCGACGACGAGGAGGAGACGGAGGAGGCCGAGACGGCCGAGGCCGCCACCGAGTCCGACGAGTCCGCCGAGGACAAGTCCGAGGGCTGAGCCCCCGGCACCTGGTAGATCGTAGGAAGGGCCCTGGGGATTCCCCCGGGGCCCTTCTGCCGTACGGCAGGGCAGCCAGCCTGAAGGGGCGCGGGGAACTGCGCGACAAGCCACAACGGACCCGCACCCGCCGATGAAACGGATCCCCCACGACGCTACGCCCCCGGCGAACACCCACAGAACCGGGATGGCACCACCCACCCTGAGCGTTAGGGTCCATGAATACGGGGCCCAGCCAACAAGCGGCCGAACCGCCGGAGGCCCCCGCAGGGAAACGTGAGACGGCCCGGCGCCGTCGTAAGACGAGCAGGTGGATACGTGACGAATCTGATGCCCTCCGCCGCCGGCGAGCCCTCCATCGGTGGTGGCCTCGGCGACCAGGTCTACAGCCGGCTGCTCAACGAGCGGATCATCTTCCTCGGCCAGCCGGTCGACGACGACATTGCGAACCGGATCACCGCACAGCTGCTGCTCCTTGCCGCGGACCCGGACAAGGACATCTACCTCTACATCAACAGCCCCGGCGGCTCCATCACGGCCGGCATGGCGATCTACGACACCATGCAGTACATCAAGAACGACGTGGTGACGATCGCCATGGGCCTGGCGGCCTCCATGGGTCAGTTCCTGCTGAGCGCCGGCACCCCCGGCAAGCGCTTCGCGCTGCCGAACGCCGAGATCCTGATCCACCAGCCCTCCGCCGGCCTCGCCGGCTCGGCCTCGGACATCAAGATCCACGCCGAGCGGCTGCTGCACACCAAGAAGCGCATGGCCGAGCTCACGGCGCAGCACACCGGTCAGACGGTCGAGCAGATCACCCGCGACTCCGACCGCGACCGCTGGTTCGACGCCTTCGAGGCCAAGGAGTACGGCCTCATCGACGACGTGATCGCCACGGCCGCCGGCATGCCGGGCGGCGGCGGCACCGGGGCCTGAGCGTCCCACCGGAGCCCTTGCGGCCCCGCGGACGCCTCCGGGCCCTGCCAGGCCCGCTGAACCGCCCCAGCAGCCTCAAGCCGACCGCCTCAGCCCCTTTCCAGGAGACACCGTGAACGACTTCCCCGGCCGCGGCCTGTACGACCGCATGGACGCCGTGCAGGACATGCGCGCCTCCCAGTCCCGGTACACCGGCCCCACGGCCGAGTCCCGCTACGTCATCCCGCGCTTCGTCGAGCGCACCTCCCAGGGCATCCGCGAGTACGACCCGTACGCGAAGCTCTTCGAGGAGCGGGTGATCTTCCTCGGCGTCCAGATCGACGACGCCTCCGCCAACGACGTCATGGCGCAGCTGCTGTGCCTGGAGTCGATGGACCCCGACCGGGACATCTCGGTCTACATCAACAGCCCCGGTGGCTCCTTCACCGCGCTGACGGCGATCTACGACACGATGCAGTACGTCAAGCCGGACATCCAGACGGTCTGCATGGGCCAGGCGGCCTCCGCCGCCGCCGTCCTGCTGGCCGCCGGCACGCCCGGCAAGCGTATGGCCCTGCCGAACGCGCGCGTGCTGATCCACCAGCCGTACAGCGAGACGGGCCGCGGTCAGGTCTCCGACCTGGAGATCGCCGCGAACGAGATCCTGCGGATGCGGACGCAGCTGGAGGAGATGCTGGCCAAGCACTCCACCCAGACGATCGAGAAGATCCGCGAGGACATCGAGCGCGACAAGATCCTCACGGCCGAGGACGCGCTGCAGTACGGCCTGATTGACCAGATCATCACCACCCGCAAGATGGACAACTCCAGCCTGCGCTGACGCGGGAGGCTTGAGACGTCTGCCGCCCCTTGGCACGGTTTGACACGGTCCACGTCAAAGCGAACCGCGCCAAGGGGGGCCCGAACGGGGGGCCCGGCAAGGTACCGTCGGACATAAGGCAGCACCAGGAGTCGCTGGACGTTGACGTCCAGGCGTCTCCCAGGCGAAGGGGAAGCACACCGTGGCACGCATCGGTGACGGCGGCGATCTGCTCAAGTGCTCGTTCTGCGGAAAGAGCCAGAAGCAGGTCAAGAAGCTCATCGCAGGGCCCGGTGTGTACATCTGCGACGAGTGCATCGATCTCTGCAACGAGATCATCGAGGAAGAGCTCGCCGAGACCAGCGAGGTGCGCTGGGAGGAGCTGCCCAAGCCCCGCGAGATCTACGAGTTCCTCGAGGGGTACGTGGTCGGCCAGGAGGCGGCGAAGAAGGCCCTCTCCGTCGCGGTGTACAACCACTACAAACGTGTCCAGGCCGGCGAGAACGGCGGGGCGAACGGACGTGACGACGCCATCGAGCTCGCCAAGTCCAACATCCTGCTGCTGGGCCCCACCGGCTCCGGCAAGACGCTCCTCGCCCAGACCCTGGCCCGCATGCTGAACGTCCCGTTCGCGATCGCCGACGCCACGGCGCTGACGGAGGCGGGCTACGTCGGCGAGGACGTCGAGAACATCCTGCTGAAGCTGATCCAGGCGGCCGACTACGACGTCAAGAAGGCCGAGACCGGGATCATCTACATCGACGAGATCGACAAGGTCGCGAGGAAGAGTGAAAACCCCTCCATCACGCGCGACGTCTCGGGCGAGGGCGTCCAGCAGGCCCTGCTGAAGATCCTCGAGGGCACCACGGCCTCGGTGCCGCCCCAGGGCGGCCGCAAGCACCCGCACCAGGAGTTCATCCAGATCGACACGACGAACGTCCTGTTCATCGTGGGCGGTGCCTTCGCGGGCCTGGAGAAGATCATCGAGGGGCGCGCGGGCGCCAAGGGCATCGGCTTCGGCGCGCAGATCCGCTCCAAGCGGGAGCTGGAGAACAAGGACCAGTTCGAGGAGGTCATGCCGGAGGACCTGGTCAAGTTCGGCATGATCCCGGAGTTCATCGGCCGCCTCCCCGTCATCACCTCGGTCCACAACCTGGACCGCGAGGCCCTCCTGAAGATCCTCGTCGAGCCGCGCAACGCCCTGGTGAAGCAGTACCAGCGCCTCTTCGAACTCGACGGCGTGGAACTGGACTTCGAGCGCGAGGCCCTTGAGGCCATCGCCGACCAGGCCATCCTCCGCCAGACCGGCGCCCGCGGCCTGCGCGCCATCATGGAGGAAGTCCTCCAGGGCGTGATGTACGAGGTCCCGTCCCGCAAGGACGTGGCCCGCGTCGTCATCACAGCAGACGTGGTCCTCTCCAACGTCAACCCCACCCTGATCCCGCGCGACGCGCGCGGACGGGGGCCGGGCGAGCAGAAGACTGCGTAACGAAGAACGGCACGCGAAAGGGCCCCGGTCGCTCGACCGGGGCCCTTTCGGCGTACGTGGTCGTCAGGCCTTGACGCGGACCTCGTCGCGGAGCTTGGTGGTGATGTCCGCCGCAGCGTCCTTGGTGATGTCCTTGGTGTTGTCACCGGGGGAGACGAGGGCGACCGTGCTGTAGTCGGCCCAGGCGCAGAGCCAGTTCGTGGTCGGCTTCTGCGTGAGGTCGTTCGTGCCCTTGCCGGCTTGGCACTTCATGACCGCACCGTCGATGTCGACGGACTCGGGCTCGCCGACGAGCTCGGTCATGAGTCCGTTGTTGCTCGAGCTCTCCTTGGTCTCCTTCTTGAGGGCCGCGAACAACTTGTCGACGGCGGACTCGGGGTCCTCGACCTCACCATAGGCACCGAGGAACGTCACGCCCTTGGCCTGCAGCAGCTCAGTCTTGTCGGGCAACGTCGTGGGATCGGTCGGGTCGTAGTTGCTGAAGTCCGCCGTCGAGTACGAAGCACCGACCGACTTGCCGTTCTTCACGCCGCTCTTCGCCAGGTCATCCGCGGTGTCGGAGCTGGAGTCCTCGCCGCCCTCGCCGACACGCGTGTACTCGCCCAGCACCTTCTGCGGTGCCGACAGCTTGTGCGGGCCGTCGTCCTCCAGCCCGCCTGCGCCTCCGCCCCCGCCGATCACGAAGTACGCGCCCACGCCGATCGCCGCCACGACCGCCACCGCGCCGATGATGATGCCCGCCTTCTTGCCGCCGCCGCCCGACGCCGGGGGCTGCGGGGGCATGCCGTACGGGGCCTGGCCGTAGGGGGGCTGCTGCGGGGGGACGCCGGGGTGGCCGGGCTGCTGGGGGTAGCCGTAGCCGGGCTGGCCGGGCGGCGGGGCCTGCTGAGGGTAGCCGTAGCCGGGCTGCGGAGCCTGCGGCTGCTGGCCGTAAGGACCCGGCTGGCCGTACGGTCCGGGCTGCTGGGGCTGCCCGCCGTACGGGCCCGGCTGGTTGTAGCTCATTTCTGGGTTCCCCTCCAGATGCTTATGTGTCGTTCACATCCTGGCGCAGACCTGATGTGTTCAGGCCAGCGGGGGTCGCACCGTTACAGAAGAATCGTGTTTCGGGACGGGGCCGTGACACCTCTAAACTGACTTCCGTGACCGAGAACGCTCAGCAGCAGCCACCAGCGCCCACCACCGACCTGCCGACCCAGTACGCGCCGGCCGACGTAGAGGGGCCGCTGTACGAGCGCTGGGTAGAGCGGGGTTACTTCGAGGCGGACGAGAAGAGCGACAAGCCGGCGTACACCATCGTCATCCCGCCGCCGAACGTCACCGGCAGCCTGCACCTCGGGCACGCCTTCGAGCACACCCTCATCGACGCCCTGACCCGCCGCAAGCGCATGCAGGGCTTCGAGACGCTGTGGCAGCCCGGCATGGACCACGCCGGTATCGCCACGCAGAACGTCGTCGAGCGCGAGCTCGCCAAGGAGGGCAAGTCCCGCCACGACCTCGGCCGCGAGGCCTTCGTCGAGCGGGTCTGGCAGTGGAAGGCCGAGTCCGGCGGGCAGATCTCCGGCCAGATGCGCCGCCTCGGCGACGGCGTCGCCTGGTCCCGCGAGCGCTTCACCATGGACGAGGGCCTGTCCCAGGCCGTCCAGACCATCTTCAAGCGCCTCTTCGACGACGGTCTCATCTACCGCGCCGAGCGCATCATCAACTGGTGCCCGCGCTGTCTGACCGCCATCTCCGACATCGAGGTCGAGTACCAGGACGACGACGGCGAGCTCGTCTCCATCCGCTACGGCGAGGGCGACGACTCCATCGTCGTGGCCACCACCCGCGCGGAGACGATGCTCGGCGACACCGCCGTCGCCGTCCACCCGGAGGACGAGCGCTACCGGCACCTCGTCGGCCGCGAGATCGAGCTGCCGCTCACCGGCCGCCGCATCCCGGTCGTCGCCGACGAGCACGTCGACCCGGAGTTCGGTACGGGCGCCGTCAAGGTCACCCCGGCTCACGACCCGAACGACTTCGAGATCGGCCAGCGGCACGACCTGCCGGCGCTGACCGTGATGGACGAGCACGCCGTCATCACCGCCCACGGCCCCTTCCAGGGCCTGGACCGGCTGGAGGCCCGCTCCGCCATCGTCGGCGCGCTGCGCGCCGAGGGCCGGATCGTCGCCGAGAAGCGGCCGTACGTCCACTCCGTCGGCCACTGCTCGCGCTGCAAGACCACCATCGAGCCGCGCCTGTCCAAGCAGTGGTGGGTCAAGGTCGGCCCGCTCGCCAAGGCCGCCGGCGACGCGGTCCGCGACGGCCGGGTCAAGATCCACCCGCAGGAGATGGAGAAGCGGTACTTCGACTGGGTCGACAACCTCCACGACTGGTGCATCTCACGGCAGTTGTGGTGGGGCCACCGCATCCCCGTCTGGTACGGCCCGGACGGCGAGGTCGTCTGCGTCGGCCCCGACGAGGAGCCGCCCACCGGCGAGGGCTGGCACCAGGACTCCGACGTCCTGGACACCTGGTTCTCCTCCGGCCTGTGGCCGTTCTCCACGCTCGGCTGGCCCGAACAGACCGAGTCGCTCGCGAAGTTCTACCCGAACTCCGTCCTGGTCACCGGCTACGACATCCTCTTCTTCTGGGTCGCCCGGATGATGATGTTCGGCCTGTACGCGATGGACGGCACCCCGCCGTTCCACACCATCGCCCTGCACGGCATGGTCCGCGACCAGTTCGGCAAGAAGATGTCGAAGTCCTTCGGCAACGCGGTCAACCCGCTGGACTGGATGGACAAGTACGGCTCCGACGCGCTCCGGTTCACGCTGGCCCGCGGTGCCAACCCGGGCGTCGACGTCCCGATCGGCGAGGACTGGGTCCAGGGCTCGCGCAACTTCGCCAACAAGATCTGGAACGCGACCCGCTTCGCCCTGATGAACGGTGCGACGGTGGAGGGGCCCCTGCCGGACGCCTCGGCGATGTCGTCGACGGACCGCTGGATCCTCTCCCGCCTGAACTCCGTCGTCGCCGAAGTCGACGCGTACTACGACGACTTCCAGTTCGCCAAGCTGTCGGACGCGCTGTTCCACTTCGCGTGGGACGAGGTCTTCGACTGGTACGTCGAGCTGTCCAAGACGACGTTCCAGGCGGGCGGCGAGCCGGCCGAGGTCAGCAAGCGCGTCCTCGGCGAGGTCGTCGACGTCACGCTGAAGCTGCTCCACCCGGTCGTCCCGTTCGTGACGGAGACCCTGTGGACCACGCTGACCGGCGGCGAGTCGATCGTCATCGCCGACTGGCCCAAGGACAGTGGCTTCCGTGACGCCGACGCCGAGCGGGAGATCTCCACGCTCCAGTCGGTGATCACCGAGGTCCGCCGCTTCCGCGCCGACCAGGGCCTCCAGCCCGGCCAGCGGGTCCCGGCCCGCCTGACCCTCGACGGCACGGCCCTCGCCCCGCACGAGGCGGCCATCCGCCAGCTGCTGCGCCTGCAGCCGGAGGGCGAGAACTTCACGGCGACGGCGACCCTCCCGGTCGCGGGCGTCGAGGTCGCCCTCGACCTGTCCGGCGTGATCGACGTCGCGGCGGAACGCAAGCGACTGGCGAAGGACCTCGCCGCCGCCGAGAAGGAGAAGGCCCAGGCCACGGCCAAGCTCGGCAACGAGGCGTTCCTGTCGAAGGCCCCGGACCACGTGGTGGACAAGATCCGCACGCGGCTCGCCAAGGCCGAGGAGGACATCACCCGCATCACGTCCCAGCTGGAGAAGCTGCCGCCCGCGTAAGCCACCCCTCGCGCGCTCAGGCCCCCGGTGCCCTTGCAGGCACCGGGGGCCTCGACGTCCCTAAAGGGGCGCGGGGAACTGCGCGACAAGCCACAACGCACCCGCAGCCGCCCGGCGACCCATGCCACCCCACTCCATGGGCGCCCTGTCACCGCGGCTCCGTAGACTGGCACCGTGAGTGACAGCGACGACCCCTTCGAAGAGATCATCGCGGCCGAAACCGACCGCGACCCCGATCTCGCCGTCATCGAGGCCGGCAGCCGCACCCTGCGCACCCAGGGCGGCCCCCCTCAGGCGGACATCCCCGCGCGCCCCGAGGACCCCGAGGTCGACAAGGCCCTGCGCGAGGTCGAGGGGGAGCTGGCCACCCGCTGGGGCGAGACCAAGCTCGAGCCCTCCGTCAGCCGCATCGCCGCCCTGATGGACGTCCTGGGCGAGCCCCAGCGCTCGTACCCCTCGATCCACATCACCGGCACCAACGGCAAGACCTCCACCGCCCGCATGATCGAGGCCCTCCTCGGTGCCTTCGAGCTGCGCACCGGCCGGTACACCTCCCCGCACGTGCAGTCGATCACCGAGCGCATCAGCCTCGACGGCGCCCCGATCTCCGCCGAGCGGTTCATCGAGACGTACCGGGACATCCAGCCGTACATCGAGATGGTCGACGCCCAGCAGGAGTACCGGCTGTCGTTCTTCGAGGTGCTCACGGGCATGGCGTACGCCGCCTTCGCCGACGCCCCGGTGGACGTCGCCGTCGTCGAGGTCGGCATGGGCGGCAGCTGGGACGCGACGAACGTGATCGACGGGGACGTCGCCGTCGTCACGCCCATCGACCTCGACCACACCGACCGGCTCGGCAGCACGCCCGCGGAGATCGCCACCGAGAAGGGCGGCATCATCAAGCAGGGCGCGACCGTGATCATGGCCCAGCAGCCGGTCGACGCCGCGCAGGTGCTGCTGAAGAAGGCCGTCGAGGTGGACGCGACCGTGGCCCGTGAGGGCCTGGAGTTCGGGGTCGTCGACCGGCAGGTCGCCGTCGGCGGCCAGCTGCTCACCCTGCGCGGGCTGGGCGGCGAGTACACCGAGGTGTACCTCCCGCTCCACGGCGCGCACCAGGCGCACAACGCGGCCGTGGCGCTCGCCGCCGTAGAGGCGTTCTTCGGCGTCGGCGCCGAGCGCGCCGAACCGCTCGACATCGACACCGTCCGCCGCGCCTTCGCCGCCGTCGCCTCGCCGGGCCGGCTGGAGGTCGTACGCCGTTCGCCGACCGTGGTGCTGGACGCCGCGCACAATCCGGCGGGCGCACGGGTGGTGGCCGAGGCGCTGGGGGAGGCGTTCCAGTTCAGCCGGCTCATCGGTGTCGTCGGCGCGAGCGGCGACAAGAACGTGCGCGGGCTGCTGGAGGCGTTCGAGCCGGTCTTCGCGGAGGTCGTCGTCACACAGAACTCCAGCCACCGCGCGATGGACGCCGACGAACTGGCCGGCATCGCCGTCGAGGTGTTCGGCGAGGACCGCGTCCAGGTCGAGCCCCGGCTGCCCGACGCGCTGGAGGCCGCCATCACGCTGGCCGAGGAGGAGGGCGAGTTCGCGGGCGGCGGTGTGCTCGTCACCGGTTCCGTCATCACCGTCGGCGAGGCCCGACTGCTCCTGGGGAGGGGCTGACCCACGATGCGTACGCTGTGTTCTTCCACCCTGATCGGCGAGTTCTTCGTCATCGGCTTCGCCGGGCTGGTCGCGATGAAGGACCCCGACCTCGCGACGGGCACGGTGTGGACCGTGTGCGGCATCGCGATGTTCCTGTCGGTGGTGCTGTGCGGGATGGTGACCCGGCCCGGCGGCGTCGCCCTCGGCTGGGTGCTGCAGATCGCCCTGATCGCCTCCGGCGTCTTCGTCCCGATGATGTTCTTCATGGGGGTCGTGTTCGCCGCCCTGTGGTGGGCTTCGGTTCATTTCGGTCGAAAGGTGGACGAGGCGAAGGCCCGTTTCGCCGCGCAGGCCGAGCAGCCTGACGCAGCCTGAGCTGCTCCCTTGTAACCTCATCGGACCCGCACACATCTGCTGCACTCAAGGAGCTCCGCCGTGACCCAGCGCACCCTCGTCCTCCTCAAGCCCGACGCGGTCCGTCGTGGCCTGACCGGCGAGATCATCAGCCGTATCGAGCGCAAGGCCGGCTGGCAGATCACCGCGCTGGAGCTGCGCACCCTGGACCAGGACACGCTGGAGCAGCACTACGGCGAGCACAAGGGCAAGCCCTTCTACGAGCCGCTGGTGGAGTTCATGGCCTCCGGACCGGTCGTGGCGATGATCGTCGAGGGTGAGCGGGTCATCGAGGGGCTGCGCCAACTGGCCGGCCCGACCGACCCGATCGCCGCCGCCCCGGGGTCGATCCGCGGCGACTTCGGCGTCATCGTCCGGGAGAACCTGATCCACGCCTCCGACTCCGAGGAGTCGGCCGAGCGCGAGGTCAAGATCTTCTTCCCGGGCCGCGCCTAGGCCCTGTCGTCACATTCCCGTCGTCCGCCCGGAGGGCGGGCCTGGCGGCGGCGTGGGGGCACCTCCCGCCCGAGCCGTGCGAAGCGCGGTTCGAGGGTGGGGGAGCGTGCTCTCGGCGTGCCGGGCGTCGACCGGCGTACTGGTTGTACGTGGTCGGCGCCCGGTGCGGCGAGTGGGGGCACCTCCCACGCCCTTAAGGCAGTGGGGGAGCGTGCATGGCGTCGCCAGGCAGGCGGGAATGTGACGACAGGGCCTAGAGACACGGGAAGGTCCGGGGCACGGGCCCCGGACCTTCCTGGCATATGCGCGGCGTTCGGGGGAACGCATGCCCCCGATGGACCGTCTCCACAAGCAACGGGGGACGCCATCTGATGACAATGGCCAAGACCCTCGCGCAGTGTTCGCGAAGGCGCGTCTACGATGGAAGCCTTCACGTCACAGCACCCACCTCGCCGACCTGAAAAGCCCTCAAAAGCTTGTGGGTAGGCCAGACGAATCCTGATGGGGAACTCAATGTCGTTCATCGGCCGTGACATGGCTGTCGACCTCGGGACCGCCAACACGCTGGTGTACGTCAGGGGTCGCGGGATCGTACTCAACGAGCCGTCCGTCGTCGCGATCAACACCAACACCGGTGGCATCCTCGCGGTCGGCGCCGAAGCGAAGAAGATGATCGGGCGCACGCCCGGCAACATCGTTGCCGTACGTCCGCTGAAGGACGGCGTCATCGCCGACTTCGAGATCACCGAGCGGATGCTCCGCTACTTCATCCTGAAGATCCACAAGCGGCGGTATCTGGCTCGTCCGCGGGTCGTCGTCTGTGTGCCCTCGGGCATCACCGGCGTCGAGCGCCGCGCCGTCATCGAGGCGTCGTCCCAGGCCGGCGCCCGCCAGGTGCACATCATCGAGGAGCCCATGGCGGCGGCCATCGGCTCCGGGCTGCCGGTCCACGAGGCCACCGGCAACATGGTGGTGGACATCGGCGGCGGCACCACGGAGGTCGCGGTCATCTCCCTCGGCGGCATCGTCACCGCCCAGTCCATCCGCGTCGCGGGCGACGAACTGGACAACGCCATCATCCAGCACATCAAGAAGGAGTACTCGCTGCTGCTGGGTGAGCGGACGGCCGAACAGATCAAGATCACGATCGGTTCGGCGTACGACCTCGACACCGACGAGCACACCGAAATCCGCGGCAGGGACCTCGTCTCGGGGCTGCCCAAGACCGTCGTCATCTCGGCCGCCGAAGTCCGCAAGGCCATCGAGGAACCCGTCAACGCCATCGTGGACGCCGTGAAGACGACCCTCGACAAGTGCCCGCCGGAGCTGTCCGGCGACATCATGGACCGAGGAATCGTTCTGACCGGCGGCGGGGCCCTGCTGCGCGGTCTGGACGAGCGGCTGCGCCGGGAGACGGGCATGCCGATCCACATCGCCGAGGACCCGCTGGACAGCGTGGCGCTCGGCTCCGGCAAGTGCGTCGAGGAGTTCGAGGCGCTGCAGCAGGTGCTGGACGCCCAGCCGCGCAGATGACACAACTCTTCGATTCCGCCGTACGGGACGATCACCTCTCGTACGGCGGATCGTTGATATAGAGACATAAGCTCACCAAAACCCCTGTCTCACCACCGTTCTCGATACCCGTTCTCGACGAGGAAGGCACGGCCGCCGCACGTGAGGGACACGAAAGAGAGCCGGCTGCTTCTGGTGCTGCTGATCGCCATCGCGTTCGCACTGATCACGGTGGACATCCGCGGCGGAGAGGATTCGCCGGTCGACGGTGCCCGGGGGGCCGCGGCGTCCGTGTTCGGCCCGATCGAGAGCGGCGTGTCGAGCGCGGTCGATCCCATCGGCAACGCGGTCACCGCGGTCCGCGAGTCCGGCGACCGGCACGACCGGCTCGCCGAACTGGAGCGGGAGAACGCCGCGCTCAAGGCCGAGCTCGGCAGCGACGACCGGGACCGCAGCCGGCTCAAGCAGCTCGACAAGATGCTCGGCGTCGCCGGCAAGGGCCAGTACGGCATCAAGGGCGCCCAGGTCATCGCCATAGGAGCCGCCCAGGGCTTCTCCTGGACCATCACCATCGACGTCGGCGCGGGCGACGGCATCAAGCGCGACATGACCGTCCTCAACGGCGACGGACTCGTCGGCCGCGTCACCACCGTCGGCCCCAACACCGCCACCGTGCTCCTCGCCAGCGACCCCGACTTCACCGTCGGCACCCGCATGGAGGGCAGCGACGAACTCGGCTTCGCCTCCGGCCAGGGCGACCGGCCGCTGCGCGTCGAACTCCTCAACGGCAAGGCCGAGATCAAGAAGGGCGACCGCCTGGTCACCTTCGGCTCGCAGGCCGACAGGCCGTTCGTGCCCGGCGTGCCCGTCGGCGTCGTCTCCCGCGTCGACCCCTCCGGCGGCGACCTGACCCGCACCCTCTACGTCACGCCGTACGTCAGCTTCAGCAAGCTCGACGTCGTCGGCGTCGTCGTCCAGGCCCCGGAGAAGGACCCGCGCGACACGGTGCTGCCGAAGAAGCCGAAGCCGACCCCCACGCCGACCGTGACGGTGACCGTCACCCCGTCCGCCCCGGCCGACGGCCAGGACCAGCCAGAGCAGTAGGAGCTGTCACATGCGCGTCAACCGGATCCTGCTCTCCAGCTCACTGATCGTCGTCGCCCTGGTCATCCAGGTCAGCGTCCTCGCCCGGCTCCATCTCCCGGGCGCCGTACCCGATCTGCTGCTGCTCACCGTCCTCGGTCTCGCCCTGGTCTACGGCCATGTCGGCGGCGCCCTCGTCGGCTTCTTCGCCGGGCTCCTCGCTGACCTCGCCCCGCCCGCCGACCACGCCGCCGGGCGCTACGCCCTCGTGCTGTGCGTCATCGGCTACCTGGCCGGGCTCGTCAAACCCGAGACCGGCCAGGTGAAATCGGCCACCGGCCCGATGGTCGTGGTCGTCGCCGCCGCGCTCGGCTCCACCCTGCTCTACGCCGGTGTCGGCGCCCTCGTCGGCGACACCGCCGCCCGCCATGTGGGCCTCGGCAGCCTGCTGTTCACCGCCGCGCTGTACGACCTGCTGCTCGCCCCGTTCGTCGTCCCCGGCGTCATGGCGCTGGCCAGACGCGCGGAGAACGATCCGCTCGCCGAGACGAACTCGACGAAGGCCGGCGACATCTCCTCCGGCTGGCTCGCCGGCGGCACCGGGCTGCGCATCGGCGGCCAGCGGGGCAGCGGCCTGCGGGTGAAGGCGGCCCGGGCACGGGTCGCGCGCGCCGGACGCATCAAGGGGGTCAAGCGCCTGTGACCTCGGCGAAGTTCACCCGGACGAGTGGGCGGGGGTGGAACCCCGGCGTGCGGGCCGGGCGTTCATCAGTCGTCCGCACACAGCCGTCAGCGGGACAGACGTCAGTGGGACAGCCATCGGTGGCACGACCGTCCAGGGCATCGAGAGGGGGAGCAGCAGCGTGACCAACATTCCGGAGACCGGGCGCAGCCCACGGGTGCAGATCCGGCTCGTCGTCATCCAGGTCCTCGTCCTCTCCCTCCTCGGCACGCTCGGCGGCCGCCTGTGGTACCTCCAGATCCGCGAGGGCGACCAGTACGCCAAGGAGGCGTCCGGCAACCACGTCCAGCAGGTGGTCCAGCCCGCGGTGCGCGGCTCCATCCTCGACGCCCGCGGCGTGCCCCTCGCCGACAACGAGACCCGGCTGGTCGTCTCCGCCTCCCGCACCGACCTGATGAAGATGCAGGACGACGGCAAGGCGGTCCTGACCAAACTCGCCGGAGTCCTCGGCATGACCCCCAAGGAGGTCATGGAGAAGGTCCGGCTGTGCGACGCCAAGACCCCGCAGCCCTGCTGGAACGGCTCGCCGTACCAGCCCATCCCCATCACCGACGAGGCCACGCCCAAGCAGGCCCTGCAGATCCGCGAACGCGCCGAGGACTTCCCCGGCATCACCGCCGAACCGCAGGCCGTGCGCCGCTACGCCGGCCCCGGCAAGTCCAACACCGCCCAGGTCCTCGGCTATCTCTCACCCGTCACCGACGAGGAGATCCAGCAGGCCCAGGACACCGAGTCGCCCTATCTGCGCTCCGACATGGTCGGCCGCTCCGGACTCGAGCGGCAGTACGACAAGCAGCTGCGCGGCAAGGCCGGCGTCACCCGCTACGAGGTCGACAACCTCGGCCGCGTCATCGGCAAGGCCGAGGACGACCCGGCCGAGCCCGGCGCCAACCTCGTCACCAGCATCGACGCCCGCGTCCAGCGCGTCGCCGAGTACCAGCTCGACTGGGCGATGAAGGAAGCCCGCAAGCAGCACGACCGCAACACGGGCACCAACTACAAGGCCGACTCCGGCGCCGTCGTCGTGATGGAGGCCAAGACCGGCCGCGTCGTCGCCATGGCGTCCAACCCGACCTACGACCCCAACGCCTGGGTCGGCGGCATCTCCGCCAAGGACTACGCCAGACTCACCGGCAAGAAGTCCAACTACCCGCTGCTCAACCGCGCCATCCAGGGCCAGTCGGCACCCGGCTCCGTCTTCAAGGTCATCCCGACGGCGGCCGCCATCAACGCCGGCTACTCCTTCGAGGGCCCCTACAACTGCTCCAGCTCGTACTCCATCGGCGGCCAGGTCTTCAAGAACTTCGAGTCCCAGAACCACGGCCCGATCAGCCTCGGCCGCGCCCTCGAGGTCTCCTGCGACACCGTCTTCTACCGCCTCTCCCACGAGGAGTGGAAGCGCGACGGCGGCAACAAGCCGAAGAAGAATGCCAACGACTGGTTCTACAAGACCGCCCACCAGTTCGGCCTCGGCAAGGAGACCGGCATCGACCTGCCCAACGAGGTCACCGGCCGCGTCCCCGACCGCCAGTGGAAGCAGGACTACTGGAAGGCCAACAAGGACGCCTGGTGCAAGACCGGCAAGAAGGACGGCAGCTACGCCGAGCGCATCGCCTACGAGAACTGCCTCGAAGGCAACAGGCTGCGCGCCGGTGACTCCGTCAACTACTCCATCGGCCAGGGCGACACCCTCGTCACCCCCATCCAGATGGCCACCATCTACGCCGCCATCTCCAACGGCGGCACCATGTACGACCCCACCGTCGGCAAGGCAGTCATCAGCCCCGACGGCAAGACCGTCACGGAGATCAAGCCCAAGGCGCACGGCAAGCTGCCGATGTCGAAGAAGACCCTCGCCGCCATAGACGAAGCCCTCGAGGGAGTCGCCACCCGCGGTACGGCCGCCTGGCGCTTCGGCGGCTGGCCGCAGGACAAGATCCCGATGCACGCCAAGACCGGTACGGCCGAGGTCTACGGCAAGCAGACCACCTCCTGGTTCACCACCTACACCGAGGACTACGCGGTCGTCATGACGATCTCCCAGGGTGGTACGGGTTCCGGCGCCTCGGGCCCCGCCGTGCGCAACATCTACAACGCGCTGTACGGCGTCTCCGAGGACGGCGAGATCGACAAGAAGAAGGCGCTGCTGCCCGAGCCGCAGAAGAGCCTGCCGAAGGTCAGCACGGACGGCACCATCAAGTCCCCCAAGCTGCCCAAGGACCCCGCCAAGACGGCGAGCCCCTCGCCCGACGCCTCGGCCACCGCCCCGCAGGACGGCCAGGACGACCCCGCCGACCAGCAGGCGGGCACCGTCCCCTCACCGGAGGCCAACAACCGCGACACCCGGCGCCGCGACCGGCGCCGCGGCGACGGCCGCCCACGCGGC
>NZ_JAOCQE010000080.1 GCF_025290915.1 Streptomyces sp. 15-116A | reverse complement strand
AGGTGGCTCGGGCGGGCCGGGTGGCTGGGGCAGTCGGGTGGCTCGGGCGGGCCGGGTGGCTCGGGCGGGCCGCCCAGTCACCGGGTTGCTGAGGCGGTCCGGGCGGTTCAGGTGTTCTGGCGGTTTCGGCGGTTCAGGCTCACCGTCTTCGCGTCCCGGCCGGGCGTCCTCGCGGTGCCGGCGGTCCTCGCGGTGCGAGCGAGGCCTGGTGGTTCCAGCGGTCCGGGCGGTCGTCTGCTCCCGGCAACCGTCCTGGCGGTCCGGGCGACCCTGGTGGTCCGGGCGGTCGGCCTGGTTCCGACAGCGTCGGTCCTGCGGTCCGGGCGGACCTCGTAGTGCCCACGACCCTGGCGGTCCGGGCGTTTCAGGCGCAGAGCGCGGGGTGTTGGCGGGATCCGGCGGTGTTCGTGCGGGGCGTTGCGGTGTCGTGCGGCGGATGTCGGTGGCCGGGCGTACGGTCGAAGGCATGCGCATTGTCATCGCTGGTGGTCATGGTCAGATCGCGCTGCGGCTGGAGCGGCTGCTCGTGGCACGCGGGGACGAGCCGGTGGGCCTGATCCGCAAGCCCGAACAGGCCGACGAGCTGCGTCAGCTGGGCGCCGAACCGGTCGTGCTGGACCTGGAGTCGGCCTCGGTGGAGGAGGTCGCGCAGCAGCTGGCCGGCGCGGACGCCGCGGTGTTCGCGGCGGGGGCCGGTCCGGGCAGTGGCGCGGCCCGCAAGGAGACGGTGGACAAGGCGGCGGCGATCCTCTTCGCCGACGCGGCGGTTCGCGCGGGCGTACGGCGGTTCGTGATGGTGTCGTCCATGGGCGCGGACCCGGCGCACCGGGGCGAGGAGGTCTTCGACGTCTATCTGCGGGCGAAGGGCGAGGCGGACGCGTACGTGCGCGGCCTGGACGGGCTCGACTGGACGATCCTGCGCCCCGGCCAGCTGACGAACGACGCCGGCACCGGCCTGGTCCGTCTGGAGGCGCACACGGGCCGCGGCCCGATCCCCCGCGACGATGTGGCCGCCGTGCTGGCGGAGCTGGTGGACACACCGGCGACGGCGGGGCTGACCCTGGAGTTGATCAGCGGTCACGCACCGGTGTCGGTGGCGGTGAAGTCGGTGGCGGGCGAGTGAGGTGGTCGGTGCGTCCGGCGGTGTGAACGGGCCGGCGGCGGAGGGGAACGTTCCGGAGAGGGGCCGGCGTTGATCCGTCGACCGTTGGAACCCGACCCGCCTGGGAGCGCCGTGCCCGAGACCACACCCGTCACTTCCACTTTCGTCCCCGGGCTTCCGGCCCTGAGCGCGCAGGCCGAGCGGCTGATCGAGCTGGGGGTGCACGAGATCGCCGGGCTGCCCGCTGATCAGTTCCGTTCGTTCGCCAAGGCGGCCGAGGCGCCCGAGGGCGCCTCGGACACGCTGCTCGCCGTGCACCCGGACGTGGCCCCCGCCTCGGCGCTCGCGCCGCTGCTGTGTCGTGAGGGCAAGCCGGGTTTCGTCGTCACCGACATGCCCGACGTCGACGACTTCGCCCCGCTCGACACGGTCACGCTGCCCGACGGCCCGCTCTACCTCCTCACCGGCGTCGACCGTGGCGATCGCATGGCCAACTGGAGCCCGGACGAGGCGCTGCCCGCGCTCACCGCGGAGGCACGCACGCCGATGGTGCTCACCGAGGGCATCCACTGGGTGCTCCAGCAGCCCGAGGCCCTGGAGCGCAACCACTGCTTCATGACCATCGGCTCCCGCCTCCGCAAGGCGAACGGCACCCTGGACGCCCGTACCCCGGCGATATGGATCAGCAACGGCACGGGACGGGACGGCCGCGAGCGGCGCAACGCCCCCAAGGTCGGCTGGTGCTGGGCGGGCAACCGGCACACCTGGCTGGGCTTCGCCTCGGCGACGGGACGGACGGCCGGTTGAACGCCGGGCGTCCGCCTAGAACAGCGGCATCTGGCCGGGGAACTCCGGCACGGCATACCCGTCGAGGGAGCGCTGCTCGGGCCCGGGCAGCGCCCGTCGGCGGGATCCGGGACACGAGGTGAGGTCCCCGGTCTGCCGCGCGCCGGGCGGATCATGACGCGCGTACCGCCCGGCGACGACGGCGATCTCGCGACGGCACTCGGGGCAGAGCCTGCGACGGGACGACGACATGCGGCCAGTGTGCCCGGCCCCGGACCCACCGCAACGCGCCCCCACACGAAGAGACCCCCTCCTGGGAAAGCTGAGCCGGCAGATTTGCAGCGGCCAGCATTGGCTGTCATTGGTAGAGCTCGGGCGCCGGGCAAGCCTCCACCGCCCCCTCTGTGCGTCCGGCAGATCCGCTGGCCATCGTCCGCCGCTACGAGGACGAACCCGCCGGAACTTCACCGGCCAGAAATCCGATGGCTCAACGTCTATACGGAAAGGACGGCGGAGAGGTAGGTGCAGAGCAGGGTCTGCTTGGAGTCGGCGACTGCGGTCGCGGATCCAAGCTCGCGTCCGGCCTTGCGCTGAGCGGCGGACAGGAATGGCGTGACCGCAAGCGACAGAGCGGCGATGACGATGCCGGGGGTGGAGTGCTCGGCTTCACCGGTGCCGGTCAAGGGCCCGGATGGCGTCGATGGTGACGTAAGACGAGGGCGAAGAAGGAGAGAGCCCGGTGCCTATACCTTGCCAGCGACCACCATGTAGTTCTCGGCCTCAAGATCGAACGTGCTCACTTCCGTCCGGAGTCCGACCCGGTGCAGCTCGACTTCGAGTTCCTCGTACCGGTAGGGCCAGCAGGACAACAGTTCCGAGCGGACAAGAACCGGCCCAGTCGCATCAACTTGGGCGATCGCAATCTCGATGTGGTGCTCATCCTCCCAATGCGGCGCAATCTCCCAGCGGTAAATTACGACGGCATCGCGACCGTTTCGTCGGACGAGTCGGTCCCAGACGTCCAGCCGGGAACCTCTGGCCCTCACCAGTTCCCAAGTGCGGGATGTGAGCACCAAGCGCCCGCCAGGGCGCAAAAGCCGTGACATCGACTCCAGAGCAGCACCCCTGCCTGTCGCGCCCGCGGCATGGTGAAGCGAGTTGCCAACGCAGAACACCATGTCGAACGTGCCATCCTCGAAATGATCGGGCAACTCTTCCCAGTTCGCCCGCTCGGCCCGGACGGAGGCCCCGAACTCCTCAGACAGCTCTGCAGTCCGGCGAACCATCGCTTCGCTGGCGTCAGTTGCGACAACCTGCATGCCACGACCGGCGAGGCCAACCGCCAACTGTCCGGTTCCGCACGAACAGTCGAGGACGTGAGCTTTCGACGGCAGGAGACTGAGCACGCTATCGAACGACGCAGCGAACTCGGCGGGAGGCAACTTTGCATCCGAGATCAGCCATTCGTACACCTCGGCAAGCACGTCATATTGCGTCACAACCACTGTCTCCGTCACACAGCAGACTCACGGCGGGACGTCAGTCCATCAAAGGAACAAGCCGGGCGCCAATGGTTTTCGCAAGGACATCCCCCGCACGCCGCGGATAGCGCGAGCTGATCCGCTCGGTAATTCGCCGTGGCTTTTCAGTCCGATGAAGAGAACATTTCGCTCGCAGCACTTCGAGGGCCGCCTCGTAGTGTGCTTCGGCCAGAGCAGGTTCCGGGCGAAACGGCTTGGCCGGGACCATCGTCTTCATGGGAACGATCTTCTTGCGCTCCATTGGAACGCTGTAGGTGGCAGCGTCGGGAGCTGCTGCTTCAGGCGCTGCGATGTCCGGGAGGTGGCGGCGGAAAGTGGTGTTGCTCAGCCCGAACTCGCGGGCCAGGGCGAGGACGGTGGGGCGCTTGCCATGTCGGTGGCCGTTTGGCGGAGCCGGGTCAAGGCCGCGCGGACCCGCGCTTCGGATGGGAGGTCGGTGCGGCGGGTCACGAGGGCTCCCGGGAAGCATTCCAAGAGCTACACCGTCAAAGCACAGGCGGAGGGCCGCCGCTCGGAACTGATGGCCGCTCTCCGCAAAGGCGAGCAGTTCGACGTGGAGACGGGCCCGCCGGCCTCCGCACTCCGGGCACTGAACGGCTCCGTTACCTGGTACGAGCACACCCGGGCGTACGTCGAAGGCAGATGGGACCGCCTCCCGCCGACGCCCTCGCGACCATCACGACCGCGCTCGTGAAGACCACGGCCGGCCGCCTGGCCACCCGAGTGTTGCGTAACGCCCTGTACGGGTGGGCGTACAACAAGCTGCCTTGTTCCCGTCCGAGGTGGCTTCGCCGGCCGTACGACCTTCGATGCGCCGGGGTCTCGTTCTGGCTTCTCCGGTGTCGACCCCATGGAGGTGGCGCGCGGAGCTGAACACTCCGTAGCCGTGCTGCTACGGGTCTGAGCGAAGGTTCTCGCGCAGGCTCAGGACCGAGCGAACCGCCAGATCGAGGCCGGCCTGCGGGAATGGGACGGAGATCGCCCCTCCCCCGGGGGACGCCTGGGGGACGCACGCTGATCAGAGCCGGGCCACTCCCGAGACGGAAAGACCCCCTCCGTGCTGCGTTTCCGCAGTTCGGAGGGGGTCTCCTCAAGTGTGGCGGCGCCAGGATTCGAACCTGGGAAGGCTGAGCCGGCAGATTTACAGTCTGCTCCCTTTGGCCGCTCGGGCACACCGCCGGGGTTGCTGCCGTCGAACCGCTTTTCGGCGGTGCTCCGTGGCAACGACGTAAACAATACCCGATGGACAGGGGTGCTTCGCCACCCGATTGATCGCCACCCGGAGGCCGGGGGGTGGCTAGGCTTGTCCGGATGCGGCCCGGGATCGTTGACGGCCTCGACGGCCGCGCCAGGTACGCCGGTACGCATCCGGTTCGCAGCCCGATACGCACCCCGATACAAGGAGCCACAGGACATGGCCGACTCCAGTTTCGACATCGTCTCGAAGGTCGAGCGGCAGGAGGTCGACAACGCCCTCAACCAGACCGCCAAGGAGATCTCGCAGCGTTACGACTTCAAGGGCGTGGGTGCCTCGATCTCGTGGTCCGGGGAGAAGATCCTCATGGAGGCGAACTCCGAGGACCGGGTGAAGGCTGTCCTCGACGTCTTCCAGTCCAAGCTGATCAAGCGTGGCATCTCGCTGAAGGCGCTGGACGCGGGCGAGCCCCAGCTCTCGGGCAAGGAGTACAAGATCTTCGCCTCCATCCAGGAGGGCATCTCCCAGGAGAACGCCAAGAAGGTGGCGAAGATCATCCGCGACGAGGGCCCCAAGGGCGTGAAGGCGCAGGTGCAGGGTGATGAGCTGCGCGTCACCTCCAAGAGCCGTGACGACCTCCAGGCCGTCATCGCCCTGCTGAAGGGCAAGGACTTCGACTTCGCCCTGCAGTTCGTGAACTACCGGTGACCTGAGTCGCTGACCTGCACTATCCGGAAATGATCTCGACGCGAGGGCACAACGCGGGCACATCGCCGAGGACGGCCTCTACGGCTGCCCGTGTCGTGTCCTCGTCGTCGGGCCACAGATGGGTGTAGATGTCGAGCGTGATCGACGGCTTCGAGTGACCGAGCCGCCGCTGAACCGTCTTCACGCTCTCGCGGTTCTTGATCAGCGCTGAGGCGTAGAAGTGGCGCAGGTCGTGCATGCTCGCCCCGTCCGGCACGCGCACGGGCGCGGGCTCCTGACCTTCCGGCCGGCCGCGCTGCACCCATGCCGCGTACGCCTCGGCGTACTGCTTGCTGAGGGCCTCGTTCGCCCGCTCCTCCATGCGCGTCCACACGTGCGACCAGCTGGCCCGCTTGATGACGTCGCCGCGGTCCGTCGTGAACAGCAGGTGCGCCTTCCGGCGCCGAGGCTTGCGCGGGTCCGTGCGGTCCTCGATGTCCACGGCAGCCGCCGGGTACTGCTGAAGGTGCGCGGCCAGGGCGTCGACCGCGAGCCCGACCAGCGGCACGGTGCGGTAGCTCTCGTGGGTCTTGGGCTCGCCCAGGTACGGCTCTGGCGTCTCGCCCTCGTCGGCGTCGGCGCCCTTGTCCGGCACGATGAGCTGTTGGCGCACCGTCACCTCGCGGCGCAGGAAGTCGATGCAGTCGACCTCCAGGCCGAACACCTCGCCCTGCCGCAGCCCGGACGCCACGGCCAGCAGGATCATGGCCCGGTACCGGGGCGGGGCCGCCTCGATCAGGGCGCGCACCGCGTCCTTGTGCAGGGGCACGATCTCCGGGCGGCGCACCTCGGGCAGCTTGATGCCGGCGCACGGGTTCACCGCGATCGTGCGGTCACGTACGGCCGTGTGCATCACGGTCACGAGGTAGGCGAACGTGATCCGCAGCGTGGACGGGGCGAGGACCTGCGACCGGTCCTTGACCCACGCCTGCACCTCCGACGGGCGGATGGACACGATCGGCCGGTCCCCGAACGTCGGGTAGATGTGCAGCCGTAGGGCCCGCTCAACGCGCGAGGCGGTGCCGCTGCGATGCACGGCCGAGGTGCGCCAGCGCTCGGCGACCGCGCGGAAGCTCTCCTTGCCGGCCGCCGGGTCGACGTACAGGCCGCGGGCGAGGTCGGCCTCGATGGTGGCCGCGCGGGTGTCGGCCTGGCTGCGCTTGGCGAAGTTCTCCTTCTGCTGCTTCCCTGCCGCGTCCCGCCAACGGACCTGCCAGCGCCTTCCCTTGCCGTGGTCCTTGCTGGGCACAAGGGTGCGCGTCTTGCTGGAGTGCTCGGTGCACGGCTCGGCGCCCTTCGGCGGGCGCGAGAGGTGCCACCGGTCGTATACCTCAGCCACTGCCGCCCCCGTTCTCGCGCATGAAGTGGACTACTCCCTGTTCGTCCTTCACGATCTTGTTGCTGGGGCGAGGCTTGTCCCGGCGCTTCTCGTGTTCCCGGATAGCGGGTGCCAGCTCATCCAGCAGCGCCCGCGTGATGTGTCCGCGGGCGGCCTGGAGGGCGCGCGGAGTCGTAGGCGGGTCAGGCCGCTCAGCAAGCCGGGCGTCCCGCTCCTCCGTTAGCCCACGCCCCCAGAGTTCGCGCGCTGTATAGGCGACGTACTCCGGCGTGGTGTCGAGCCGCTTGGCGGCCTTGGTCTCGGCTTCATCTGGCGAAGCAACGTACGCGCTCTCCGCCCCCCAAGGCAGTTCTTCGTACCGCCCTCGAAGCACCTGCCTAACCTGCCGCGCCTTTCTCACGATGCCCGCGTAGTGCCACGGCCCTGGGGCCGGCGTCTCCCCTGGGTTGTATCCCTCATCGAGGAGGCGTCGAAGTTCCCTGCCCTCGACGGCGATCTCGTCGGTTAGCCAGGTGGTCTCACCTGGCCCTGGCAGAAGGTCTCGGAGTGGCGTGCTGTAGATCAGGGGCAACAGCAGAAGCTCAGGCGCGGATACCCCGCGCTTCCCCTGCTCGATCTGCCCGACCGTGGGGCGGTGCCAGGGGAGCCCGAAGAGTCGGGCTTTGCGTGCGATGTCCTCTCGGGTCGCTTCCTTGCCCTCCCGCACTTGCTGAAGACGCTGGCCCAGTTGAACGCCGAACGGCGCGCCACCTTCCCCAGCTTCGTCGGCCGTCAGGCCCTGCTCGGCGTCGCCGCCGCTCCGCGCATCAGGCTGCATGAAGAGAACAGTACGGTTCGCTTGAACTCGGCGGCAAGTGATGGCAAGCTTTGAAGCGAAGGATTCATTCTCTTCATGAGGAGCGGTATGCCCCGCGCCAGCCTTCCCCAGGTCACCGACGCTCAGCGTCGCAAACTGGCGACAGCTCAGGAACTCGCCGACTACTGCGGCGTGCCGATCGGCACCGTCTACCAGTGGGCCAGCCGTGGCGGCGGCCCTCGCCTGATCAAGGTCGGGCGCCACCTCCGTGCGCGCTGGGACGACATCGAGAAGTGGCTCGACTCTCAGACGATCCAGGCATGAGAACGGCCCCCAGCAGGTGCGCCAACACCTAGCGCCGGGGGCCCAACGTCCACCCAACGACGAGAGCCCGGGTCGCCTGCCAGCGATAGATCCCGGGCCCCTCGTCTCCTTCGAAGGAGAACGTCATGGCCCAGATTAAGGCCACCGCCGTTAAGAACGCCATCGCGCCCATCGACCTCACGCCGACCGGACGTGTCCCGGCCATCGTCGCCCAGGCCGCCACCGCCGAGCCCGTCGACCAGCCCGCCGGCGCGTGCCCGCGCTACCGCGACTGCGTCGAGACCGGCCCCCACGACCACCACTTCAACCACAACATGCGGGTCCACTCGGACGGCGGTGACCTCCTCCTCGACGCCGGCATGGCCGCCTACGAGGGCGACGACGACCGGCCCGTGGTCTACCTGAGGGGCGAGGACTTCGGCGACGCGGCCTCGGTGCACGCGGCGACGGCGCGGCTGCGCCAGCTGCTGGACGAGGTCGACCGGATGGCCGCCAGGGTGTTCACCGACCACGAGCGCGGCTGAGTCATGACCCGCCGTACGACGCAGGGAAGCCCCGACGCCACCACGGCGCCGGGGCGACCCCGCGCCCCCGGCCGGTGGCCCGACACCGGCACCCCTGACGAGATCGGCGCCCGCTACGCCGCGCTCATGCGCGAGCGGGCCCGTCGGGTCCTCGTCCTGCAGTCCATCCGAGCAAGCCTCCAGGAACAGCCCAGCGTGCGCGCCGTCACCGCATGCGCGCGCCGCTGGGTCGCCGACGTCTTCCGCATCGCCGAGGACGTCGCCAAGAGCAAGCGGGAGTCTCGTCAGTGAGAGCACGTGACCGCGTCCTCGACGCACTCAGCAGCCGCGGGTGCAGCGTGCGCGGGAAGTCGGCGCAGTGCCCGGCCCATGAGGACCGTTCCCCTTCGCTGTCCATCGGACGGCGCAAGGACGGCAACGGCGTGGTGCTGAACTGCCACGCCGGGTGCGCGCCCGAGGACGTCGTCGCGGCCCTCGGGCTCACCATGCAGGACCTGTTCGACGAGCCGTTGGAGAAGCGCGAGCGGCCGCAGGTCGTGGCTCAGTACCCGTACGTCGACGAGCACGGCCAGCTCCTGCTCACCGTGAAGCGGCTGGAACCGGGCTACGACGGACAGCGCAAGACGTTCCGCCAGTACGCCCCGGACGGGAAGCCGAAGGTGTCCGGCATCCGACGCGTTCTGTACCGGCTTCCCGAGGTGCTCGCCACGGCGAAGGCCGGCGGCACTGTGTTCATCGTCGAAGGGGAGAAGGACGCCGACAACCTCGCCGCTCAGGGCGCCTGCGCCACCACCAGCATCGGCGGTGCCGGAAAGTGGAACGACGCCTACACCACAGCCTTGCGAGGCGCGGGCGAGGTCATCATCATCCGCGACCGCGACGACCCCGGCCGCCGTCACGCCGAGCAGGTCGCCGCATCGGTCCGAGCCGCGGGCATCGCCGTACGGATTCTGGAGCCTGCGAAGGGCAAGGACATCTCCGACCACCTCGCTGCCGGGCTTGGGTTCGACGATCTTCTGCCGTACGACGAACACCAGGACGACTTCGAGCAGACTCCCGAGGGCGACGCCGACGCCCCCGCCGAACCCGAGGACCGCCTGCCGAGCGCCTTCTGGAATGCCACGCCTGCCCTTCGGCAGATTCGGCAGATGGCACACGCGCGGCGCGCCTCTCCGGATGCTGTCCTTCACGCCGTCCTCGCCCGCACCGCAGCCATGGCCGACCCAACCGTCCGCGTCGACAACGGTATTCACCAGCCCTCGACCCTCGGTTGGTACTGCGGTCTGTTCGGGCCACCCGGCAGCGGCAAGGGCAACGCCGAGAACACCGCCGAGGAACTCACCCCGTTCCCCAACATCGACCTCGCCTACATCGACATCTCCACTGGGCAAGGCCTGATCTCCGCCTACCTGGACTTGAAGATCGAGCCCGACGGCGACGGCGGAAAGAAGAAGACGCTGGTGCAGGCCAGGACGCGTGGCTACGCCCTCGCCACTGAAGGCAGCGTGCTCGACGCAATGGCACAGATGTCGGCCGCCGCCACGCTGAACGGCGTGCTGTGCAAGGCGTGGATGAGCGAGCGGCAGGGCACTTCGAACGCGGAGGTCGAGCGTCGCCGCGTCCTCCCCAAGGGCGCCTACGTGCTGTCCATGTCGCTCGGCGTGCAGGAGGAACCCGCGGCCAAGCTGCTGGAAATGGGGTCCATCGGCCTGCCGCAGCGCCTCGCCTGGGCTCACGCAACGCTCGGTCCCGACACCCCGAAGGAACGGCCGGCCACGACCGGGCCCCTCAGTGTCACGACAAGGGACGGGCAGGATGTCCCGGTCACGCACTGGGTGGCCTACCTCCGCAACACGACCATTCCGGTGCCCGCCGAAGTTACGCAGGAACTTGACGAGCTCGCACTGGACATCTCCTTCGGTCGTGGCAGTGACTCACCGTTGGACACGCACGAGCCTCTGTGGCGACTGAAGTGCGCAGCGTTGCTCACCCTGCTGCACGGGCGTACATCGATCGCCGCGGAAGACTGGGACAGAGCCGCCCTGATGTGGCGCGTCTCCACGAAGGTCCGCGACCGCGTTCAGGCGGCGGCACAGCGGCGGCTGCAGGCCGAGCTGGATGCACGCCGCGCCGAGGCCGTACTGACGGCCGTGGAGTCTCAGGCCGCGGTGTACGAGGTCGTGCACGGCGTGCACCCGTCCGTCGTGAACGTCGCCAAGCGCGCCTACCGGTACCTCACGCGCAAGGGCGGCGAGATCCCCGCGCGTGACGTCAACCGGGCGTGCGTGGCGAAGACAGACCGTGAGAAGTACCGGGCGTCTGGCGCGACGGATCCGCTGTGGCCGACAGCGCTTCAGTACGGGTGCGAGCAGGGGTGGCTGGTGCTGCTGGAGGACGGTGCTCTGATCACCGCCGGATCGGCCGCTCCGGAGTAGCGGTGCTTACAGAGGGTGCTGTCGGAATGTCGGAAGCGTCGGAAGGAAACTTCCGACAGCCTCCCGTCCTAATAACGGACATCTTTAGACAAACTACTTCATTTGAAAATCGCGTTACACGCGAAGCCGCAGGTCGACTTGCGAACCCCTGTCGGAAACCCCCGCTTCCGACAGGGAAGTTCCGACACCACGAAAAAGTCACGGCGGGTCACCCCTGCCCCTTCTGAAACGGAGCCCACATGAACGCACGCAAGGCACGACTCAAGCGCGCCGCCGAACGCGCCCGCACCCAAGCCGCCCTCGACGCCATGGCCAGCGCCACACCCCAACTCGTAGGCAGCCACGGCGGACACGACTACTTCAAGGTCGGTGACGCCCTGGTCCTCGTGCCCGTCCTGCTCGACCGCTACCCGCCCGAGTTGAAGGCTGCTGTCGACCGTCGACGACGAGCGTCGCTCACTGGCAGCTGCGACTGCGGCGGAGGCCGGCGCCTCGACCGTAAGAGCCGCGTCGTCCACACCCATGAGAACGACTGCCCGGCAGCCGACGACAACCTCAACGCCATCGCAGAGCAGTACGGGCTCGCCTTCGACCGGGTGTTCTGATGGCTGACGCGGGGCCCGCCCAGCATGCCACCGGGCCCGGTTCGTCTTCGGACGTCCGGGCCCGGTGGCGTTACAGCTCCTCGGCCTTCAGCGCCAGGCGGCGCAGCACCTCCGCCGACGACACCTCGGGATCGTGGCGGTCGTGCTCCTCGGCCAGCTCATGGAACGCCAGGGCGAAGGCACCGAACACCCGGTATATGACCGGCCCCATCTCCCTGCCCACCAGGGCGCCGATGTCCTGCAGGGAGGCGCCCGGGGGAACGGTGATCTCGGTGCGCAGCACGTCACCGAGGAGGCTGTTGAAGGCGGAGTCGTGGCTGTCGTCCTCACGCTCGGGGTCCTCGAGGAGGCTGCGCTTGTACTCGCCGGCCTCGGTGAGTACGCCGATGATGCGCTGGATGATCTCGCTGTCGTTCATGGCGGTGAGCCTACGAGCAGGGTCCGACAGCGGAAGCGGGCGGAAGCGGGTCCTCACGCGTGAGCTGATCATCTTCGTGTGACGGGAAGGGGGTTGCTCCTTGTGACGACGTATCCAGCGCGGTGCCCCGCCCGGCAGGTCAACGGGCGGGGTTGTGCCATGCCTGCGGGGTGGCGGACGAATCATCCGGGGTTCGGGAAGTGCCGGGGCCATGGTGGTGCTCAGGCTCATGTTCAGGAGGTGTGGAGGATGGCGGAGGAAGAGGCGGCGGGGCGGCAGGTGACGCCGCAGGAGGCGCTGTTGGGGCTGGTGCGTACGGCGTACGGTCGGGCGGCGTATCTGGATGAGGTGGTGAAGGAGAAGCTGCAGCGGCATGCGGAGGCGGGGGGTGATCCGTTTGATCCTCCGAGTGAGCTGGTGCGGTGGCTCAGGCAGTCGCGGGATGAGCGGGTGGCTGCGACGCGGACGGCGAAGGCTGCGGTGGACGCGGGTGTGATGCAGGCGTTGGAGCGGCGGCTGGATATGGAGGGGCAGGTGGTCGCGGACACGCTCGCCGCGGTGTTGGACGTCCTGGACCTAGACCAGGAGCAGCGGGTGCTGGCGTTGACGGCGGCTCAGGCTCGCCTATCAGGTGAGCCGTTGCCCGAGCGGCCGGCGCCTGCTGCTGCTTCGGTCGCCGAGGAGCCGGTGGATGCACAGGCCGCGATGGAGGACACGTTGCGGAGCCTGGTCGCTGACGAGCCGGGGGTGGATGTCGAGGCGCTGCTGCGTGAGGTCGACGAGGAGGAGGGCCGTACGGATGGCTGAAGAGACGGAGGTGCGGCTGGCGAAGATGCGGCGGGCCTTGGCGAAGCTGCGTCGGGAGGGTCGGCTGCGGGAGTTCGACGCGGTGGCGGAGGCGTATCAGGCGTTGAAGCGGCAGCAGATGGAGCGGGCGGAGGAGGAGCGGCGGGCGGAGGCTCGGGCTCGGCGTGCTCCTGCGCCTGCTGTGCGGCCGTCTGGCGGGGCGCGGCGGGTGTGGCGGTTGCCCCGTGGGTTCGCGTCGCCGCTCGCGGCGCAGAGGGCGGCTCAGGGCTTTGAGCGTGAGCCGCTGGTGCCGGACTCGCGGCGGCCGGCGTTGAATCCGTGGCGGGGTTCGCATCCGATGACGGATGTGGTGTGGCGTCCGGGTCGGTGACGTACGGCGGCCCGCCTGCCGGGTACCGCGCCAGCAGACGGGCCGTGCGGCTCGCCCTGTGGCCGACGAAACCGGGCGGGCCGTGTGCTTCACGTCGGGTGACGGGCGCGCCAACAGGTGGCTCCGGCGTGAAACCTTCTATTCAGCGGTTCGAGCGTAGCGCGGGTTCCTGAACCCTGGTTCCGGAACCTCCGGAACGATCTTCGCTGAGGCGGTTCTACCGTCCGCGGCATGGACGATCTGACTGCGGCGGCAGCCGCTTCCTGGCTCGGGATCACCGAGGAAGCCGTACACAAGGCCGCCCGTGAGGAGCGTCTGCCCGTGGTGGCGGGGGAGGGCCCGCGCCGGTTCACGGTGGAGGCGCTGGAGGCCTTCCATCAGGCGCGCGTGACGGGGCATATCGCGGCGCTGGCGCAACTCCGGGAGACGCCGGTGTCGGCGGCGCGGAAGGTACGGCGGGCGCTGGACGCCAAGGAGACCGGGGTGCCTCGCCCGTTCTCGGCGAAGCTGAAGGCCATGCCGATCCAGTGGCGGTCGCTGTTCTCGAAGGCGGAGCTGGCGGCGGCGTGCGCGCAGGACGGCTGCCGGTGGTGCAAAGCGCGGGAGTTCGGAGAGTTCTTGGGGCTGCGGCCGGTGGAGTTCAGCGCGGCGCTACAGGCGCTGTTCGGCGCAGATCCGTGCGGGGAGTGCGGTCCGGCGTTGCTGCGCCCGTATCTGGACGTTCTGGCGGCTCGGGTGCACGCGGGTGACCGGCGCCCGCCGGGGCCGCCTCCGCGGCCGTCTGAGAGCGAGCGGGAGCGTGCCCGGGAGTGGGCTGCTCAGCATGCGGTGACGGCCGCTGCGGCCCCGGTGGAGGGCGATGACGGTAAGGGCATGGTCCAGCGGCGGCTGAAGGAGACCCGGGCCCGCCTGAAGTCGGCGGAGCGGGCGGGTGACCGCACGTACGCGGCGCAGCTGAGGCAGACTCTGAGCGCGCTGACAGTGGACGCTTCCCGGGTCGACGGGCGGTCGTCGCTGACGTCCCGGCCGGGGGTCCCGCGGTGCGGCCACGCGCTGGCGGCCAGCTGCTCGTGCCCGCGGATCGCGTCGAAGCGGGCCACGTCGTGAGCGGCGACCGCGAGGAGATCCTCGCCGCCGGGCGGGCCGCAGTCGTCCAGATCCAGCAGGCGTTCGACGCGGCCCTCGAGGACGTCGTGCGCAACGTCCGTGAGAGGACCGGCGAGCAGCTGCTGGTGCGGCGGCCGGGCGTGCTGGACGCGCGCTGGCTGGACCTGGCGCAGATGTCGTGGCAGGCCTCCAACTTCGAAGCTGCGGTGCGGCTGCTGCGCCCGGTGATGGAGCACAGCGACCGCACCCTCGGGGCGGTGCTGAAGACCGGCGAGGCGATCCTCGTGCGGGACGTGACACGGCATCTGGTGGAGGCACGCGTGCTGCCCTCTGCTCGGGGGTGACGCACCGGCTAACGCACCGTGTGCCAAAGGTCCGGCGCCCGTCCCCCTCCGGGGCGGGCGCCGGCGCCTTTCTGGCGGACGGCCAGGCCGCGTTCCTCCAGCTCCCGCAGGACACGATGGACGTGGCGGGCCTCGCCCGTCCAGAACGGGGCCATGGCCTCGATCAGGCCGGAAACCGTGGCAGGGATGGGCTGCTTGGCGAGGGCGGCGTACGCGAGGTCGCGGAGCGTGAGGTAAGAGACGGTCGTCATGCCGTCGATGATGCGGTAACACGAAGGCCGCCCGCCCTCGTTCGCCTGGGGGGCGTGAGGACGGGCGGCGGTTGGTGCGGTGGCCGCCCCGCCACGGGGGATGCGTGAGCGGCCACTCGTCCCGCGACCGGTGCTGTCGGTGACGCTACCGGGAACGGGGTCTTGGGAGTTGCCGGTCAGCGCCGGCACCCTTCCGTGATCAGTCGGCGTAAGACGACGCGGGTCACACACTCAGCGAGTCGGCCGCGGCCACACGTGGTGCAGTGCCTGCTGTGCGCAGCCAGGGCATGGAGCGCCTCCGTCCGCACGCACCTGGTGCAGCCGCGGGGGAACCAGTGCGCATCCCCTCCGCCTGGTCGGATCCGTGGGCCTAAGTCGTGGCCTGTGCCCGTGGGCAGGTGGATGCCGCACCACACGCACGTGACACCCCGCATCTGCAGATCGGTCAGCAGGTTCGTTCGGGGCACTGGCAGCAGGGCCAGCGCTGACGCGTGCGGGCGGGGCGGGGCGGTCGTCACCGGCTGCTCCCGTGGGGATGGTTGCGAATCCCGACGTTGCAGTCGGAGACCCGGGACAGGTCACCGCTGGCCCTTGCCGTCGAGCGTCGACGGGCCAGCGCCTGGCATCGCGGGCAGTCCGCAGGGGGCTGGGGTTCCTCGAGCGGCATCCCCAGGAGGGGTGGCTCTTCCAGGGACAGTTGCTTCATTGCGGCGCCTCCGCGAGGTGTCTGCGCCCGCCGGGCCCGAATGCTGCGGCGAGGACAGCGGGATCGGTGAGGTGGCCCGTACCGTCGGGGCTCCACAGCCAGTGCAGGTGCTCGACCTCGCGGCCGGCGGGCGGGCAGCGGAGTATCCAGCCCGGCGGCTTCACCGTCACCTGCCGGACGTCGTCCAGTTCCGCCGCGGCCTCAAGGGGAACCAGCCACCAGGACCTGTCCCGGTATGGGTCGATGAGGACAGGGCCGCGCTGCTGGTCGCGGATGCGGCTGGCGGCGGGCAGGCCACGCGTGACGGTCGACTCGGCGACGAGCCAGCGGGTACCGGAGACGATCGGCGCGAGAGTGTCCGCGTGCCAGGCCTTCCACACGGTGGCCGGGTGCGCGTGGCAGTCGGCGAGCCACGCGTCTCCGGCCGCGTACCGTGCGGCGAGCCGTGTCGGTTGGGGCATGACCGGCACCGTAGGCGGGCCGATTGCGGGCGTGGGCGGCGATTGCGCGGGATTGCGCGCACGGTGCGGCGGCTTGCCGCGGGTTGCTTACGTGAGGTCGAGAGAGGCCCGTGCGCGGCCGATCAGACGCCGTGCCGGTGGCCCGTACTCGGCGGCCTCCGCCAGCCACTCCCACGCCCGCTCATAGAGCTGCAGGTCCTCGTCGCCGGTGAGCCACAGTTCCTCGCTGATCGTCTCGACGATGACGAGACGGCGGTCGTAGATCCAGAAGGCGTGCGGGGCGGTGCGGCGCAGCTGGGTACCGAAGGGCAGGATGCCGACCTCGATGCGACGTTGCCCGACGAGGTTGTACAGGCGGTCGAGCTGCTCCGCCATCACGTCTACCGGGCACGCGCGGTGGTACAGGGCGGCCTCGCACAGCAGGAACCGGAACGTCTTCTCCGGGTCGTACAGCGCCTCCTGGCGGCGCATGCGGGCCTCGACGGCCGCCTCGGTGGTGGGTGGGATGCCGCGGAACTCGGCGTTGGTGTCGAAGATGACGCGCGCGTACTCGGGCGTCTGGAACATGCCGGGGATGCGGGAGACCTCGAGGCCGCGGATGAGCTTCGTCGCCTCGGTCTGGCGGACGGCGATCTCTTGGCGGCCGCGGTGTCCGCCGGCCAGCTGGCGGCGCCACGAGCGGTGGCGCTGCTTCATGTCCAGCGCGGCGAGCAGCCCGTGCAGTTCGGTCTCGGCGTCGGGCCGGCCGATCGCGCGGGCCCATGCGGTCAGATCGGCGCGCGTGGGGGTCTGCTTGCCGTTCTGCAGGCGGGACACCTTGGAGGTCTGCCAGCCCAGCTCTGCGGCGAGTGTCTTGCCTTCGAGACCGGCCTCGGCGCGCAGCTCGCGCAGGCGCGCGCCGAGGGCTTCCCGGGCGGTCTGGAAGTCGGTGGTCACACGGTGGAAGCTACCCGCTCCGCGAACGCTCTGGCAGGCACTGCGTGGTGCCAGGCAGCGTCCCGGGCCTGGCAGGCGGCGAGCACCTCGGCGGGGTCCTCGGTGACGTACACGCCGAGGGTGGTGTCGTCCTCGTCGAACGCGAACCGGGCGAGGATCTTGGAGTCGAACAGCCAGAAGTCGTAGTCCGGCAGACGCAGGTCGGTCGCTTCGCTGCGGGTGAGGTAGCGGATGTCCTCGCCTGCCTCGATGTTGCTCGGGGCGCGGGCGAGGAGGAACTCCTGGCCCTGGGTGAGGGGCTCGTCGGCCAGGCGGACGCGTTCGAACCGCTTGCCCTGGTCGACCTGCGTGCGGACGTTCTGCCGCCACGCGTTGGCCGGCTCTGCGGCGACGTCCTCGCCGGCGAGGAAGCGGGGCCAGAGCGGGGAGTTGCGGTCGGTCGCGTAGCCGCGGCGGGTCTCCAGCCGCCAGGCGGTGTGCCGGAAGTCGCGGAACAGGTGGCTGATGGTGGAGAAGGGGTGCAGCTCGGGCGCGGTGCTGCGGGGCGCGTAGCGGGTGAGGAGGCTGCGGGGTACGCGGACGAACGTCTCGGACGGCTTGACGTCTCGGAGCTGTACGAGGTGGGCGGGGTCGGTCTCCCGCTCGCCCTGGACGAGGATCTCGTCCGTCTCGGGGATCTCGTACAGGGTGGGGCAGTCGCCGTCGTCGCTGGTCGTGCCGAGGAACCTGAGCGTCATGTGGCCTCCGCATCCTGAAGTCGGGCTCCCAGGATGCGGACATATGCGTGGTCGCGCCCGAGGATTGCACCAGATTGCGGGTCTGGCCGGGGCCACGGGGATTGCTCGCAACCGGTACCGCAGAGCCGGGGCTGTGGGCGAGGCAGTGGCTCTGTCACGGCTACAGGCTCAGCGGGTTGATCCTGACTCGCTGTCCGGCCTGCTGGGGGAAGTTCACGACGCGGAAGGAGTGGGCGCCGGTCACTTGGGACAGCGCGTCAAGAATGTGAGGCATCGCGGCGAGGTAGGCGGACGCTGTGGCGGCGATGAGCTGCAGTCCAGCCGCGTCTGGCTCTCGGTGGCCGATCCAGTGAAGGCCGGTCTCTATGTATGCCGCTCGTTCGTCGCGGTTGGAGAGTTGATTGCGGTCCTGGGTCATGATGGCGTCGAAGCCGCGGTCTTTCACTTCCCGGATGAGGTCTGGGTCGAGTGTGCCGCGGAGGCCCTCGTCGTGTGCTGACGTGAACTCGTGGCGGAAGAAGACTGTGCGCAGCGGGGCGAGGACTGCCGGGGATTCGTTCTCGTCGAGGAAGAACTTCACGCTGCCGTCCTGCGGAGCTGAATTACTTCCGCGTGGAAGTCTGCGGCATCCGACGCGGCGGCCTGGGTGACGCTGGGGTAGAAGCGTTCAATGTCGCGGGGAGGAATGCCGCCTTCGACGAGCTTGGCGATGGTGTCGTAGGCGACTCGGGTGCCGGCGACAGTGGGCCATCCGCCGAGGCGCTGCTGCTCAACCTCGACGTGTGGCCGGGGGTGACGGAAGTCGACGACACCTCGACCCTGCAGATTCGTGAATGGGGCGAAGGCGTCCTCGACGCTGAGGAGGATTTCCTGGCCTGGACGACGGACGAGGTCGATTGCCCGGTCGTGCTCCTTCAGAAAGACGGTGTCGCCGTCGGTGAGAAGCGTGTAGCGGGAGGGGTGCTGTGTGAGATCCCAGTCCCGCATCGTGTTCACGGCTTTTCGAATGCGCTGCAGGGGCACCTCTGCACGCAGACGGACGAACATTCGCAGAGCCACGAGATCACGAAAGGAGTACAGCACGGGGTTGCTCTGCACCTCAGGCTGGAGAAGATCCTTGCGCCAGCTGGCGAGCTGCCACACTGACGCGCCGGTCAGCGCAGCCGTCAGGTCCACAGGGAATCCCATGGCGTCACCTCCTTCTGGCCCGACTTTGCCAGAACCTCGTTCTCGCCGTCGAGTCCGCCGGGGAGGCGGTGGGCCGCGCCTAGGCTGACCGCATGACGAACGGATCAACGGATCGAGTCCTGCTCGACTTCATATCCCTGGTAGACGCTGACGACTACTTCAAGGTTGTCGTCGAGGTCCGTGCTGGCGGGGTCAGCTATGTGGGACGCCTCATCAGTGAGGTGGCCTACCGGCAGAGCATCACGGACCTGGTGTGCAAGGGGAACGCTGCGCCGACAGCGGAGGTCTATCGGCAGTACGTGCGCGCGGCGGAGGAGAAGCGGGCGGAGAACGAGCGGCGTCTGGCAGGTCGGCCTCATACGCCCGTGCCTGAGATGCCGGAGGCGCTGCACATGCAGGTCGGTGAGGGCGAGTCGGTCAAGATCTGGCGGCTGAGTCTGGAAGCCGTGGAGGCATGGACGCTGTTGGAGGTCAGCGTCGACGTCGCCTAGGGGCATAGACGCTGGTCGCCCTGGGGGGAGATCCCGGGTCGAGCAACTCAGACGGCCCCCGAGGACGGGCAAAGTGCCGTCTCTCGGGGGCCGTCGTCGTGTGCGGCGGTATCGGAGCGGAAGCATCTCCGAACGCCGCTCTCACGGGCGGGAACCCGGGTTCTGCAGCGAGCCCGAAACCCGAAACTTCCCAGGCCAGCACCGATATCGGGGGCGAAACCGGTTTCGGATCAAGGTGAAACCACGAGCTTGATCCGAAACCGGCATCGCGACCCCTACTCGCCGTCCTCGGCGGCCGGAATGTCAGCCCACCGCAGGCCCTTCGCTCCACCGCAGCACTCGCGGATGGTGAGCTGCCGGGTGTTCACCTTGAACGGCTTCAGCGCCGCGCTCAGCGCCGTCGACGCGGCGGCCGCGTCCATCTCCGTCCACGGACCGTAGACGTCGGGCCGGAAGCGGGCGAGGGCCTCCACCAGGCGGTGGGAGTGCACGGCTTCGGCACCGTCGGGCCAGATGGCCCGCAGGTGGTCCACCACCGTCTCCACGTCCAGCTCCTCGACAGCTGCGCCGATGGACTGCCCGGACAGGGTGCCGGCCGCCGTGCGCAGGGCGAGGGCGCGCTTGGCGATGTCCTCGGCTTCGGTCTGCTTGATGAACGCGGCGCGGACGGTGAGGCCTTCGCGGCCGCGGGCGAGGATGCCGGTTCCCTGCTCGTCGACGCTGATGTCGGTGGCGCGCAGGCCGCGGTCGTAGGCGCCGGTGCCGAGCACGTTGTTGTTGGCCCGCCAGTCCATGACGGCGAGGCAGAGGCGGGTGCCGACGGAGCTGGACACGCTGGTGGGCAGGCTCGGGGCGTCGGGGTTCTGGGTGAGCAGGATGAGGATGATGCCGTAGGCGCGGGCCTTCTTGATCAGGCGGGTGGCCAGGGCTGCGGCCTCGTCCTTGTAGTCGGGGTGGGTGAACAGCTCCTGCACCTCGTCGATGACGATGACGCGCGGCCCGAGCCGCTGGTCGGGGTACTTTTCCGCCAGGGCTCGGGTGACCTTGCGGCCCTCGGGCACCTCGGAGGCCGGGAGGGAGCGGACGAAGGCGGCGCGGCGCTGGTACTCGGCGATGCCGGAGCGCATTCCGGCGAGGGCGGCTTCCAGGTCCTCGTCCTCGTCGCCGGACACGTACCGGTGGCAGACGGGCTTGACGGAGTCGAGGTCGCCGGAGCCCTTCAGTTCGTAGATCCACAGTTCGGCGGTGGGGTCGAGGGCGACGCCGAGGACGATCGCGAGGGCGCAGCTCGTCTTGCCGGAGCCGGGGATGCCGCCGACCAGCAGGTTGGAGTACATGAGGGTGATCTCGACGAGGTTGCCGCGCGGGTCGAAGCCGAAGGGCAGCGGCTCGTACACGTCGGCCTGGCCCTCCTTCATGAGTGGCCACAGCTTCCGGCCGGCCTTGGCCGGGTCGCGCTGCGCTACCCACAGGACCAGGCGGCCGGGGTGGGCGGTGCGGTCGGCCTCGGGCCACACGGTGCTGATGGGGCGGCGCATGGCGGCCGCGAGCGCGGCCCGCTTCTCCAGCACCGCGGTGGCCTCCACGCCCGGGGGCAGGTCGACCTCGGCGCGCCAGCCGGGTCCGTCGCGCATCACCTCGGAGGCGAACTCGACGCCGCGGCGGCCCTTCTTTCCCTCGATGCCGATCGCGGCGAGCGCGTCGAACACCTCCGTGCTGTCGAGGCGCCGCAGGACGTTGGTAGCGACGTAGCGGGTGACCAGCGGCTTGTCGCCCTTCTTGCCGAACAGTCCGAGCAGGGCGCCGGCGCCGATGGCGGCCGCCATGGTCCAGCCGGGCACGAGGAACGCGGCAACGGTGGTGGTGATGGCCGTGGTGGTGGCGACGGCGATGGAGGCGATGCGGCGCGGGCGGACGCGGCGGGAGTGCTCCCGGGACAGGGACAGCCACGCCTCGATGTCCGCGCTGGCGGCGGCCTTGGCTTCGACGGGGCGGGCCTCGGTGTCGGCGACCCACTTGCCCCAGCGGACGATGAGCCGTCCGGCGCCGCGCGGTGCGCGCATCAGCAGGCGAGCGAGGTAGACGGGGGCCCGCAGCGCGTGGAAGGCGGTGACGTGCGCGTAGTAGCTCACGGTCCAGCGGGTGGCGTCGATGAACTCGGCGGCGTTCCGCAGGAAGGTGGGGACGACGGGCGGGGCCTCGGCGAGGTAGGCCTGCTTCTCGGCGATCCACGTGCCCGCGGGCGGGGTGTCTTCGGGCGGGTCGACGGGTCGGGGTTCGGCGTCCTGGACGACGTCGATGATGGTCTCGGTGAGGGGGCCGTAGGCGGGCTCGGGCGCGTCCTTGTGCAGCTGGACGACGTTGTTCGACATGCTGTGGGTTCCTGCCTCTTCAGTGGGGCTGGGAGCCCGGGGCGGCCGGCGAGCCTGGCAGCGGACGGCCGCCCCGGGGCACGGCTACTTCTTCTTCCGGGCGTTCTCGCGGGCCGCCTTCTCGGCGGCCTCCCTCGCCAGGGCCTGCTCGCGGATCTTCTCGACGCGGTTCTCAAGCCTCTTCGTGCCCTTGCCGCGGGCCTTACGCCGCTGGATACGGGCGCCGAGCGCGACCACACGGGCCAGCTCGCCGAGGTTGTGCGGGTCCTTGCTGGTGAACGCCATGGTCACTTCCCCTTCTGGTAGTTGGCCCACATGCCGCGGAGTACGAGCAGGCAGGCGGTGGCGCAGGTCGCGCCGATGGCGATGGCTACGGCGAACAGCGCGCCGACCAGGCCGACGGAGACGACGACGCCTCCGATGACGAGCCACTTCGTGGCGTTGAACTCCTGCCTCTGCACGGGGGCCGGCGCCTGGGGCTGCTGTTGGGCAAGCAGCTGCTGCGCGGCGAGGATCGCGGCGATCTGCCGGACCATCTCCGAGTTGTCCGCGGCTTCCACCGCGTCGCGGGCGGCGCGCTCGAGGTCGTCGCTCACCGGGTCCACCGCCCCACGACAGGGAGGTACGGGCGGGCGACGGCGCCGAGGACGAACACCACCAGGAGCGGCTGGGACACCAGCACGACGACCACCGACACCACGGCGGCGAGCACAGCGGGAATGGTCAGCAGCAGCCCGAGCAGGGCACCGAGGATCAGCCACTTCATGACGCCCCCTCGGTGACCACTTCGCGGCGCAGCTCGGCGGCCTCGCGACGGGAGAGACCGAACTCTTCGCGGAGCCGGTCGATGGTCACCGGGCGCCGCGTCGACTTGACCAGCTGCCGGTTGAGCGCGCGGGCCTTCCTGCGCAGCTCAGCCGGGCTGAGAGCGATCACCTCGGTGACCACCTCCCGGACCGTCTCAGCGGGTACCGAAGCGGTCACCTTGCCGTTCAGGTCCGAGCCTTTGAACGGGTCCCAGATCGTCGCCGACTCCAGCGCCGGGACGACCACCGGGGCGGCCTGCGCCGAGGGCTGCTCGATGGGCACCCAGCGCTCGGCGAAGTGGTCGAGCCGGTACTGCTGTCGGGACTTCTCGGTGACCACCGTGGCAGGCTGCGGGCGGGCGACGATCGGCAGCATGCGCACCCCGGCTGGGACCACCTCGGGCAGCGGACGCGCGGCCTCGATCGCGGGCTGCGGTGCGGCATCGACGCGCCCCACAGTGAGCTCCGCGGGCTGCCACGGCGAGGGCAGGTCGACGGTGGCCAACGCGGCGGCGTGACGGCGCGCAGCGAGCAACTCCAGCAGCTTCACCCGCTGCTCGTCGGACGCGCCGGCCTGTGCCTTGCCGACCGCGACGGACAGGCGACGCGCCACCCGGGCGCGGCCACGGGCCTTCGGCCCCATCTCGGCGAGCCTCGCCGCCAGGGCGACGGCCTTCACTGTGGCGCGGTCGCGGGTGATCTGCTCGGCGCTGCGGTCGCGGACGGCGAGCCCGAGCCGGGACAGCAGCCGCTCCCGCAGCTCCCGGGCCAGCAGGGCGGGCAGGCTGCCCGACCCGGTTCCGGGTCGGGTGTGCCGCAGCTCGATGCCCATGGCGAGGTGCCAGAGCAGGGCAGCGAGGACAGGGCCGACGACGGCACGGACGGTGCCGCCGACGATCCCGGACTCGGCATAGGCGGGGATGACCTGCACGCCCGTGATGACCCACACCAGGACACCCGGCGTGCCGGGCGCGCCTTGGGTGCGCAGGTTCTGCCGGGCCATCAGGGCGCAGGCGAACAGGGCGAGCTCGGCGGCGGCGAACATCGCGGCCCGCTCCGTGGTCGACGCCATGTCGAGGCTGTGCTCGGCGAAGCGCCAGCTGGTGTCGGCGCTGTACGCGGTGCAGGCGAGGGCGGCGAGGGACGCGACGAGGACGGCGGCCGGGGTGCGGCGCGCGGCCTGGCGGCCGGCCACGGCGAGCGCG
>NZ_JAOCQE010000008.1 GCF_025290915.1 Streptomyces sp. 15-116A | reverse complement strand
GACGGCGCCCCGATGGGTGTCCTGGGCATCGCGGACCGGCTCCGTCCGGACGCCGCCGCGACCGTGACCGCGCTCGCCGAGCTCGCCGGAACGGCGCCCCTGCTGCTGACCGGTGACAACCCGCGCGCCGCCGCCCGTCTCGCCGCCGAGGCCGGGGTCGAGGACGTACGGGCCGCACTGCTGCCCGAGGACAAGGTGCGTGCTGTCCGGGAGCTGGAGGCCGGCGGGCGCAGGGTGCTGGTCGTCGGCGACGGTGTCAATGACGCTCCCGCGCTGGCTGCCGCCCACACCGGGGTCGCGATGGGCCGGGCCGGTTCGGACCTGGCGCTGGAGACCGCTGACGCGGTGATCGTCCGGGACGAACTGGCCACCGTTCCTGCTGTTATCTCCCTGTCCCGTCGGGCCCGTACGCTCGTCGTGCAGAACCTCGTGATCGCCGGGGTCTTCATCGCCGGCCTGGTGATCTGGGACCTCGCCGGGCATCTGCCGCTGCCGCTCGGGGTCGCCGGCCACGAGGGCTCCACCGTCATCGTCGGCCTCAACGGCCTGCGGCTGCTGCGCGAGTCGGCCTGGCACAAGGCCGTCGGCTGAGCCGTCGCAGGCACCCGGCCGGCTGCCCCTCCGGCACACGGTCACCTGCGCCGCGCCTGCTGCTGCGCCAGGGCCGAAGCGCCGACCGCCGTCGGCAGAACGACGGGCGGGTGTGCGCCCCGAGACGGTCCCGGTTCCGGACGCCTCGGCCCCGTCCTCCGGCTCCGCCCCGTACCACGACGGGGGATCGGTCACCCCGTCCACGACAAAGCCGATCAGCGGCGGCACCGGCACCATGCGCGACTGCCGTGGCGGGCCCGCGCGGCTCGAGAGGAGAGCCACCGCCCGGCGCAACGTGGGCGAGCGTTGCTTCAACCCGCTCAAGGCAGTCTGGTATCGCCACCCGTACGAGGAGGCCGCCGTGTCTTACGGAGCTTTGGCGACTGGGCCGAGGTCGATTTGTGTCCGACGACGGCGTGCTGCGACGGCTGCCATTGGATCGTGCCGGTCGTGGCAGCCGACTGCTCCATGCGGCGGAATCTGTCCCCCGATGGCGCCGCCCGGCGAGGCCGCGCTCCTGTGACCGGTGCACCGTGGTGAGCCAGAGGACGGTGCTGCGGAAGGAAGTTCGAATGTCACGCTCGGGTCGGCCCCTGAGTCGGCGTGGTCTGCTCATAGCCGGTGGGGCCATGGCGTCCGCAGCCGGCACCACTCAGAAGTCCCGCGCCCTTGCCGGGGGAGGCGGCAGTTCGAGTGGCACCGAGGGTGGTGACGACGCCTGGCGGGCGAAGATCGATATGCACCACCACTTCACGGCGCCGCAATGGGTGGACTGGGCGGAGCGCGAAGGAGTGGTGCGTCGGGGAGAGCTGCTGTGGTGGGCGCGCTGGGAGGTGAACGCCACGCTGGCGCTCATGAACCGGGCGGGGATCGCGACCGCCGTTCTCAACCCCACCATGCAGGACCGGTATCGCTCCGCGGCGCAGGCCAGGGAGGGGCTGTCCGTCGTCTTCGAAGCACTGTCCGACTTGATGCACGAACATCCAGGCCGTTTCGCCTTCCTCTGTCCGGCCCTGCTGGACCACCCCGACGTCACCACGTGGGCGTTGCGACGAGCCTTCGACGAACTCGGTGCCGTCGGTGTCAGTGTGAAGGCGAGCTACAACGGTGTGTACCTGGGTGATCCCTCGTACGACCGCTTCCTCGCCGAGGTCGACGAACGCTCCGGGGTGCTCGTCACCCATCCACTCGATCTTCCGGGGAAACCGCCGGGGGTGCCCACGGTTCCCGGCATCCCGAACTTCATGTGTGACTTCCTGCTGGACACCACGCGTGCCGCTGTGAACATGATCCGCACAAGAACACTCGAACGGTACCCTCGCCTGTCCGTCGTCCTGCCGCACGCCGGCGGATTCCTTCCTCAGATCGCCACCCGCCTCGAGGCCTTCGGCGACTTCTGCACCCCGCCACTCGACGCAGCCCGGGTGCGGGAGGCCCTTCGCGGCTTCTACTACGACACGGCAGGCCCGCTGGCTCCGGCATGCACTCTGGTGGAGACGGCCGGGGCCGACCGGATCCTGTTCGGCACGGACTGGCCGGCCGCCTCCGCCGGGATCATCACCGACTACACGGTGCCGGCCGTCGAGGCGGACCACGCGTTCACCGAGCACCAGCGTCGCGGCATCTACCGAGACAACGCGCGGCGACTCATGCCCGCGTTGCAGCGGGCCGACCACACCGGTCCCCGGGGCGACCGGCACAGTGCGTAGCACCAACCGGGGGAGGGGGAGGGAGCCGGTTCGCTCCCGGCGTCCGGATCGTCCGGCGCCTCGGCGACTGAACCCGCGGTGTATCCCTTCGCGCCCTTCGGACTCGGATCAAGACTCTCTGCACTGATGCCTCACCGAGGCTGCTCGGAGGTGAACCCGGTGCGGCGCGCCGGCGGGGCGCGACGCTGTTCCGGTCCTGGCGGAGACCCCTGCAGCACGAAACTGATGTGGGCGGTCACCGGCATGCGGGATGACCTGCCGGTCCGGCACCCGCGCCGGTCCGTCGCGGCCCGCAGTATCAGTGGAGCGAGTAACTCCCACCCCTGATCGCTGAGTTCGCGGCGGCGTCTCTGGTCACAGTCTCCTGCCTTGCGGTGTGAGAGCGGTGCAACGGAATGTCCTACACGGTCTAACAGGCGGGAAACCGGCCGCCGCGGCAGCCGGACTAGTTTCGTGACATGAGGGCGTGGCAGCCGGTACGGCGGTGGTACGGCAGACTTGCCGTGCTGGGCAAGGGCGGATCGGGCAAGGGCGGTACGGCGCCCCACCACGGTGGCCGAACGGCTCCTGCCCTGCTGCCGGTACGGAGCTGGCGCAGTATCAGAGGTCGCGTGGGGGTGGTCATCACGGTCCCGGTCTGCCTGCTGCTGGCGGTGACAGGTCTCGCCGTGCACGGCCGCGCCGAGGTTCTCGGCGATGCACGGGCCACCCGTGCCGAAGTCGACCTCAGCCTGCGCATTCAGGCTCTGGTGCACCAGCTGCAACGCGAACGCGGGATGACCAACGGCCTATTGGGCGGTGAGGACGAGTTCCGCACACCGCTCGACGCCACCCGCGAGCGCGTCGACACGGTGCTGCTCGCCATGCGTCGCGAAGGCGCGGTCGAGGGCGTCGTCCAGCGGCACCTGCGGCGCCTGCCCGACATCCGCGCCGCCGCCGACAAGCGCGCAGCCGACCAGGCCGGGACCCTCACCTTCTACACCAGCGCCATCGACGCCCTGAACGCCGTCGATCCGGTGGCGGAGTCCGCGACCGGTGCCGACCGTCAACTGCGCGACGGCCTGGCCGCATTACGGGAACTGGCAGCCGCCACGGAGTCTGTCGCTCTCGAACGCGGGCTCCTCAACGGTGTGTTCGCCCGAGGCGCCTTCCGCGGCCGGGCGTACATCGCTCTCACCGAGGTGCGCGCCACACGCATCGCCGCCCTCGCCCGCTTTCGGCAGGTTGCCACCGCTCCTCAGCGTGCGGCCCTGGAAAGGGCCTTCACAACCGAGGACGCCGAACGCGCAACCGCCTACGAGAAACAGGCGGAAGGCGCCGCCGACGGCTCTCCGCTGAGCGCCGACGCGGGCACGTGGTGGGACGCGATGACCGTGCTCGTCGACGATCTGTACGCCGTCCAGCAGTCGGTCGGTGACGATGTACGGCACCGGGCCGACCGGCTCAGCCGCGATGCGGAGCTGGCCCTCGCCGCCTTTCTCGTCGGAGGCGCGCTCATCGCCGCCCTTGTCGTGGGCCTCGCCGTCTTTGCCTCCCGGTCCCTCACGCGCCCACTCCGTATGCTCGCCGTGACCGCCCAGGACGTGGCGCGGCGCCGGCTGCCCGAAGCCGTCGCCCGTATTCAGCAGTCCCCGCATGACCGTGCCGACCTCGCAAGGGCGGACGCGCCGGATGATCCCCATGCACCGCTGCTGGGTGGCGTGGCCGAGATCGCCGAGGTCGCGGCGTCGCTGCGCCGGGTGGAGGACCCCGCCCTCCGGCTGGCCTCCGAGCAGGCAGGCCTACGTCGCAACACCACCGAATCGCTGGCCAACCTCGGCCGTCGCAACCAGAACCTGGTACGTCGCCAGCTCGGTCTCATCACCCGCCTCGAACGGCAGGAACTGGATCCCGACGCCCTCGCCGAGCTCTTCGAGCTCGACCACCTCGCAACCCGTATGCGGCGCAATGCCGAAAGCCTGCTGGTCCTGGCCGGGCAGAATCCACCGCGGCCCACGGCAGCACCCGTCGACGGCCTCGTGGTCGTCCAGTCCGCCGTCGCCGAGGTGGAGCAGTACCGGCGAGTCCTGATCGCGACCGTGGAGCCTGTGCGGGTGCGCGGGCACGCCGTCGCCGATGTCGCCCATCTTCTCGCCGAGCTGATCGAGAATGGGCTGAACTTCTCGCCGCCGACGGAACCCGTCGAGGTCCACGGCTGGTACGACCGCGAGGACGACACGTACTGCTTGGCTGTGGTCGACCACGGCATCGGCATGTCAGAAGCCGACAAGGAACGTGCGCAAGGCCTCTTCTCCGACTCCGGCGAGGAGGCCCTGCTCGCCGCGCCCACCCGCTTCCTCGGCCACCTCGTCGTCGGTCGGCTCGCAGACCGCCTCGGGGAAGGCACCCGCATCGACCTCTTCGACACTCCTGGCGGCGGGCTGTCCGCACTCCTGTCTCTCCCCGGGCGCCTTCTCGCATCCGCCGAAGACCCCGCCACACCACCCCCGCACGCCAGACCCGCCGTCTCCTCCCTGCTCAACGGCTTCCGGGCGGGTGTCGCCCGCGCCGAAGCCAGAAACCCCCAAGGAGCGTCATCGTGACCACTGCCGTGCAGAGTTTCGGCTGGCTCGTCTCAGAGTTCGTACGCACCACCGACGGCGTCACCGACGCCGTCGCCGTCTCCACCGACGGCCTGCTCATGGCCGCTTCGGACAGCTTGGGCCGAGATCGCGCCGACCACCTCGCCGCCGTGGTCTCCGGCATCACCAGCCTGGCCCAGAACGCGGCGACGGCACACGGCTTCCACGGCATGAAGCTGGTCATGATCGAAATGCTCGGGGGTTTCCTGATGGTCGGCCGCATCCGCGACGGCAGCTGCCTCGGCGTTCTCGCGGCCGAGGGGTGCGACGTCGGCCTCGTAGGCTATGAGATGGCGGTCCTCGCCGACCGCGTCGGCGAGCTGCTCACCCCGCAGCTCATACGTGAACTGCACGCCGTGCCCAGGTGAGCCTCGTCACCGCCCACTCCAGGGCGTGGCAAGGCCCTCCGGCCGGCGTCGAGCGAGGGCTGTGACACCCTCGCTTGGAGTCCTCAGCCGCTCTCCTCGGCCAGCGTCTTGATGCCGTGAAGGGTGGCCTCCATACCCGCGCGCAGTTCCTTCATCCGGAAGGCAAGGATCTCCTCCTCCCGGTCCGGCCAGCGATCGAGCGCCAGCGTGACCCCGCTGCGCCCGGGTCCGATGAGGACCGACTGCCGCAGCCGGGTGCCCTCACCCTCGGCCCTGAGTTCGTATTTCCAGGACGCCATGGATTGCGCCGGATCCAGCGTCGGCTCTCCGTACCGGCCGTCCGCATCCGTGACTGCCCAGGCGAACACCCGTTGCTCGTCCAACTCGACCACCTGGGAGACAGTTCGCCAGTCGCCGAGCTGAGGGTGATGGTTGTAGCCCTCGAAGCGCGCGCCTACGAGGGGTCTGTCCGCGCCATCGAGCCAAGCCACGCGCTGTAGCTCCGGGCTGAGCCGGGCAGGCAGACGAATGTCGGTCACCAACTCCCAGACCTGCGGCACGTCTGCCTCGATACGAACATCGCAGTGCACGCTCGGACCGTCGGCAAATCGCATGTCAACCCCTCGATGTCAGACCTCCTGATTATCCACGTGGAACCGTAGAGCGTTCGGTGTATCTGACGATCAGGGAAGACGCATCGATGACCAGTCGAGAGGAGAGCACCGGCCGCTCGGCGAGCCGGGTGAGGTAGCGGCCTGGTCCTTCACCGCCGCGGTCAGCTGCTCATCGAGTGGATCCGGCAGACCCGGCAGGACGCTTCATCGCCCACACGGGGCTTCGTCGGCTTGTCCCGCTGCTCTTGGGGGGCGTGCCTTCACGGTGGCGAGTCCCGATGCCGCGTACGGGCCGGTGACGGGTGATGTTTGCGCAGCGCATGGTGGCGGGGACTCTCATGCGCTGAGCTCCGGCCGGCCGGCCGCGTGGATCACGGAGAAGTCCCGGGCGTCGAAGCGTGCCACGTGTGTGCGGAGCCGGTCGGTGGACCAGGGCCAGCTGAAACTGTTCCGGCCGTTGACGTCGAGGTAGTAGCTCCGGCATCCGCCGGTGTTGTACACAGTGCCCGCTAGCGCGGCCTGCAGGTCGGTGTTGTAGGCGGCTTGCACATCGCGGCGTACCTCGACCGAGGCCCACCCCTCGGCGCGTGCCGAGCGGATCGCGCCGAGGGCGAGGTCGAGCTGGGCTTCCAGGATGGTGAACGCGGAGCTGTGCCCGGTGCCCAGGCCGGGACCGAGCAGCAGAAATACGTTGGGGAACCCGGCCGTGACGGTGCCGAGGTACGCCTCGGGGGAGCCCTGCCAGTGGTCGGCGAGGGTACGTCCGGCGCCGTCGTGGATGAGGTTCGACAGGGGCATGTCCAGGATGTGAAACCCCGTGCCGAGGATGACCGCGTCGACCTCGGCGCTGCTGCCGTCGGCGCCGAGCACGGTGCTGCCGTCGACCGTGCGGACGGCGCAGGCGTGCACTTCTACATTCGGGCGGGTCAGGGCCGGGTAGTAGTGGTTGGAGAACAGGATGCGCTTGCAGCCGATGGTGTAGTCGGGAGTCAGCTTGCGGCGCAGTTCACGGTCGCGGACGGTGGCACGCAGGTGCACGCGTGCCAGGGCCTGTACGCCGCGCAGCAGCGAGGGTTTGCGGAATCCACGGCCCAGCATCTCCATGGCCCGGTACTCCACCGAGGCCACCGCGGCCCGGGCGCCGGGCACCTGCCGCATCGCCCACCGCTCGACTTTCGGAATGCGGTGGTCCGGCTTGGGCAGCACCCACTGGGCAGTTCGCTGGAACAGGTGGAGCCGGTCGACCTGGGGGGCGATGGCCGGGACGAACTGCACGGCCGACGCCCCGGTGCCGAGCACCGCGATCCGCTTGCCGCGCAGGTCGTAATCGTGGTTCCAGCGCGCGGAGTGGAACACCTCGCCGGGAAACGCCGAGAGGCCCGGGATGTCGGGGATGAGCGGCTCGTTCCACGGCCCGGCACCGGCGATCAGGAACCGGGCGGTGAATGCGCCGGCATCGGTTCTGATCCGCCACCGTGCCGCGTCGGGCTGCCAGTGCGCCCCGGTCATGCGTACGCCGAACCGGGTGTGCTCGCGCAGCCGGTGCCGGTCGGCGACCTCTCTCACGTAGGCGAGGATCTCCGGCTGATGCGCGTACACCCTCGTCCAGTCCGGGTTCGGCGCGAACGAATAGCTGTAGAGCCGGGACGGCACATCGCACTGGCAGCCCGGGTAGGTGTTGGCCCGCCACGTGGCCTTCCGCACACCGGCACTCTCTGACAGGCTCGTCATTTCCGGGCTCCAGCAGCCCACGAAACGCCGCCGATCCAGCCGGCGATGGGGCCCAGCACCTCCGTCGACCGCCCTCCGCCGGCTCTCATCGTTCCAGCAGGTGCTCACCTGTGGCATGCCGCGACGCTCCTTCGTGAGCACCGCGGCGACGGTCATGTCGCGGCTCTGGTTCCCGCCGGCATCGCAGGCCGCGAGCGCACGTCTTCCACACATGACATCGGTCTCGCGGAACTGCTCAGCGAGCGAGTAAGGGCTGACGGACCTCTCGTTCCGGACGGGTGCGCGCAGACGACCGGGTGAGGGGCGATGGTGTGCGGCCAACGCTGCCGGCGAGAGATGAGGTCGGCGGCCTGTGCTTCCGCGCCGCGCTGTGCCCGGCAAGGCCGTCAGCGGCTCGACCCGGCCGGTGTTTCCACGGCAGGTACACGTGGTCTCACACGGGCGCTGGGACGCGGCTCGGTCCGGCTTGAACTACGCGGCCGGACGAAGACCGCGCTGACGGAGAAGATCGCTGGGGCCCGCCCCGGAAATGACCACGCTCGCCGATCTCGTATGTGGCTTCGCCCCCTGTTGAACCGGCCAAGGCAACTGCGCAACGCCCACCGAGTGGATCGCTGCTCCTCGCGCCGCCGGTGCCTCACCCGCGCAGGTGCACCAACGCCTCGAACTCGATCCGCCCGCCGTGGACACCCGCCTCACCACTGCCGCCCGCCCCAGGGCGTCACCCTCGGGCGGCGGCAGTCGCTGGAGCCGACGTCCGCCTTCCGCATCGGCCGAATCCCGCCGGGCACATGAGGGGAAGGAAGTCAGATTTTCAATTACCGGCGGGCCGAAATCGATAAAAATGGCAGCTTCCTGTTGCGAAAAATATGCGTTACGCCCGCATCAATTTCTCGGCGTTGTCCGAAATGGTACGGGCCGTGGTGTACGATCGGCCGACAGTGGGCCCAATTTTCCGACGACGGAAGACGGGCCGACAACGGGGGCATCTCGATGCACCCGCGCACTCTCTACACGATCGTGAATACGACGGAGGGTCGCCGATGTCATCGATTCGGATCTTACTCATGGACACCGAACGGCTGGTCGCCGAAGGTTTCCGTAATATACTGCAGAGCTTCAACGAATTCTCGGTGGTGGCCGTCGCCCACGACGAGGCCACTGCCCTGCGCCAACTGCGGCGACATCACCCGCATCTCGTCGTGATGGGCCTGGGGGCGGGTGGAAGCGGAGGCGTGGACACCGCGCGGGCGATCCGCCAGGACTCACGGCACGTCCGCATCATCATCGTGGCGTCCAGCCAACAGCCCATCTACATGCGCGAGGCCTTCGTGGCCGGCGCCAACGCCTACCTCTCACGCGACATCGGTGCTCTGGAACTGCGGGACACTCTGCTCACCGTGCACCGCGAAGGCGCCGCCCTGTCCGCGGCGGCCGCCGGACAGGTCCTTGAACTCGTCTCCGGCGGACTGAGCGGCGACGCCTCACCCCTCGCCCTGCTCACCCGGCGCGAACGGGAGATCCTCTTCCTGGTCGCGGACGACCAGGAGACCCACCACATCGCCGCCCAGCTGGGCATCGCCCCCAAGACCGTGCGCAACTACCTGAGCCGCATCTACGCGAAACTGGGCACCCGCAACCGCCTCCAGACCGCCCTGTACGCGCTGCGCTCCCCGGAGTTCCGCAAGCAGTCGGTCGCCAAGACCTGACCTCCTTCCTCCGTCATCACCCATGAGCCAATACGATACGCTACGTGTAGCGTATCGTATTGGCATCCGAACGGGAGGGGCGGCGTCGTGCTCAACCGATGGTGGACTCTGTGCGTGGTGTCGGTGGGCAGCTTCATGCTGCTCCTCGACGTCACGATCGTGAACATCGCACTACCCGACATCGAGGAGGCGCTCGACGCGTCCCTCACCGATCTGCAGTGGGTGGTGGCCGCGTACGCCGTCGCGCTGTCGGCCGCCCTGCTCACGGCGGGATCGCTCGCCGACCGGTTCGGCAGACGAGCCGTCTTCTCCTGGGGCATGGCCGTCTTCACACTCGCGTCACTGCTGTGCGGGGTCGCCCAGGATCCGCTGATGCTCAATCTGGCGCGGGTGCTGCAAGGAGTCGGCGGCGCCGCCCTGCTGGCGACGTCCCTGGCGCTGCTGGCCGCCGCCCACCCTGACCACAAGGAACGGCATGTGGCGCTCGCCGTCTGGGGCGCGGTCAGCGGTGCCGCCCTGGCAGTGGGACCCCTCGCCGGTGGGATCATGGTGGAGGGCGTGGGCTGGCGGTGGATATTTCTGGTCAATCTTCCGGTCGGGATCCTGGCGCTCGTCGCCACGGTCATGCGCGTCGACGAGTCTCGCGCGGAGCGACCAGGCGCCGTCGACTGGCCCGGCTTTCTGACCCTCGGCACCGCCCTGGGGACGCTCTCCTTCGCCCTCCTGCGGGCCAACGAGGAGGGGTGGAGCAGCACCGCGGTGGTGAGCGCGTTCATCGTCTCGGGTGTCTCCCTTGGCGCCTTCGTGGTCGTCGAACGGGTCCGGCGTGACCCGATGCTGCCGGGCGCGCTGTTCGAGAAGATCACCACCACGGGCGCCGCGCTGGGTGTGTTGGCCATGAGCACGACGGCCTTCGCGCTGCTGCTGTATCTGACCCTCTATCTCCAGACGGTGCTGGGTCACGAACCGCTGGCCGCGGGACTGCGATTGCTGCCGCTGACCCTGTCCATCTTCGTGGCCTCCGCCGTGGCGGCCCGCCTGGGCACCGTGGCGCCGGCCCGCTGGCTGGTCTCCGTGGGCCTGGCCTGCATCGGCGCGGGGCTGCTGCTGATGGGCGGCATCTCCGTCTCCGACGACTGGACCGGCCTCCTCGCCGGTCAGCTGGTCACCGGTCTCGGCGTCGGCCTGGTCAATCCGAACGTGGTGGCCGCCGCGATGGGCGCGGTCGAGCCGGCCCGGGTCGGTGTCGCCTCCGGGTTGAGCAACACCTGCCGCTCGATGGGCATCGCCGTGGGAGTGGCCTCGCTCGGCGCGGTCTTCGCCGACCAGGTGCGCGACGGGGTCCACGACGCGCTGGCGGGCACCCCACTGGAGGTCCGGGCCGGTGAACTCGGCCACGCGGTGGCTTCCGGGCAGGTCGGTCCGGCACTCGCACAGCTTCCCGAGGACCAGCGTGCATTGTTCGCCGGTGCGGCGCAGGGCGCCTTCGTCGACGGCCTCAACTCGATCCTGACCGTGGCCGCGGTCGTGGCCTTCGTCGGAGCAGTCGCCGTCGTGCCCCTGATCCGCAGCCGCGACCTTGTCACCACCGGGCCCGACGACGAGCCCCTTCCGATCGCCGCGGGGCACTGACCGCCCCGGGCTCCCGCCCACCACAGGAGCAGACTGTGCAAACTTTGACCAGCCGGTGCGTCGTCGTCGGCGGTGGCCCCGCGGGTGTGATGGCGGGCCTGTTGCTCGCCCGGCAGGGCGTTGACGTGATCGTTCTCGAGAAGCACGGGGACTTCTTGCGCGACTTCCGCGGGGACACGGTGCATCCCTCGACCCTGCGCATCATCGAGGAACTGGGGATGATCGACGAGTTCCTGCGCATCCCGCACAGCAAGGTCACCACCATCACGGTGCAGACGCCTGCAGGCCCCACCGTCTTCGCCGATTTCGCGAAGATCCGCGGCACCCACCCGTACATCGCGTTCATGCCGCAGTGGGACGTCCTCGACTTCCTCGCGCGCAAGGGCCAGGAACTGGACACGTTCCGGTTGTTCCAGAAGGCCGAAGCCACCGGAGTGATCCGAGAGGGCAACCAGGTCCGCGGGGTGCGGGCCGTGACGCCGGACGGTCCGCTCGAGGTCCGGGCGGACCTCGTACTCGCCGCCGACGGCCGGCATTCCACCATGCGCCGGGCCGTCGGGCTGACCGTCTCGGCGTCCGCGGCGCCCATGGACGTGCTGTGGTTCCGGCTGAGCCGGGAGCCGGGCGAGACCATGAGCTTCCTGCATACCGGACCCGGCTTCGTTCTGGTCACCATCGACCGTGGTGACTACTGGCAGATCGCCTACGTCATCCCGCAGGGTGCCTACGAGTCAGTCCGCACCGAGGGCCTGGGACGGCTCCGCGCCGATGTGGCCTCCGTGCATGGACCGTTCGCCGGGCGACTGGACCGGGAGATCACCGACTGGGACCACGTGAAGCTCTTGAGCGTGCGCGTCGACAGGCTGCGCACCTGGCACCGGCCGGGGCTGTTGTGCATCGGCGACGCTGCCCACGCGATGTCGCCGGCCGGCGGGGTGGGCATCAACCTCGCCGTGCAGGACGCCGTGGCCGCCGCACGCATGCTCGGTCCGGTACTGCTCGCCGGCGGGACTCCCGAACGGCGCGAGCTGGCCGCGGTCCAGCGCCGCCGATCCTTGCCGGTGCGGGCGGTCCAGACGGCCCAGGTGCACATGCTCGCAGACCTGTACCCCAAGGACCGCAGAACCACGGTGGAACGCCCCCTTGCCGCTCGTATTGTCCGCCGCTTCCCCTTCCTGACCCGTTGGACGGCTCAGTTCATCGGCGTCGGCCTGCGCCCGGAGCACGTGGACTGACATGGCGCGGCCGCGCTGTGGGGCAAGGACAATGCCGCGGGGGAGGGAGGACGAAAGGACGGACGTGGCCGTATCGGTGGTGGGTCCCTCGAACCGCTGCGGCCGGGCGCCGGGACGGTCGGTGCGCGGTACGCGGAGGGTGCGAGCACCCGACGGCCCCCTGGGCCTCTTGTGCCCGCCGACGAGCACGAGGGTGCCGCGGGCGTCGGTAGGCGCAACGGGACGGACGCCGGGTGCCGAAAGAGGTGCAGACCCCCGCAGGCGGCTCGTGGAAAACACGCGGCATGTGAAGGGCAGGACAGCAGCCACGCGGATGGTACGAGCCCCTGGCCGAACCGGCAGACAGCTGACGGTCCACGCGCGCGCAGGCGGACCTTGCAGCCGCCGGACTCACCCTTCGGGCGGCTCGCGCCGGCGGGCGAGCGGCAGGGCCCGGGGCATGTGGGCGGCCCGCGCAGGCGGCCCGCCCGCGCCCGGCCGGATGGCCGGGCGCGGGCCGGGGAACGGGTGTCCGAGGCGACGGCGTCGCCCGGCGTAGGTTCGCCGCACGCTCTGCGGCCTCCTGCCCGAGCCGGTCCTCGCGCCTGCGTCAGGCACGGATCGACGGCCAGATGACGTCCAGGACCTGGTCGGCCCAGTCGGCCGGCGGGGGGCCCTCGATGACGGAGCGGGCCATGTAGGAGCCCGCCAGCATGCTCACCACCGTCTCGTGGTCCACCCCGGCCCGCAGTTCCCCCTCCGCCACCCCCGTGCGCAACGCGCCGAGCATGACATCTAGACGGGGACGCAGAATGGTCTCGCGGAACGCGCGGGTGAATTCCGGGTCCTCGTCACCGTGCAGCACAGCGGCGAGAGCACGCAAGCCGACCACGTCTTCGACTCCGCGTCTGAATTGCTCGAGCAAATTCAGTAGTCGCTCGCGTGCTGGTATCCCGGCAGGCGGCTCGGGAATGTCCTCCACGAAGGCCAGGGAGGAACGCAGCAGCTCGTAACGATTCTTGTAACGCCGGTAGATGGTGGTTTTCGCGACTCCGGAACGCTGTGCCACGGCCTCCACGGTGACTCCCGTCGGCCCCTTTTCCCGCAACAGTGCGAGTGCCGCCAGGACGATCTCCCTGGACACCTCCGCACTGCGCGGCCGCCCCGGAGCCGACCGGGTGTTTTCTCCCTGAACCATTCCGCGGAGTATATCGACGTCAATGGGCCGGACGGGCCCCCGTGCCGACAGCGGACCGGCTCACCGGCACTCCGGCCGTGTAGAGCCGGCCGAGAGCTTCCAGCATCGTGCCCGTGCCGTCGGTACTGCGGCCCAGTGAGGCCGGCCACAGACGTCCGCCGCCCGGCAGACAGCGGGCGCCGAGCCCCACCAGCGCCCGCCCCGGACCGACTTCCAGGAAGGTGCGTATCCCCATCGCGTCCACCACCCGGATCGCATCGAGGAACCGCACCGGACCGCGCATGTGCCGCCCCCAGTGCACCGGAGTGAGCTGTCCGGCCTCCAGCGGGCGCCCGCTGACGGTGGAGATCAAGGGCACGCGCGGAGGGTACGTGTGCACCCCCTCCGCGACGGCGGCGAGTTCGGCGAGTGCCGGTTCATGAAGCGGCGAGTGCAGTCCGGCCGGCACCGGAAGGCCGCTCACCCGGGTTCCCGAGGTACGCAGCCGATCAGTGAGCCGGGCCAGCATGGTGGCCTGCCCGGACAGCGACACCTCCCCCGGCGAGATGACCGCCGCGATCCCCACCGTGGACTCGAAGCCCCTGAGGGCTTCCAGCGCGGTGCGCTCGTCCAGGGCGACGACCGCCATCGCGCCGTCCGTGATCCGTTCCGCGAGGGTGATCTCCGTACCGAGCAGCCGCACCGCGTCCTCCACGCGGAGCGCGCCCGCGCAGGCGGCGGCCGCGTACTCGCCGGAGCTGAAGCCGAGCACCGCCGCGGGCTCGACACCCCGGGTGCGCCACAGTTCGGCCAGCGCCATGCTCACGCAGAAGGTGCCGAGCGCGCCGTGCGCCGTGCGGTGGACGATGTGGGGCTCTGCATCGGGATACAGGAGCCGCTGCAACGGCGTCGAGACGAACGGCCGGGCCGCCTCCGCGCACCGGTCGAACGTCTCCCGGTACACCCGCTCGGTGCGGTACAGCCCCTGCCCCATGCCCGCGAACTGCGCTCCCTGACCGCTGAAGAGGAACGCGACGCGCGCGGCCTCCTCGGCGATCCCGGTGTGCACCTCACGGACCGTCTCGCCAGCCAGGTGGGCGTCCAGGCGGGCGGCGATCTCCTCGCAGGTGCGTCCGGTGACGCTCAGCCGGTGGGTGGCGTGCAGACCGTCAGCTGCGTGTGCGCACACTTCCAGCAACGAAGAACCACCGGGCCGCGCGAGCCGGGCCGCGGTATCGCGTGCGAGGCCGGCGAGCTTCTCGGCGCTGGGCGCGGACAGCACAAGCAGACGGGTGGTGCGGCCCGCGGTCATGGCCTCCGCTCCGTCCCCAAGTCCGGATCGGTCCCGCTCACCTCGGCGACCGCCCGGCACCAGGCCGCGCCCGCGTCGGCCAAGGCCACGGGGAAGGCCGTGAACGTGAAGGGCCCGGACGGGATCTCCCGCAGCCGGGCGAGCCCCTCGATTTGCACGAACTCCCGTCGCCTGCCGTGCATGTGGGCGGGCCACAGGACGCCGCGGTCTCCCGATGCGTAATAGCGCTCGACCATGTCGCGGGGAGGCCCGTCGAAGCTCCAGCAGTCCGTGCCCAGGACCTTCACACCGAGATCCAGCAGGTGGTCGACGGCCTCGGGGCTGATCGCCGTGGATCGCGTGTGGTACGCGGGCGTGCCCAGGCGCAGATCGGAATCGGTCCGGAAGAGCACGACGGTTCCGGGCCCGACGCGTGCGCGGGAACGTCCCAGCGCGTCCTTGACATCGGATGCGGTCACCCTCTTCCCGCAGGCGCGGACATCCAGCACGGCTCCGGGCCCACGGAACCACTCCAGAGGCAGGTCCATGACCTTCTTGGCGGGACGCCCCTCGCACTCGGGTCCGTAGTGGAACGGCGCGTCCACGTGTGTGCCCTGGTGTACGGACATGCGGTAGAACTCGTTGGACAGGAAGCAGCCGTCCGGCAGGTCGTGGGGGCGCAGCCGGCGGCTGCCGGTCAGCCACCGCCAGTGGTTGACCAGACGGTCCCTGCGGCTGTCGCCGGGCAACGCCCGTATGCGGCGGGAGAGATGGCGGATGCCGTCCCGGTGGAGCCACTGCTCGAACTCGACTCCGGGGGCCCGGCGGCTCACAGGGATACTCAGGTCGACGTACACGGCTACTCCTCACTCGGTGCGTGCGCGGCCCGGCGGCCGGTGGTGCTCGCGGTGCCGGGGATCCAGCCAGGCACGGCGCGCCGGTAGGCGGCGTACTGCTCTCCGAAAGCCGCCCTGAGTCCCGGCTCCTCGAACCGGACGGTGGTCACGCAGGACACGGCCAGGACGAACGCGGCCCACACCAGGACGGCCGTCGCGGACCACAGCAGCGCCTCACCGGTCAGGAGCAGGGTCATCCCGGCAGCCATGGGGTTCCTGATCACCCCGTACCAGCCCGACCGGACCAGCCGCTCGGGCGGGCGGTCGCCGAGAGGGGTGGGCTGGCGCAGATAGACGCGGTCCACGGCGTCCGCGGTCATCCAGGCGCCGAGCAGGACCAGGACGAGCCCGGCGGCCACGCGGAGCCCGTCCGTGCCCGGCGGCGGGGGTCCCGGCAGCCACAGGCCGAGCGCTGTGGGGACCGCACCGGCCACCACGAGGGGGATCAGCAGGGGCTCGGCGCGCAGTGTCCGACCTCGCTTCACGGCATGCTCCCTAGCACTGGGGCGAGTGCGGTCACGGCACGTTCCCCGTAGGCGCTGCACAACCGGGCCGTGAGAGAACGGGCCCCCACCGTGTACTCCTGGGTGCCGGCCGACTCCAGGGCGAAGGAGGCAAGGACGCAGCCCAGCCGGGCCGCCGCCTCGGTCGGGGCGCCCCGGGCGACCGCGGCGAGCATCCCGGCGCGCAGCGCGTCGCCTGCGCCGGTCGGTTCGACGGCTTCGACGTCGGGGACCGCGGGTACCAGGAGCGGCTCGTGGCCGGAACGCTCGATGAGCACCCCGTCGGCGCCGAGTGTGGTCACCCAGGCCCCGACCCGGTCCAGGATGCGCCGGGCGGTCCAGCCGGTGCTCTCCTGGAGCAGTGCCGACTCGTACTCGTTGGTGAACAGCCAGCGGGCGCCCGTGAGCAGGAACTGTGTGTCCGTGCGATTCAGGCGGGCGAGCTGCTGTGAGGGGTCGGCGACGAACGGCAGTGCGGCGGTACGGCATTCCTCGGTGTGCCGGAGCATGGCCGCCGGGTCGTTCGGCGAGACGACCACGAGGCCGAGCGGCCCGGCCCGTTCGGCCACCTCGCGCAGCGAGATGGTGCAGGCCGCCCGCATGGCCCCGGGGTGGAAGGCGCCGATCTGGTTGTGGTCGTCGTCGGTCGTGCAGACGAACCGTGCCGTGTGCCCGCCGGGCACGACCAGCACGGAGTCGGTGTCGACGCCGTGCTGCTTCAGCCACACCTGGTAGTCGGTGAAGTCGGGTCCGACCGCTCCCACCAGAAGAGGTGTCAGGCCCAGGCGGCCCAGACCCAGAGCGATGTTGGCGGCGACCCCGCCGCGCCGGATCTCCAGCCGGTCGCACAGGAACGAGAGGGACACGCTGTGCAGCCGGTCGGGAACCAGTTGTTCGGTGAAGCGGCCTGGGAAGAACATGAGATGGTCCACCGCGATGGACCCGGTGACGGCGATACGCACCCTGGAGCCTCCTGAGGGATTGCGGCGGTGCGGGTCAGATCCCAGCGGCCTGCCGGAGTTTGTCGGCCCGGTCGGTGGCCTCCCAGGTGAACTCCGGTCCGGTGCGGCCGAAGTGCCCGTAGGCAGCGGTCCGGGAGTAGATCGGGCGCAGCAGGTCCAGATCGCGCACCAGGGCCCCAGGACGCAGGTCGAACACCTCGGTGACGGCACGCTGAACGGTGGCGACCGGCACGGTCTCGGTGCCGAAGCACTCCGTGAACAGGCCGACGGGGCGGGCGGTGCCGATGGCGTAGGCGACCTGCACCTCGCAACGTGAGGCCAGGCCGGCCGCCACCACGTTCTTGGCGACCCAGCGCATCGCGTACGCCGCCGAGCGGTCGACCTTGGAGGGGTCCTTGCCGGAGAAGGCGCCGCCGCCGTGGCGGGCCATGCCGCCGTAGGTGTCGACGATGATCTTCCGGCCGGTGACACCCGCATCGCCCATGGGGCCGCCGATCTCGAAGCGGCCGGTCGGATTGACCAGCAGCCGCACCCCGGAGACGTCCAGCACGCCGGTCAGCGCGGCGAGTTCGGGGTCGAGGACGTGGGTGCGCAGATCCGGGGCGAGGAGCGTGCTGAGGTCGACGTCGCGAGCGTGCTGGCTGGAGAGGACGACCGTGTCCAGCCGGACCGGACGGTCGCCGTCGTACTCCACGGTGACCTGGGTTTTGCCGTCGGGCCTCAGATAGGGCAGGACGCCGGTGCGGCGGACCGCGGCGAGACGGGCGGCCAGTCGGTGGGCGAGGGTGATGGGCAGCGGCATCAGTTCCGGCGTCTCGGCGCAGGCGAAGCCGAACATCAGCCCTTGGTCGCCTGCGCCGATGCGGTCGAGTGCGTCCGCGTGTCCTTCGATCCGGGCCTCGTAGGCGTCCGACACGCCTCGGTCGATGTCGGGTGACTGCCGGCCGAGCGAGACGCTCACTCCGCAGCTCGCACCGTCGAAGCCCTTGGCGGAGGAGTCGTAGCCGATGGCGAGGATCCGTTCCCGGGCCACGGCGGCGACGTCGACCCCGGCGCGGCTGGACACCTCGCCGGCGATGTGCACCTGACCGGTGGTCACAAGGGTCTCCACGGCCACGCGGGCGTTGGGGTCCCGGGCGAGCAGAGCATCCAGGACCGCGTCGCTGATCTGGTCGGCGATCTTGTCGGGGTGCCCTTCGGTCACCGATTCCGACGTGAACAGGCGCCGGGTCACGGCCGTACAGCCCCTGACTCGATCTTCTGCTTGATGCCGGCCTGGTTCTGGCGGGTGTGGACGTTCATCCGTTCCAGAACGGTTTCCAGTGGTGTCTCGAACTTCTCGTCGAGTTCGAAGTCCTGGACCCAGGTCATCAGCGTGCCCTTCGGTGCCGGCTGATAGGTCCACCTCAGGTGCATGTACCGGAACGGGTACAGCGGATCACGCCGCTCGGCGACCGCGACGAGTTCGCGATGGTCCAGGATGCGCCAGGAACGCCAGCTCGCGCCCTCGGCGTTGGTGAGCTCGAAGACGATCTCGCTCCAGCGGCCCTCGCGCTCCTGGGAGAGGAGCTTGGCGTGGCTGTACTCGTCGAAGATCTCCGACCAGCGGGCGATGTCGTTGGTGACGTCGAAGACATGCCGGGCGTCGGCCTCGATGACGATGCTGTTCTCGATGCGCGGCACGGTCTCATCCCCTTCCCGCGGTGGCCGGGAGCAGGCGCGTCACGCAGGCCACGAGGTCGCCGACGGTGGTGAACCCGCCCTCGGCATCGGCGCTGATGTCGATTCCGAAGTGCTGTTCCAGGGCGACGACGATCTCCACCAGCTCGGTGGAGTCGATCTCGAGGTCGCGGTTGAGGTGCCTGCCGTCCTCGAGTTCCTCGGCGTCGAACCCGACGCCACTCAGGACGCCGATCACTTCTTCCCGAACGTTCATTTGACTCACTGACTCCTTCACTCGCTCTCGCCGCGTCTCACACGGCCACGGCGATGGCCACGGCGACGCCGGCCTCGTGGGTGATGCTCAGATGCAGGCGGCTGAGCCCGGCACTCCGGAACGCCCGTGCTGCCCGCCCGGTCAGCCGGGGTACCGGCGCCCCGGACGGTTCCCGGCCGATCTCCACGTCCCGCCACCCGCAGCCCTCGCCGTGACCGCCGAGGGTCTTGCGCACGGCTTCCTTGGCCGCCACCCGGCCGGCCAGGCAGGCGGCGCGGTGGCGCGCCGATGCCCCCTGGCACAGGGCCTGTTCGGCCGGGGTGAGCAGCCGGTCGAGCAGCGGCTGCCCGCGACGCTCCAGCATCGTGCGCAGCCGGCCGATGCCGACCACGTCGATGCCCACCGCCCGCACCGCCGCTGCACCGGGAACCGTCGGCCTGGTCAACGCCTCAGCATCAGACACGCGTTGACACCTCCCAGACCGCGCGAGACCACCAGCGTGTGCTCCCACCCGGGGGCGGGCCGGGCCTCGCCGCGCACCAGGTCCAGGTCGATGCCAGGCGCCGGACGGTCGAGGTTCACAGTGGCCGGGACTGTCTCCTCCTGCATGCCCCGCAGCGCCAGCGCCACGTCGGCGGGTGCGGCGGCGCCGAGCAGATGCCCGAACCCGGACTTGGGCACAGTGACCGGCAGCCGCGCCGCGGCCGGCCCGAAGGCCTCGTGCAGCGCGTAGCCCTCGGTGACGTCCTCGAAGGGGATCGCGGAGCCGTGAGCGAAAACCGCTCCCAGGTCCTCTCCCGGGACGCCGGCCCGGTCGGCCGCGGCGCGCATGGCCCGGCCGAGGATCCGGCCTGTCGGTTCTACGGTGTAGTACGGCATGTAGCCGTCGGTGCTCACGCCCCAGCCGGCCAGTTCGCCGAGGATCGTCGCGCCCCGGCGTTCGGCGTGCTCGCGCCGCTCCAGGATCAGGAACACCGCGCCTTCTCCGAAGACACTGCCGCCGTGTCCGGCGTCGAAGGGGCGGTACAGCTCGTCCGCGGCAAGGGTGCCGCGGGCCTTGGCGCCCAGCCCGCTGGTCTCCAGGCACAGCCAGCCGTACGGGGACAGCGGCGCCTCGACACCGCCCGCGATGACGACGTCGGCGCGGTCGCGCAGCAGTGCCTCGGCCCCGCCGATGAGGGCGTACGCGCCGCTCGCGCGGTCGGCCACGAAGGTTCGGGCAGGGCCCTTGATGCCCTGGTCGATGCAGATGTTGCCCTGGGGAGCGGCGGGGAACCAAGCGGTCGCCTGGTAGGGGCTGACCGCCCGCGGGCCGTCGGTCCACAGGTTGCGCAGCTCGCGTTCGGCGAACTCCCAGCCGCCGAGGATGTTGCCGACCATGACGCCGGTGCGCTCGGGGGTCACGTCCGTGCCGACGGCGACGCCGGCCTCGTCGAGGGCCTGGCGCACGGCGTGGACGGCCAGGTGGGTGAAGCGGTCGGTGCGCTTGACGAACCGGGACGGCAGTTCGGCGTCGGCGTCGAAGCCGGCCTGCCCCGCGGCCGGGCAGGCGTACGCCGAGGCGTCGAACCGGTCGATGGCGGTGACGTGCGCGACCCCCTCCCGAGCCCCCTCCCACAGGGGGTCGAGGCCCGTGCCGGCCGGGGTGACCGCGCCGATTCCGGTGACGACGACACTCATCGCCGGCCTCCTTCCCGGACCGCGCTGGCGACCAGGGCCGCGTGCAGGCCGGCGAAACCACTGGCGTCCTTGAGGATGACCTCGCCGTCCCAGGGCCGGCCCGTGCCCGGCACGTAGTCGAGGTCGCACGTCGCGTCGCGGGTCTCGTAGTTGGCGGTGGGGTGCACGAAGCGGTGGGTGCAGGCCAGGGCGCACAGCACGAGCTCCATCGCGCTGGCCGCGGCCAGCGCGTGGCCCAGCATGGACTTGGCCGAATTCACCGGGACCTGGCGGGCGCGCGGGCCCAGGGCGAGTTTGAGCGCGCTGGTCTCGCAGGTGTCGTTCTGCCGAGTCGAACTGCCGTGCGAGCTGACGTGGTCGATGTCGTCGGGGCTCAGTCCGGCACGCTCGACAGCCTGGGTCATGGCCCGGGTCAGATCGGCGCCGTCGGACAGCAAGTCGGTCATGTGGATGGCGTTGGAGGTGTGGGAGAAGCCGTCTATCCGCAGGTACGGCGTTGCTCCACGGGCGCGTGCGTGTTCCCGCTCCTCCAGCACCAGGACACCGCAGCCCTCACCGAGCACGAAGCCGTCGCGCTCGTCGTCGTAGGGGCGGGAAGCGGCCTCGGGCCGGTCCTTGTGAGCGCGCGAGAGGCAGTTGATGATCTCGAAGGAGGCCACGGTGACGGGCGTGATCGGTGCCTCGGTGGCGCCGGCGATCATCACGTCCGCGTCTCCGTGGGCGATGGTCTCGAAGGCATGGCCGACCGCGTCGATGCCGCCGATGCATCCGGTGGACAGGGTGACGCACGGACCCTGCGCCCCGAACAAGGCGGACAGAACCGTGCCCGGGGTGTTCGACATGGAGGCGAGGTACAGGTCGCGGCCCGCCTTCGTCGGGTCGATGGGCTTGCGACCCTCATCCGTGACGGCGAGGAACTCCTCTTCCATCTTGGGCGTGCCGCAGATCGCGGTGGACAGCGAGATGCCGGTACGGTCCGCCGCGTGACCACCGGCCTCGAGACCGGCGTCCCGCATGGCCTGGGCGGCGGCCGCGAGGGCGAACTGCACATACCTGTCCAGCCGTTGCCCCTCGGGTGGCAGGTAGGGTATCTGCTCCTCGAAGCCGGGTACTTCCGCCACGGCGTCCGAAAGGAACGTGAATTCCTTGAACAGGGCGGAACTGGTGATGTCGGAAAGCGGTTTGGTGACGCTCCTGCCCGCCGAGACCGTGTCCCAGAAGGCGTCCTTTCCTATTCCCGCCGGGCTGACCACTCCGAGCCCGGTGACGACCACTTCTCGCATGGTTATTGCCTTTCTCCCGTCAGGGCCGTTACCAGCCCGCGAGTGACGCATTCCTTCACCGCGATCCCGGCTTCGGCCATGAGGGCGCGGTATTCGTCGGCCTCGGGCAGGCCGCCGTTCTCGGTGTTCACCAGGAGGCTGAGCGCGAGCATCGGACGCCCGAGCGGGGCCTGCCCGGGAAGCGTCCGCACGATGTCGGCCAGCAGCAGCGTGCCGCCCGGCCGCAGCACCCGCGCGCACTCCCGGATGAGCCGGGCGGCGGTCCGCCGGCCGGCGAACCGGCCCGCGTGCGCCATGACGACGGTGTCGAACTCACCCTCCGCGAACGGCGTGTCCGCGAAGTCGGCCGGTACGAAACGGAACCTTTCGGCGACCCCGAACTCCGTGGCGCGCTCGCGGGCCACGGCGAGCAAGGCGGGATCGTCGTGTGCGGTCACCCGTGCCCGAGGGTCGGTGCCGGCCAGCGCGATGCCCCACTCCCCGCTGCCGCAGGTGAAGTCCAGGACCCGGCCCGCGCTGCCCAGCTCCAGGACCGCGACCACGTCGGCCGCGGTCCGTACAGCGAGCGGGAAGGCGCCGGCGAACATGCCCCGGTGCCGCCCGCGCCCGGCCGGGTCCCCGAGGTCGCCGCCACGGTCACCGGAGCGCGCGAGGGATGTGAGCGTGCTCCAGCGGTCCCACTGCGCGAGCACCTCGTCGAAGTGGTCCCCGAGGTAGCCCGGGGCTCCCTTCACCAGGTACGCGCGCGCCAGCTCTGTCGGTGCCCAGCCCGCTCCGTCGGCACCCGATACCAGCCCGAAGTCTTCGAGGGCCTCGAGCAGTTCGCCCAGTATCCGCGCATCGCAGCTCAGGTCGCCGGCGAGCCGCGCCGTGGTGCGCGGCGCCTCGGCCAGGGCGGTGAACACGCCCAGGTCCATGGCCGCGCCCAGTGCCCTCGCCCCGGCGAAACCGAAGTTCAGGGCCAGCAGCGGTGCGGGGTCGGGTAGTTCGGTGTAACGGGCGAGGGCCGTGGCGACGGAGGCCGGCGGCGGGGACGTGTCCGTCACCCGGAGCCCCTCGTCGCGACGAGCAGCCCGGACAGCGCCGACACGTTGCCGGTCTCCACATCCCGGAACCCGGCGGCGTCCACCCAGGAGCGGATCTCGTCGACGTCCCGGACCTCGCCCTCCTCGGTGTTGACCAGCAGGATCAGCCCGAACATGGAGGGGAAGAGCCCGGAGGCGAGCGACGGCATGTGGGAGTGCACCAACAACCGTCCGCCGTCGGGAAGGTGATCGTGAATCCGCTGCACCAGGTGCGCGGCGCGCTCGGGACCGTAACCGTCGAGGACGTGGGAGAGCAGGACGGCGTCGCTCTCGGGCCAGGTGTCCTCCATGATGTCGGCGGGCACGACCTCGATCCGGTCCTTGAACCCGGCCTCCGCCACGTTGGCGCGGGCCAGGTCGGTGACGGCGGGGTAGTCGAGGGAGGTGATGCGCAGCCCTGGGTGGCGCTTGGCGAGCGCGATGGAGTAGTCACCGGAGCCGCAGCCCAGGTCGATGATGTGGCGCACGTCGTCCAGGGGCGCGGCGTCGGCCAGCCTGTCCGCCTGTAGGCGGGAGCTGACCCGCATGGCCTGGATGAGCCGGCCGGTGCCCTCGCGGCCCTCTCCGGCCGCGGCGCCCTGGTCGCTGTAGCCCTTCTTCAGCACCCGCTGGTTGAGCGAGGCGTTGGAGCGTACGGCCTCGTCGAGCCGGGCGAAGTGGCCGAAGTGGGAGTCCTGGTGCTCGGCGAAGCCGCCCATGTAGTCGGGCCGTCCCGCGACCAGGAAGGTGTCGGCCTCCTCGCTGTTGCGGTACGTGCCGTTCTCGGCGTGCACGAGGTCCAGGCCCTTGAGCGCGACGAGGAGTGCCCTGGTGGGGCGCGGGCTGAGGCCGAGTTCGCCGGCCAGGTCCTCCACCGTGCGCGGGGCCTTGTCCAGGGCTTCGAAGACGCCCAGGTGGAGGGCGGTGAACACCGCCTTCGACTGAAGGTAGGCGGTCAGGATGGAGTGGACCCGGGAGGAGTCCTCCCGCGTAGGCGCCGTGGTGGTCACTTGCCCTCCAGGAGGCTGGTGTACTCGGGCAGTTGGGTGTACTCGTAGGGGTCCTCGGAGAGGAACACGTTGCGCACCGGGGGCCGCTCGGTGGGGGCGACGACCAGGAACCGGCAGGTCTGGTCGGGTCCGGTGACGAAGCCGTGCGGCTCGTTGCGCGGGATGAAGATGGCGTCGCCGGGGCCGACCTGCTCGGTGCGGCCCTGGTCGGGCATGACGAGGCCCATGGAGCCCTCGATCACGTAGATTTCGTGCTCCCACTCGTGGAAGTGGGGCGGGGTGGAACCGTTCGGCGCGACCTCGAACTCCGTGAGGACGAACCGGTCGGCACCGTCCGGTGTGTCGATGAGCTTGCGGTGGGTCGTTTCTTTCGCACCCGGCTCCCGTACGATTTCGGCCTTCACCTGTGTCCGGTGCACGCGTTTCATCCGATGCCCTTCATTGTCAACGGGGGAGTTGCCGCTGCGGAATTCGACGGATTTCAGCGAACCTGCTCCTGTCGCATCGGTTATCTCCCGTCGGCCGCCGGTGCCGAATCTAGGCCAGCGGCTCGCAGCGTTTCGACGGGCAAGGGCCACTGCGCACGACGGGCGAGTGTCCGGCTGACGCGTGGGACGAACGCCCACGGGGCCGGGACACATACCCGGGACAGGTCCGAGTGGGACGCCGGAGAAGACGGGGAACGTCCTCAGTACCGTGCCGGTAGAACGGTTCTCCCGCTGGGAGACGGTCGGCTGGACGCACGGCGGCGGAAGTCCGGTGTGCCCTGCTTCGTCGCCGGGACCGACATCTGCGGGGCGATCCCCCGGAATCCGCGGGCCCACGGCTCCTCCCCCGGGGACGGACTGCCTGCCGGGTCGCACGGAGCGCATGCGGGAGGGAACACCCTTCCGGTGGCTCATGACTCCCGCAGATCGGAGGCGAGTTCGGTTCGCCGACGGGTGCGCATCGGCGGCAGGAGGCGACTCCCGTGGCGACGGGGACCGGGAGCTGGATGAACGCCCGCAGCGGCGGCCTGTCTTGCACCGCCCGGGCGCCGGGGCCTTTCTGCCCGACGGGAATGCGCTGGTCGGAAGCCGGAATGACAGCCAGCTCGGCCGAGCGAGGGATTTCGCGGCTCGAGTCTCCGAACAGTCCGTACAAGACGGGCTGCTTGCCCCTGCGGCCTCACTGACCGCGCGAGTGGACACGTCCCCAGTGGGGGAGTGCGCGAGCAGTTCGTGGCCTCGATCAGCGCTCATCTCGTCTTACGCAGGCGCGCACGGAACGGGATGTCTCGCAGCCCGTGCCCGCTGCGCTCGCGGGGCGTGGGACGGCTCGAGCCGTTCCACCCTTTTCCAGCCAGCCATCTATCCAGATGGCTGGTTCCCGGTGCATGCTGTCACGCGGCGTCCGCCCCCCCCGGCGGGCTGACGCTCCGACTCCGCCCGTATCGCTCCCGCAGGCGGTGTCACGGCGCCTCACGGCTCCCCACGGACCAGGCGCTGCCCAGCAACTGGAGGCCTGATGTCGAACGAGAACCGCACCTGGGACCTGCCCCCCTCCGGCAGCTCGCCCGCGCGCACGGTGACCGGCACGTGCGAGATGTCGCTCACCGATGAAGAGTTCCTGAACAGGTATCCGACCGTCAGGGGTGTGGCGGAGCGCTGGGTGGCGCTGGCACGAGAGATTGGGGTCCACGCCGACCGCTGACCGACGGCTGCGGGGATTCCAGGCGACAGGTCCGGCTCCTGTGCCGCGGCTGCCCCGACACCGGGAGAACCCGGCACGGCGATCTCGGCCGTTTGCTTCGGCTGCAGGCTCCCTGCCAGCCGGGACGGCCGGCCGACGGCAACGACCCGCGAAGCCGTCTTCGCGATCCCCGGCAGCGACTACAGTGCGCCCGCGGTGATTGGCGCAAGGCACTCAATATCCCCGTGGACCGTTGGGCCGCCACACCGACGACGGTCTCCGACCACCACGTCACCGAGCGCCTGAGTCCACCCGGCGACACCCGGCCCGGATCCGACGGCCAGGCCGCCGTTCCCTGGCCAGCCACGCGCGCAGCTCGCCGCCCACGACAGTGCGGACCGCCCCATTGCGAGAACGAGCGCGGTCTCGGCATGTGACATGTGATGCTGGCGGCATGGCTGATCAACGCGAGGTAGTCATCGTTCGCCAGCCGGGTCAGGGCCTGCGACGGCCTCGCCCCCGGCGGTCGGGGGCGTATTCATGCACGAGATTCTCCAACGCTCCCACCGGCATCAGGTCATCGTGACGTATGGCGGAGCATTCGTCGTGGGCGCATGGAGCCCCATGCCGATCGCTTTCGCCGGCTATGCCAGGTTCCACGGCCCGCGGCGGCACGAATACGCTGCCGGACCGACCAGCCGTCGGTCCGTCAGTGACGGTGCCGCCTTCTACCGGAAGGACTTCACACTGGACCTCGGCCCCGACGGAAAGCCTGTCGGTTCCCGCTCCGACTTCGTGCGCGGCCCCGACGGGAAGGTGGCCTGGTGGCGCAACCACGGAGGGCTGCACGGCTGCCAGGAACAGCTCGGTTAGTGGATCAGAGCATTCGCGACGATGATCACCAGGCCGATCAGCATGTCCAGGCCCCCTGCCCGGCACGAGGACGGCCATCCGTACCCGGCGGTGCGGGCGGCCAGCGTGCCCAGGGCGAACAGGGCGACGGTGTTGAAGAGCAGGGCCGCGTCCACCGCCGCGGCCTCCGCCCACCAGCCGGCCACCGCGGCCAGCAGTATGGCGACCGTGGGCAGCACGGCCGCCACCAAGGGCCACTCGGCGAGCACCGACCGCAGTCTTCTGGGGGGTGGCTCTCCCGCCGGCGGACGCGCGAAGGGCGATCACATGCGCATACCCATGGGCGGCACCGGACGCCAGCGCGGTGAGCAGTACCCACAGCGCGTCCGCACCCGGATCGGCCTCGTCCCCCGCCGGGTCCAGCGCGGACACCATGGCGCTGGCCAGCACCAGACCGTAGATGCCGCTGAACAGCCACTGCTCCGGCGGCTGCCACCTCAGGATTCCCGTCGGGGTGACGTCCTCGGGGCGGCCACGGTCGGCACGGTCGGGCATCGCACCGCCTCATGCGGAAGGGGGCTGGGTCCGCACATGCTCACCTGCGTGACGTCAGGGAACACGACGCCACGCGGGTGAGCAGCCTGAAGGGGGGATACGAAGCGTGGGAATGCGGTGCAGCACCGACACCTCCCCTGCTTCCTGGCAGACGGCGGGAGTGTGGACCGGCGGGCAACCGGGCTGTCAGTACAGGCGGTCAGGGGGCCGCCCATGACCGGTGATCGAATGATGCGCAGCTTCCACGACTTGGCTTTCGGTGTCGATCCAGGGGAGCCAGGAAGGACACACGATGTGAGACCACAACTCTGTCCTACCGCATGTCCGCCGGAGAGCTCGGGACGAGGTCAAGATCACCGTCGATTGGGACCGGATTATGTGTCGTCCCTGACCGGGGGAGTGGCGTGCGAGGGAGATGTGGGCGGACAGCCGCATACGGCTGTCAGGACTTCGAGGAAGAACCTCCGCTAGCTGCAGACGACGCGTCTGCAGCTGACCACCACCAGGCGAGCCGAGCTGCTGTAGTCCCGTGACGCTCTCAGGGGGCGATGGCGGAGAATGCCCTCATGTAGCGCGCGCCTACCACCTCGTCATGGGCGCCGCCACCTGGGCACGGCTGGCGCGCGTTTCCGCCGAGGAACATGCCTCGCGACGGCGGGCCCTGCAAGGGCTCTCCGCCGTGGCCCTCGGCACTGCCGACAGGCCGAGGGCTCTGTTGGTTCCGTATCCTTCCGTGCTGGACGTCTCGTGTGAGTCGGTCGAGCATGTCTCCTGGCTGATCTACGCCCGAAGTCGGTTCCAAGTCTCGAACGCGACGGCCTGGCGCTACGTCGAGGAGACCCTGGACGTTGATCGTGGACGGCACCCTGATCGCCGCCGACCGCATGCGCCGCGGACGAGCCTTACTCCTCGCCGAAGTACGAGCAACATGGGAATGAGCGTGCAGGTCATCGCCCGGCCGGACCGCACACCGCTGTGGTTCTCCCGAGCGACACCGGGCCGGACCCACGACCTCATCGGCCCGCGCCCAGGGCATCATCCAGGCCTGCCTGACCCGCCATGTCCGCATCCTCGCGGACCGCGCCTACCAGGGCGTCGGCGCCACCGTCCGCACCCCGGACAAGAACCACCGTGAGCAGTCCAGGCATCACCAGCAGTGAATCGGGACCATGCCCGGCTGAGGGCTCCGGGCGGACGCGCCTTCGCGCAGCTGAAGTCCTGGCGGATCCTCCGGCGATCCACATGCTCCACCCGCCGCATCGGCACTGTCATCCAGGCTGTGCACACCCTATGGCCTGCGACTTTCCAGGATGAAAGAAGTTCAGCGAGGGTCGGCGCCTTGGTGCGGTGCGTCGTTGCGCTCGTCACTGCGGCGTCCGATCAGCGCCTGAAGTGACCTGGGATACACCATTTTGCTCCCGGTTGTGCCTAGCCTGGCCGACGTTTCTCGCCCGTATTGGCTGCAGCACCGGGTCCCCCACCAGCCCGACACATCGACCGTTCAGGAGATCAATGCGCCCCCGGATACCCACCGTCCGCCGAACCGCCCCCCTCCCGCCAGCCGCGCTGGCAGGCGGCGCGCTGGCCGTCGGCGTCGGCGGCCTGTACCTGGCAGGGCTGCTGATCACCGGTGGCGGGATCGAAGCGGGCACGACGGTCCGCGGTGTGGACATCGGAGGTCTGACCCGTGAGGAGGCCGGCCGGAAGCTGGAGCGGCATCTGGCGCAGGCCGGCCCGCGGACGCTTGCCGTCAAGGTCGGCGACCGCACGGGCACGGTCGATTCGCGGCAGGCGGGACTCACCTTCGACATCCCCGAGACCCTTGACCGGGCGGCGTCCACCGGCGTCGATCCGGTCACGGTGATCGGCGGGCTGTTCCGCTCGGGCGATGCCATCGAGCCGGTCGTGCACGTCGATGAGGACAAGGCCCGCGCCGCCCTCGGGAAGCTGGGGAAGAAGCTCGACGAGAAGGTCCGCGAGGGCGCCGTCTCCTTTAAGGACGGCCGTGTCGAGCAGACAGCCGCACGCACCGGGTACGCGCTGGACGTGGACGCCTCGGTGGACGCCCTGCGCACCGCCTTCCTGCGCGGCGCGCAGAAGTCGGTCACGGTGCTGCCCGCGCATCGCACCACGCCTGAGGTCACTGCCGAAGAGGTCCGGCGGGCGGTGCGCGAGTTCGCACAGCCTGCGATGTCGGCCCCGGTCACGCTCACCGCGGGCGGCAAACGGTTCACGCTCACCCCGGCCGTGCTGAGCGAGCACCTGACGATGCGGCCGGACGACTCCGGCAGGCTCACGCCGAAGCTCGACAGCAAGGGCCTGCGCACCGCCCCGGCGGTGACCGGCGCCCTGAACCATCTGCCCACCGCACCCCGCAACGCCCGGCTCGGGGTCGCGGGCGACAAGGCAGTGGTGACCGAAGACGCCGAGCCGGGCGTGAAGGTCACTGACAAGGCCCTGGGCAAGGCCGTCCTGCCCCTGCTCACCAAGCCGGGCGCCGCCCGGACCGGTGAGGTGGCCACGCAGCAGATCCAGCCGGAGGTCACCCGCGAGAACGCGGCGCGTCTGGGGCTGACGGAGAAGATGTCCTCCTTCACCGTGCACTTCGAACCGGCGGCCTACCGCACGAAGAACATCGGCCGGGCCGTGGAGCTCATCAACGGCTCCGTTGTCAAGCCGAACGAGACCTGGAGCTTCAACCGGACCGTCGGCGAGCGCACCGAGGCCAACGGCTTCGTCGAGGGCGTCATGATCCGCGACGACCAGTACGCCAAGGCGCCCGGCGGCGGTGTGTCCGCCGTCGCGACCACCGTGTTCAACGCGATGTTCTTCGCCGGCGTCAAGCCCGTCGAGTACGGCGCCCACTCCTTCTACATCGAGCGCTATCCCGAGGGCCGCGAGGCGACGGTCGCCTGGGGCAGCCTGGATCTGAGGTTCACCAATGACTCCGGCAAGGCCATCTACATCCAGGCCCGGTCCACCGACACCTCGGTGACCGTCTCGTTTCTGGGCACGAAGAAGTACGACGAGATCACGTCCGTCAAGGGGCCGCGCACCAATGTGCGACAGCCTGAGAGCCGGGTGAGCACCGCTGACAAGTGCGTGCCGCAGACGCCGCTCGAGGGCTTCGACGTCACCGTGGAACGGGTCTTCCACGACAACGGGCGCGAAGTTAAGCGCGAGCCGTTCCGCACCCACTACACCCCGCGCGACGAGATCACCTGCGGAGAGAACAACGAAGGGGTCCCGGGCCTGCCCGGACTCGAAGACCAGTCACTCATCGGCCCTCTCCTGTGACCACGTCCCGACCGCTCCCGGGCACACGATTCCAGCGATCGAGGGACGGCGTGGTCGGGTACGCCGGTGCGATCCGCCCTCGGCTCGGGACGAGTCCGGCCCTCGACATGGCCCGGCACGAGCAGCGACAGCGTCGAGTCGCGCGCTGCAATCCTGCTACGTCACCCTCCAGAGGTGTAGGGCGCAGCAGCGACCCGCTCGATGACGGCGTCCTGACCAGTCCGGCGGCGAGGGTCTCGGCCGTTTCCCGCTGGTCGGCCCGGGCCAGCGCGCCGGCGACCTGCTCGATGTTCTCGGCGGCGCGGATGGTCCCCCGTGTGTCTGCTGCCCGGCTGCTGTCCGCGTAGGCCGTGGTCAGCAGCTCGGCCGCCGGCTCAGGCTGCGGGTCGACGACGTGGCATCGCCGGTTGTCGTCGTTGTCCTCGATCTGGACCCGTCCAGGGAGGGCAGTGGTACGGCCCAGCGCGGCAGGGGGTGCCGCTGTGATGCGCGACCCGTGACGCACGCGGCTGCGCTCCCAGCCTGGGAATGAGATGCGTCAAGGGTGGTGGCACAGACCCGTTTGGTACATCCCCATGGAAGCGGCGCGGCTCGCGGCAGCACGACTGCATGCAGCGGTCGTTCTGTCGGAGCTACAGCTCGAGGCGAGTGGCTCGGCGCACTGGTGCACAAGTGGGCGCAACGATCTCGCTCTAGCGCCTCTGCACGGCGGCGAACTGCCTGGCGATCAAGACACCGATGGCCTGATCGACGACCGCGTGCGAATCGATGGCCTCCCGGCGGCTGCACCGCGGGGTCCCCGATCGGAGGCGAGCCCGGCCCGCCCGGTCATCCGGCGCGGCCTTGAGGCCGCGCCGGATGACCGGGCGCTGGTCCGTTCGGTGACGCTGTTCAGCTCCCTTCCGCCTCGGTGAGCACGCTGATGACGCTCGCGAAGCTGTCCGCGCCATGCCCGGCGGCCCTGGCCCGTTCCATATGGGACTTCAGCAAGCCAGGGAGCGCGGTGTTCAGGCCGCGGGCCGCAGAGGCGTGGAGGAGGTGGTCGATGGCCGCGATCTGTACGTCCACGGTGGCGTCGTCGCCCGGGTACCGGCCGGTGTCCACCTGCTCGGCGTACCGGGTGAGGAAGTTGCTCACCGTGCTCAGCCAGCGCATCGCGACGGGAGTGAACGCGGTGGCCGGGACCTTCTCCGTGCCGAGTAGCGCGGCGCCGTGCAGCCAACCCGTCATGGTGGCCCACATCAGGCCCAGCAGGGCGGCGTCGTGGAGGGACGCCAGGGCCGGGTCGGCATCGAGGTACACGGGGTCGCCCAGGGCTGCCAGGGTGTGGCGGTGAGCGTCGAACACGTCGCGCGGGCCGCTGTACAGAAGCATCACCTCGGGGTTCCCGACGCCCGGCGGAGTGGTCATGATCGCACCGTCGAGGTAGCCGGCACCGTGCGAGCGGAACCACGCCAGCGCCTCGTGCGCCTGTTCGGGGCTGCCGGACGTGAGATTGACGACCGCGCGGCCGGTGAGGGAGTCGGTGGCTCCGTCGAGGAGTCCGTACAACGCGTCGTAGTCGAGGACGCAGGGGATGACGAGCGGGCTCGCCGAGATCGCCTCCGCGGGTGTCGTGGCCAGGCGGGCGCCCCGGTCGGTCATCGGTGCGGCCTTCTGCGGCGATCGGTTCCACACCGTCACCGGATGGCCGCGGTCCAGCAGGGCGGCGGCCAGCGCGGTGCCCATGTTTCCCAGCCCGAGGATGGTCACCGGCTGCGGGTCGGACGTCATGTCAGTTCTCCTTGAACGGTTGATCATCTGCGTCCGAGACTCGCAGGGCGGGTCCGCCCCCACCAGTGACACCGGTGACGACTCCCACCAAAATCGTGCCAGTTCGCGGACCTATGATGGGCGGACATGAGCGCTGGATCCGTCGCCTTGGTGGTGACCGAGGACCTCGAGGTCGCGTCCTGGGACCTGTACGAGCTGAGCATCGCAGCCACGGTGTTCGGCAGACCGCAGCCCGATCTCGCCGACCCGTGGTACGACCTTCGCCTCTGCGGCACCGGCGACCGGCCGACGGACTCGCCGGGCGCACCGCATGCCGGGCCGGGCTTCGGCCTGCGCACCGCGTACGGACTGGAGCACCTGGTCGGCGCCGACACCGTCATCGTCCCGTCGGTGCCGGACTCCTGTGTCGAGCAGGGGGTCCCGCTGCCGCCGCGGCTGATCGAGGCGCTGCGCCGGGCGTACGAGGCCGGCGCCCGGATGGTGTCCCTGTGCACCGGCGCGTTCGCACTGGCCGAGGCGGGACTGCTCGACGGCCGCCGCGCCACCGCTCACTGGATGCACACCGCCCAACTCGCCGAGCGCTACCCGAAGGTGCGGGTGGACGACTCCGTGCTCTACGTCGACGACGGTGACGTGCTCACCAGCGCCGGTATGACCGCCGGACTCGACCTGTGCCTGCACCTGGTCCGCCGCGACCTCGGCGCGCATGTCGCCAACCAGCTGGCCCGCCGCATGGTGGTGCCCGCCCATCGCCCCGGCGGCCAGGCGCAGTTCATCGACCTGTCCGTGCCCGCCACCGACGACGAGGGGCTGGCAGCCGTGCTGGAGTGGGCGCAGACGCGTCTCGACCAGCCGCTGACGATCGAGGACCTGGCCGACCGAGCCGCCGTGAGCCCGCGCACCTTCTACCGACGACTGCGACAGGCCACCGGGACGACGCCCCTCCGGTGGCTGCTCAACCAACGGCTCGTCAAGGCCCAGAGCCTGTTGGAGTCGACGGACCTGACGGTCGAACGGGTCGCGCAACTGAGCGGCCTCGGCACGGCGAACAACTTCCGCCACCACTTCCTCAAGCACATCGGCATCTCCCCGACCGACTACCGCCGCGCCTTCCCCCGACCGCCGAAGCCATGAGCGTGCGGCAGCCCACGGCTGCCCGCGCTGAGAGCCGACGAGTGCCGTAGCCCACGGAACCGGGCGGGATGTAACCCCCGCACCCCGGCGAGGCCGACGTGAAGTGCTGGGCGGACAAGGCTTACCAGGGCACCCGGACGCCTCGTCCGGGTGCCGTGCAGGGGGCGTCGGCTCATATGCTGGAAGCGGTGACACGACAGCCCCGCTCCAGGATCTACTCTCTCGGCGAGCAGACATCCGACAGCCCGACCGGCATCACTTTCAACGCTTCGCACGACAGGGGAGCATGCCCCCTCTGGCCGCCCTGCTGCGACGGGCGGTCAGGCGCCTCGGTCGCGATCTCGGGCAGATCATCGGATGCGAGCCTTCCGGCCTCCATTGGCCAGACGGCCCTACACCGGCCGGTCTTCGCCGTCTATCACGGCCTGGTGAGCGAGGACTCCAGCGGCCCGGTCGAGGTCTGCACACCGACCCGGGACGCCGTCGAACCGGCGGAGCGGCTCGGGGTGCGCATCGAGCCTGCGCACCGCGCTACGGCGCGCAGGCGCGTGCTGCCCCGGCAAGCCAAAAGATCACGCGGGTCGTGGTGGCATGGGCGATCAGTTTGCCCTCCTCGTCGAGCACCCTGCCTTCGGCGGTGGCGATGCGGCGGCCCGCGTGGATGACGGTGTTCTCGGCGGTGAGGGTTTGTCCGTCGGTGCGGGCGGCGTCTCCTCGCACGGCTGCGACAGCCCGGGGACGCCAGAGCATCGCCGAGGTGTTTCGCCCGGTCGACGACCTCGACGCGGTCACCGCACGGGCCCACAGGCACGGCGCGGGCCACGGCGGAGGGCTTCTGCGACCGACGGAGCAGGCGGGTGTCGCCCTCGCGCTGCCGTCCCGGGCGGACGGTGCCAGGATGGTGCCTGGTGCGGGATCCCCGACCCGCGGGACGACTACCAGCAGGCCTCCGCGACCCGCACGACACGTCGGGGCCATCCCACTCTCGGGCTCGGACCGTGACCGGCAGACGACGATGGGCACAGAGGCCACCGGATGGGAGGCGCCGCTCCTCCGGGCGATGGTGGAGACCGACGCCTACGCAGGCATGATCTACCTTCTGCCCCCCGAGGAGCAGGTGCTGTACCTGGCCGTGCTGGCAGGAGTGCCCAAAGACGTCCTGGCACCGTGGTACCGCGTCGGGCTGGCCACACCCTCACCCAGCCCGGAGGCGGTACGCCGACGGAAGCTCATCTGGATCAGTGGTCAGGACGACATGGTGCGCCGCTATCCCCGCATCGCACTCGACTACCCGTATGCCTTCGCCATGGCAGTGGCCCCGGTAGTCGCGCACGGCACCTGCTACGGCACGATGTCACTCGGGTGGGCCGCTTCCCATCCGGAAGAGCTGTCCGGCGCCGAACGCGACAGCCTGACCACCGCCGCGGAACGGCTGGCCATGACGCTGGAACAGGCGGCCATCGAGGGCAGACCCGTGCGGTACGAGGGGGAACCACGCGTCGTGAGCGTGCCCGGCGCAAGCGCCAACGGCGCGGCCTCCCTGACCGGGCTGATAACACGGCTTCCCGAGGGACTCTGTGCCCTGGACCCGCAGGGCCGCATCACCTTCGTGAGCTCAACCGCGGCCGAGTTGCTGGGCGAACCGACCGAGAAGCTCCACGGCGCGCTCGTGTGGAGCGCCCTGCCGTGGCTGCGGCAGCCGTTCTACGAGGACAGCTACTGGGCCGCTCTGCTCGTCCGGCAGCCCACATCCTTCACCGTGCTGCGCCCACCCGACCTGTGGCTCAGCTTCGAGCTCTACCCCGATGTCACAGGTACCAGCGTGCGCATCACTCCAGCCACTGCGGAGCCAGGACGGACGGGCACCGCGGCGGTTCCGCCGGCCGCTCCTCCCGTCACCGCGCTCTACCACCTGATGCACCTGGCCGGGGTGCTGACGGAGGCAGTGGGCGTCGACGACCTGGTTGAGCTGCTCGCAGGACAGATCACCCCAGCCTTCGGCGGCCGAGCCATGGCGCTGTTGACGGTGGAGGCCGGCAGGCTGCGGGCCGCCGGGCACCGCGGCTGTCCGGCCGAGGTGATCGACTTGTTCGACGGCCTGCCCCTGACGTCCGCTTCCCCAGCCGCGCGGGTTCTGGCCACAGGCGTGCCCGTCCTCTTTCCCACCAGCGAGCAGCTCCGGCAAGCCTTCCCCGAGGCAGCAGGTTGGACCGACAGGATGGGGGCCTGTGCGTTCCTGCCCCTGACAGCCTCGGGACGCCCGGTCGGCACCTGCGTCCTGACCTTTGCCGAGCCGCACCCCTTCACGACCGACGAACGGGCCGTCCTGACCTCCCTGGGGGGCCTGCTGGCACAAGCTCTCGACCGAGCCGGCCTCTATGACTCCAAGCACCGGCTGGCGCGCGGACTGCAGTCCGGACTGCTGCCGCGGAAGCTGCCCGCGATACCTGGCCTGGAAGCGGCGGCACGCTACATCCCGGCCACCCAAGGCATGGACGTCGGTGGCGACTTCTACGACCTCATCCGCCTCGACGAAGCTGTCGTCGGCGCCGTCATCGGAGATGTGCAGGGCCACAACGTCACCGCCGCGGCCCTGATGGGCCAGGTGCGGACCGCGATCCGGGCGTACGCCACCGCCGGAGCGGCCCCGGCCGAGGTCCTGGCCCGCACCAACCGCCTGCTCACCGACCTGGACGCAGGACTCTTCGCCAGCTGCTTGTACCTCAGCCTTGATCTGGGCCGCCGCCGAGCCGGGCTCTCCACAGCTGGACACCCGCCGGCACTGCTCCGCGGCCCGGACGGACAGGTAAGAACGCTGGAAGCGGCAGGGGGGATGCTCCTCGGCATCGACCGCGAAGCGGAGTACCGCATGGTCAGCGTGCCCATGCCGGTCGGCTGTGTACTGGCTCTCTACACCGACGGGCTGGTCGAGTACCTCGATGTGGATCTGGAGGAGGCCATTTTCGACCTTGCCGGTCTGCTGTCCCGTGGTGGAGACCGGCCGCTGGAATCGCTGGCCGACGATGTGGTTCGGCACGCCAAGCGGCGGCAGCACCGCGGCGACGACATCGCCCTGCTCCTGCTGCGCACAGCCACCCGCAGCGGGGCCGCCACTCGTGCGGCGGGGTGCTGAGAACCGAACCTACGCCGGATCCGCCCGGCCTCACGTACCCGATGCGCATGTCCGCGTCCGGCAGTCCCGGTCGATCGCCGCCCACGGCGATGTGTTCGGCCATGGGTGGGACGTAGCCGTCGCTGACCGGCCCGGCTCCGCCCGTCACCAGATGTGACCGCTCTAGCTGACGTGGGGACCATCGCGGACGGACGGGGGAGAGGCCGGTACGGGCCTGGGGCAGGAGTCCCGCGCCGGCCCCGCCGGGCACTGCACTCGCGGCTCTGGCCGGAGCTCAGTTCGTGGTCGTACTGAGCACGTCCGTCGTCAACGTCGCTCTGCTGCACCTGCGGGACGGCGTCGGTCTGTCCGGCACGGGGATGTCCTGGGTCGTCACCGCCCACGGCCTCGCCTTCGGGGCGCTGCTGCTCCTCGATGGCCGGGCCGCCGATATGGCCGGTGCCCGCCGTGTCCTCGTCGCCGGGCTGGTCCTGTTCGCCGCCGCCTCGGTGGCCGCCGGGCTGGCCGGCTCTGCCTCGTTGCTGATCGGCGCCCGCGCAGCCCAGGGCGTGGGTGCTGCCGCGGTGGCACCCGCCGCACTGGCCCTGGTCGTCCGGATCTTCCCGGTCGGCGGCGGACGTGTCCGTGCCCTGGGGCTGTGGGGCGCGGTCTCGGGGGCCGACGGTGCGGCCGGGGTGTTGTTCGCCGGTCTGCTGACCGGGGCGTTCGGGTGGCCCTGGATCTTCCACGTCTGCGTGTTCGGGGCGGTCCTCGCCCTGGTCGCCGCCCTCCGCCTGGTCCCCGCCGATTCCGGTGGTCCACGCGGCGGCCCCGGCGGTCCGCGTATCGACGTGTTCGGCGCGCTGCCGGTCACCGCTGTGTTCGTCGCCCTCGTCCACGCTCTGACCACCGCCCGCACTTCCGGCTGGGCCGACCCGCTCGTCCTCGGGCCGCTGCTCGCCGTCGGCTTGTTGCTCCTGCTCTTCCTGCGAGCCGAACGATGCGACCCGGCCCCGCTGTTGCCGCCCCGGCTGTCGGCCCAGGGGCTCGTCGCCCGGCCAATCTCCTGATGGCCCTGCTCGGCGCCGTGTGGGTCGGGCTGTTCTTCTTCCTCCCGCTGCTTCAGCAACAGGTGCTCGGTGCCGGCCCCTTGGCCGCCGGCCTGGCACAACTCCCGCTCGCGGCCGCCAACATGCTCGGTTCCGCTCCAGCCCGGCGCCTGGCCCGCCGGCTGGGCCCGCACCCCGCCCATGACCGAGGACGGCCCCGACCTGACCGCCAGCACCGTCGGCACCCACGTCTTCGAACACGGCGGTCGCCTCCTCGCCCTGTGCGAGTCCGCCCCGCCCTTCGAGCTGACCCCCGAGCTGGAGACCGTCGGCGCCTTCGACTTCGACGGCAAGCTCACCTCCGCCCATGACCGCTCACCCCAAGCAGGACCCGGTCACCGGCGAGCTGCACTTCTTCGCCTCCTCGCCCTTCCCGCCGTACCTGATCCACCACGTCGCCTCCCCCGACGGCCAGGTCCTCGACAGCCAGGAGGTGCCCGGTGCGAGCGCGGCGCTCAAGCGCCGAATCGGCGTCCTGCCGCGCGGTACGGGCGGCGCGTCGAAGGTCCGCTGGTTCTACATCGCACCGGGGTACGCGATGCACTTGGCCAACGCCTACGAAGACGCCCTCGGGCTGATCGTCGGTCGAGGGCCCGGCCGTGGGCCGCAACGGCTGGCAGCGCTCCTGGAACTGGTGGACCGGCGCCCCCGGCCGGGGAGCCGAGCGCACCCCGCAGTCACGTGCGCGACGCTGGACGGTCGACCTCGCAGCCGGAGACTGTCCGCGAAGAGACCGTCGACGACCTGACTGTGGAGTTCCCGACCATCAACGAGGCTTACACCGGACGCGAACACCGCTACCAGTACGCCCTGTCCTTCCCCGACGACCAGGGCATCGGCAACCACACCCTCGTCACGTACGACCGACGCACCCAAGGCCGCCAGTCGCTTCCCGTCGGCAACTGCCAACTCCCCAGCGAGGCCGTCTTCGCACCGGCCGAGGACGCCACCGACGAGGACGCCGGCTACTCCTGACCGTCGTGAGCGACCTCAACTCCGACAGCTCGCGCCTCCTCGTCCTCGACGCCTCGGACCTGTCCCTGCCGCCGGTCGCCACGGTCCTTCTTCCGCGCCGCGTCCCGGCCATGATCCACGGCTCCTGGATCGCGGACGCCGCCGACTGACCCCGGACGACCCTGCCAGCGCCCGGGAACGCGGAACGGGTTCCCGGGCGCTGGCATGCAGAGCAGGAGGGCCAGCGAACATCACGACGCGTGTTCTTCCGCTTCCCCCTCAGAGCCGTCCGCGGCAAGGCGGTCGAGCCATTCGCTGAGGAGGTGCTGTTCCGCGCTGCTGAGCGTTGTCTGGCCGGGCAGGAGGGCCCGCACGGTTCGGACGGCGTCCGCGAGGCCCGCGTCTCGCACCACGGGTCTTTCGTGGGTGACGGCGGCGACCATGGATTCGCGCAGGGTGGTGAGCAGGGCCGGGTCGCGCTGGTCCTCGGGCAGCGACAGCCAGGTGAGCACGGCGCCGCGCGCTGTCGCGTGGATGAGGGCCGCCGCGAGCTTCTCGTCGACGCGGAGCCAGCCGCCGGCGGCGAGGCGGCGGATGCGCCCCAGCAGGATCTGCATGCCGGCCTGGAAGGCAGCCGATGTCGTGCCGCGTCGGGGGTCGTTGTACATCAGCGCGTACAGCTCGGGGTTGGCGAGCCCGAACTCGACGGCGAGGTCCCAGCCCGCACGCAGATCTTCCACCGGGTCCTGAGGGCGGGTGTCCCTGTGCTTTGCCGCGAGGAAGCGGGCGTAGCCGTGCTCCACCACTGCATCGAGGAGCCCGTCCTTGTCGCCGAACAGGCGATAGATCGCAGGGGGCTGCGTCCCGGCGGCCGCCGCGACCGCCCGGGTGGTCACCGCGTCGCGGCCCTCGCGCGCGAGCAGGTCCGCCGCTGCCTCAACCACCCGCTGCCGGGTGACCTCACGGACGTCGGCTGCCTCCGACGCGGCGACGGCCATGGCCTCGTTCTTCGCTCCCTCAGGCATGAATCAATGATAGCGCCCACTTGCTTCCACTGATGCTATCGATGTTATCGTCATTGGCGTATCACTGGAAACAACGAGAGAAGAGGAGCGCACCATGCCTGAGAAGCTGCGGATCGTAGGCCTCGAGGAGCACGTGGCCCTGCCGGTCCTGCTCGATGCCTGGACGCGGGCAGGCGTGCCGCAGATCCCGCAACTCGGCTACGGCGACGAGCCGATAGCGCAGCGGCTGCGCGACGTCGGCGACCGCCGCCTGGCCGACATGGACGATCAAGGCGTCGACGTCGCCGTGCTGTCGCTGGCCACACCCGGCGTGCAGAATCTGACTGCGGCGGACGCCGTGAGCGTGGCGCGCGAGGCGAACGACGCACTCGCCCAAGCCGTCGACGCCCACCCCGACCGATTCCAGGCGCTCGCGGCCATCCCCACGCCGGCACCCGAAGCCGCCGCCGCGGAGCTGGAGCGCGCGGTCACCCGACTCGGCTTCCGCGGCGCGATGCTGTACGGGCGTACCGGTGACAAGCCGGCCGACGCGCCGGAGTTCGACGACCTCTACGCCACCGCCGAACGGCTCCGGGTACCGCTGCACTTCCACCCGCAGACCCCTGTGAACGCTGTCCATGAGGCCTACTACTCGAATCTGCCCAACGGAGTCGGCCGCGCGCTCGCGACCGCCGGCCTGGGCTGGTACTACGACCTGGGCGTGCAGTACCTGAGGATGATCTTCTCCGGGGTGTTCGACCGTCACCCCGGACTGCAGGTGATCGCGGGGCACTGGGGCGAGGTCGTCCTGTTCTACCTCGACCACATCGGTGTCCTGCAGGACATGGCGCAGCTGGAGCGGCCTCTGGCCGACTACTTCCGCCAGAACTTCTGGGTGGCGGGCAGCGGCACGGTCAGCGAGCGCTACCTGCGGTGGACAGCTGAGGTCGTCGGAACCGAGCGCATGCTGTACTCCACCGACTACCCCTACACCTTCGGAACGCGGCCCGGCGGCTTCCCCTTCCTCGACACCAGCCGCTCGGTCGCCCGGTCGTTCCTGGAGCAAGCACCGTTCACCCAGGAGGAAAAGGCCGCCATCGGGTCCGGCAACTGGGAGCGGCTGACCGGGCACACCGCCGCGCACGGCAGCAGCCGATCCGCGGACGACCACGGCGACAGCACCTCGGGCGGTCAGCGATAGCACAGGTGTCCGGCCCGAAGCCGGCCAGCGGGCGGAAGTCCCGCTCCAGCACGGGCTCGCTGCGGGCTGGGCGGTTCCGGGACCCTGAGGGGCCTCTTGGGCGTGCCTTGGCTGTCGTAGGGATCGTCCACGCCCGCGCGCTCGGCCGTCGTCGTGGAGGGGTTCTCGTCGGGGTCGTGCCAGGCGATGAAGTGGGGCCCGGTACCGTCTCGTGCGGTCCGGCGGAAGGTCGCGAAGGCCTGGACGGAGTTGTTGAAGAACATGACGCCGGACCGCGACGTGACGGCGTCGTAGCCGGCGGGCTCGAAGGCGTGTTCCTGCGCGTCGGTGCTGACGAAGGTCACCGGTGCCTGCTCCCGCTCGGCGCGGGCCCGGGCAGCGGTGATGGCCGGTTCGGAGATGTCGATGCCGACGCAGTGACCCGCGGGGCCGAGCGGGAGCGCGACGGCCTGTGTGGTGCCGCCGGTGCCGCAGCTGACGTCGGGCACCCGTGTCCACCGTGGTGCGCAGCAGGCCGAGCACCTCGGCCGCGGTGCCGGTGTCGAGGGCACCGGTGGGTTCGTCTGCGAAGATCACATCGGGTCCGGTGACCAGGGCACGGGCGACGGCCACGCGCTGCTGCTGACGGCCGGACAGCTCGCCCGGCTGGCGCTTCGCCTGGCCGGCGCTTTGCCTGGCCGGCGAGTGCGATCCGGGCGGGGACCGCCTGCGCCCGGTGCCGTTGCCGGCGCTGCCCGGTCAGGCGCGGGGGGCCCCTATGTCTTTGGTCAAGGGAAACGGGGGGTGCGTTGGGTCGGGGAGCCAGGCAGCATGGCGGGGTGGCTGATCTGCTGTGGGATGACGTGAGTACCTTCTTCGACCCGGACCTGATGGGGTCGTTGCCGGACATGCGTGTCCCGGATGCCTCGGTGCAGGACTGGCAGACGGTCCTCGATCTTGTCGCGGAGAAGGGCTGGAAGTGCCAGTACTCCGAGGGAGAGACGGTGCTTCCGGTGCCCCGGGCGGAGGCCGTGCTGGCCCGCCCGGCGGACGCCGAGTGCCCGAACCTGCGGGTCTGGCCGACTGCCGATGTGCTGGCGATCTTCCGGTTCTATGCCGACGACGAAGTCGACTTCGACGTCGACCTGCGTGAGTTGCAGGGCCAGGATCGACTTGATGTGTTCTGCGGCTTCCTGCGAAAGGTCGGAAGGCGGTTGAACAAGCCCGTGCTGATGGACCCGGAAGGCCACTATGGCCATCCAGTGCTCGGCTTCGATGTCGAGGCCGATCGAGTCGTTCTCCTCGCAGACCCGTAGGTCAGGTGGCTGAGGCAGACGGCTGCGGTTCGTAGAAGGTTCCGTCGCGGAGCATCGCGAAGAGGACGTCGGCCCTGCGTCTGGCGAGGCAGAGCAGGGCCTGGGTGTGGTGCTTGCCCTGGGCGATCTTCTTGTCGTAGTAGGCCCGCGATGCCGGGTCGCCGAGGGCGGCGAACGCGGAGAGGAAGAAAGCCCGTTTGAGCTGCTTGTTTCCTCTCCTGGAGGGCTGTTCGCCGCGGATCGAGGACCCGGAACTGCGGGTTGCGGGGGCGAGACCGGCGTATGCGGCGAGGTGGCCGGCGGTCGGGAAGGTGCTGCCGTCGCCGACCTCGATCAGGATGCGGGCTCCGGTCCTGACGCCGACTCCCGGCATCGAGGTCAGGACTTTGGAAAGAGGGTGGGCCTCCAGGAGTTCCTCGATCCGCCCGGCCAGCAGTTTCCGCTGGTCAAGGAGGGTGGCCAAGGATCCGGCCAGGCTCGGGACGATCAGTGCGGCCGCCTCGGTCCCGGGCACCACTACGGTCTGTTCGTCCAGGGCGGCGAAGATCTCCTCGACCAGCCGCTCGGCCATCCTCGGCGCCTTGGGCCGCAGCAGGGTCACCAGCCGCCGCCGTCCGGCCTTGCGTATCTGGGCCGGAGACCCGAACCGTTCCAGCAGCGTGAGGACGGCCGGATGCTGCAACCGCGGCCCCAGCACCCGTTCCAGCGACGGATGGACCTGCGTCAACAGGCCGTGGAGCCGGTTCGCGACCCGAGTGGCCTCGCCGGCCAGGTCGTCGTCGAACCCCACGATCATCTCCAGCTCGGCGATCGTCTCGTCCTCGCCGTCGATCGCCCGCAGCGTGTGAGGCATCGCCCGGGCCGCGTCCGCGATGATGAACGCGTCCCTCGCATCCGTCTTCGCCTCACCCGGGTAGAGGTCGGCGATCCTCCGCATCGTCAGCCCCGGCAGATAGGCGACCGGGCAACCCATGTCCCGCGCGACCGCCAGCGGCAGGGCGCCGATCGAGGCCGGCTGGTCGACCACGACCAGCACGGTCCCGTGCTTGGCCTGCAACTTCGCGAACAGCTCGCGGAGCTTGGGTTCGGTGTTGGGCAGGCGCTTGTCGAACGCCTTCTTGCCGGCCGGGGTGACGGCGGTGGCGTGGTGTTCGCCCTTGCCGACGTCCAGGCCGAGGAAGACGTCGATATCGCCGGTGTCGATCACGCGCAGGCCCCTCCATCACGCTTTCGTCCGGCCTTGCCTGGGCAGCGAGCTGCCACATCCACGTTACGGAGAGCTCTTCCGGCGCAGGTGAAGCCGGTGCTCAAGCCCCTCATCAGCGTTCCGTCGATGCCTCCGAGCCCGGTGACACCACCCCCCGGATCATCAACAACAGGAGGGGGAAGTCATGCCGGACCCGAAGGCCGGAGGCCCCATTGCGGAGCCACGAAGAAGGTAACGGGGGGGGAGCTGCACGTTCTGCTCCGCGGTCGGGGACGGCAGCAGGCTGCGGCCGGGTCCGGTGCGTATCCTCCTCGGCGTGGCCGCGCTCGTCGGAGGCGCGATTGGTGTGTCCGCCCGCTCCACCGGGGACGACGCGTCCGGTGCCGCACTCGGCGTCGTCGCGTTCTTCATGCTCGCCGTCGGGCTGCTCGGCCCGCTGGTGGCACGGCTGTGCGCAGGCCTGTTCGCCCTCCCGATGCGCGCCGCCGGCCCGTCCGCCGAGCTGGCCGCCGCCGACGCCCGCACCAACGCCCGCACCAACGCCCGCCGCCTCGCCTCCGCGATCACCCCGATCGTGCTCGCCGTGGCCTTCTCCTCGACGCTCGTGTTCATGCACACGAGCGAGACCCACGCCGCCGACGAGCAACGACGCGCGGGCATCACGGCGGACCACGTGGTGACGGACCCGGCCGGGCTCCCCGTGGACGCGGCAGCACGCGCCGCCCGCGCGCCGGGCGTGGAGGGGGCGGTCGGGCTGCTCGACACGCAGGTGCTGGTGCCGACCGGGTCCGGCGAGTTCGCCTCGCTGCAGGGCGCGGCCACCCAGGGCGTCACCGGCTCCGGAGCCGAGCCGGCGAAGGTAGAGGACCTGGACGTACGCCAAGGCAGCCTCGACCGGCTCGGCGAGGGACGGATCGCCATGGACAAGACCCTGGCCGCCTCGGCGGATGCGGGCGTGGGCGACCGGCTGCCGCTCTGCCTCCCCGACAGGACGGAGACCGAACCCGAGATCGTCGCGGTCTACGGCCGTGGCCCGGGCCTGGCCACGGTGACGATGGACCGGGCGTCCCTGACCGGGCACGTCACCTCGGGCTTCGACGGCACGCTCCTGGTGCGTGGCGGCTCGAAGAAGGCGCTCACCGCCCTGGGCGAGGTCACCGACGCCTCCGGCTACGCCACCGAGCAGAACCGCGACGCGCGGCTGGGCGCCTGGATGAACCACACCATGGCCGCGGTGCTCGGCGGGTTCGCCGTCGTCGCCGCGGTCACCACCCTGGTGATGACGGTCCTCGACCGCCGCCGCGAGCTGCGCACGCTGCGCCTCGTCGGCTCCACCGGGCGCCAGGTGATGGCGATGCTCCGCTGGGAGAGCCTGCTGGTGGCCTCGGTGGGCCTGGTCCTCGGCTCCGCGATCGCCGCGGCCACGCTGATCCCGATGACCAGCGGCGTGACCGGTGACATGCCGTACGTCCCCCCGCCGGTGTACGGATCCTTCGCGGTCGCCGCCGTCGCCCTGGCGCTGGGGGCGGTCTCCCTGCCGGCCCGGGCGGTGCTGCGCCGCAGGCTGTAACCCGTTCCGGGGCGCAGCCGGCCCCGCGCCAGAATGCGGTGGCTCCGGGGGAGGGCCGTGCCGCATGATCATGCCGTGACATCTACGAGTGCGGCCTCCTTCCGGGACCCGACCAACTGGACCGACGGCTACTACGAGCTGGCCATAGACGTCGGGTCGACTGACGATGCCCGGATTCAAGCCGTACTGAGCGCCCTGTGGTCCGCCGCGGACGTGCACGGCTGCTACGGACGGACAGACCGCGAACCCGAGGAGCAGGATCCCGTGCCCTGCACCGTTCCCTCCCTGACCGCGTTCGGGCACCTCCACGGCCAGGTCCGGCTGCCGACGGGCCAGCTCGTCGTCTGCGGTTGCGTGGCGATCCGGGGCGGCGACGAAAGCAGCGACTGGCTGGACTTCTACGTCCCGGTGGGCGCCCTGGACAACGCCGGTGTGGCGTACTGGGACGGCCGGCCCTTCTTCAGATCCGCGGTGATGGACGACTGGCTGGCCGCCATCGGCAAGGAGACCTTCTCCAGAGCGGCCTTCAGCTTGGGGCTCGTCGGGTTCGAGGTCTCGGGCTGTGGGACCCGCGATACTGGCCGGGCAGCTGCCGCAGGAGCGAGGCATCGGGTACCTGCTGCCCGTGGACGGCACCCTGCAGTACGAGGCCGCCAACGATTGAGCGCCGGCCCGGGCGGTCAGGACGGGCCCGTCAGGGGCGTTCGGGCGGGAAGGCCTGTGTCGCTGCCAGGTAGGCCTCGAAGTCGGCCCGGCCGCCCGCGCCCAGGACCCCGGCTTTGACCGCGAGGCCGCTCAGGGACTGCCGGCGCAGTTCGCGGCGGGCGAGGCGGGAGACGAGGGCGGGGAAGGCGGGCCGCAGCGGCTGGCACCAGCGCAGCCACGGGGGCGCGTAGATGTGCCGGGCGCGGTGTGTGATGCCGGACGTCAGCCATTCGGCGACCTCGGCGGTGCTGTGCACCTTCCGCGCGAACCGGGGCTGATTGCGGCGCAGCGCCTGCAGGACGGGGTGGTCGTCCACGCCGGTGATCATGTCGGTGCCCGTCCAGTGCAGGTAGGCGATGCCCACGCCGACCCCCTCGGGTTCCACCTCGCCGCGCAGGGCCAGGGCGAACGACTCCACCCCGGCCTTGGAGGCACAGTAGGCGCTCATCATCGGGGACGAACCGAAGGCGGCTGTCGAGGCGATCTGGAGGAAGTAGCCCCGGGTGTGGGCGAGGTGGGGGAGGAAGGCACGGGCGGTGTTGGCCGACCCGGTGAGATTGACGTCGATGACCCGCTGCCACAGCTCGGCCGGCGTGTGGATGAACGGCCCGCCGGTGGCGATTCCGGCGTTGGCCACGACGACGCTCGCTCGTCCCAGCGTCTCGCCGATCTCGCGGGCGGCCCGATCGAGCGCGCCCCGGTCGGTGACGTCGGTCTCGACGCAGAGCGTCCGGCCGGGCAGCCCCTCGGCGGCCCGGCGGAGGGTGGCCTCCTCGCGCCCCGTCAGCGCGACGAGCATCCCGGCCTCCGACAGACGCCGCGCGACGGCCGCCCCCACACCGCGGGCGGCTCCGGTTACGACCGCCACACGCCCCGCCAGCGGCGATCCGGCAGCCGCGCCCGTGCCGGCTGTCGGTGGCCGTCCCAGCCCGGAGATCCCACTCATACGCCCTCGCTCCCGTCGCCGCGCCGTCCCGTCGACGACGCCCTGACACTCGTAGCCCAGCCGTCCCGTCGACGACGCCCTCACCCTCGTCACTCTCGTATCCGAGCCGTCTCCTCGACGAAGCCCTCGAATCCCTTCGGCCCTACCCGGCTGTACGGACGCGTTGCCCTGCCGGGCCGACGGATACAGTCTGCGTGCCGCGCGGTTCTGTTGCCGGACGGGACGCACGGCGGGCAGCAGGCCGTCCTCTCGTGTTCCGGCAGGGGAGAAGATGACCACCACGAGCCTGCCCGGCACCCCTGAGCCAGGCCCGGAGTACCGGCCGGCCGCCGAACGCATCCAGCGCATACGGCGGCGCCTGGAGCGCCTGATCGGAATCGCCGCGACGGAGGGGAACGCCCTGGTCGCGCTGCGCAATGGCGACGAGATCTTCCCGGCGATGCTGGCGAGCATCCGGTCCGCCGCGCACACGGTGGACATGATGACCTTCGTCTACTGGAAGGGCGACATCGCCCGCCAGTTCGCCGAGGCCCTCGCCGACCGCGCCCGGGCGGGTGTACGCGTACGACTGCTGCTGGACGGCTTCGGCAGCCGGCTGATCGAGAAGAGCCTCCTCCGGCTCATGGACGCGGCGGGCGTGCAGGTCACCTGGTTCCGGCGCCCGCTGGTGCTCTCCCCGCTCAAGCAGAACCACCGCTGTCACCGCAAGGTCCTCGTCGTGGACGAACAGGTGGCGTTCACCGGTGGAGTCGGCATCGCCGAGGAATGGTGCGGGGACGCACGCGACGAGACCGAGTGGCGTGACACCCACGTCGAGGTGCGCGGTCCCGCCGTGGACGGCATCGCCGCGGCGTTCGCCCAGAACTGGGCGGAGTGCCATGACGACCTCTTCGACGAGCACGACCGGTTCACCGGTCACCGGCCGCAGGGCGACGCCATCGTGCAGGTGGTGCGGGGGTCGGCCAGCTTCGGCTGGCAGGACATGCAGACACTGCTCCGCGTGATGATCGAGTCGGCTCAGGTGCGGTTCCGGCTGGCCACCGCGTACTTCTCCCCGGACGCGTTCTTCATCCAGCTACTGTGCGCGGCCGCGCGGCGCGGCGTGCGGGTGGAGATACTGCTGCCCGGCCCGCACACCGACAAGCGGGTGTGCCAGCTGGCCGGGCAGCATTTCTACGAAGACCTGCTGGCCTGCGGGGTCGTTATCCACCAGTACCAGCCGACGATGATGCACGCCAAGGTGGTCACGGTGGACGGGGCGGCGGCGCTCATCGGGTCGACGAACTTCAACCGGCGCTCGCTCGATCACGACGAGGAGGTCATGCTCGCGGTCCTCGCCGAGGAGTTCACCGCCACGCTGGACTCCCACTTCGACGCGGACATCGCGCGCAGCGAGCGGATCAGCGGGCAGCGCTGGAAGGGACGCCCGCTGGTGCAGCGGATACGCGAGACGGCACTGCTGCCCGTCCGCCGGTTCCTGTGAGGCGCCCGACCGGCCGACCGGGTGGACTCCTCACCGCGGCCCGCGCCCGCCACCCGGCCACCACTTTCGGCGCGACATCGGCGAACAGATCCGGCGGCAGCCCGACCGCGCGGACCGCGAGCAGCTTGTCGATCTCGGCGAGCATCGTCTCCAGGCTCAAATTGCCCGGAGCCCCCTTGATCTTCCCCAGAACCGGCGGGCCGTCCTCGCCCTCACCAACACCGGCTTCACCAGGTACGCCGTCGTCCTCCTGGTCGGCGCCGGCGACAAGGGCGACGATCCGCTCCGTGCTCTCCACCGTGAGCCGCGCCGAGATCCTCGCCGTCAGCGTCTCCTCGGCCACACGCAGCGCGGCGCCCACGATCCGGTCGCACCGCCCCGGAGTCGGCGGTTCGATGCTCTCCGTGCGGCAGCGGGCCAGGAGTTCCACCCGCACCTGCTCCGGCCGCCGCTCCTTGCCCCCGACGTGCTCGGCGAGCCAGGCGGTCAGCTTGTCCGCGTCCGTGACAAAGGACACTTCCCGGGAATCACCAATCCTCAAGGTTGATCAGGCGGGAGCAGTGCGGGTCGTTGATGTCGCCTGGCACGATCCGTTCGCCTTCCTCAAGCAGGGAGGGAAGGGCCGCGAGCAGAGCGGTCACGGCGCCCGAGGGCCGTACGTCGGCGGCGGTCACGTTCGTGGCTTCTCCTTGGTCGACATACAGGCGCATCCGGTCGGGGCCCTGGAGGAGGAAGCCTCGCAGCCGCGGGTCGGGCTCTTCTTCGGTCCAGGGACAGGTAAGGGTGCGCAGGATGGTGAAGGCGTTGTCGTCGTCCCCCGGGCCGGTGGGAGCGACCTGCGCCGGATCAACCAGGACGAGGGGCATGCCCATCACCGTGTCGATCTGGCTGCTGGAGAAAATGCGGGTGCCGGTGTTCACGGCGCGCACGATGCCGAAGACGTCACTCGGACCTGCTAGTTCCTCGGGGTCATCGATGGTGCGCAGGGGAATCTCCCAGGCCGTCAAGCCATCGGGCACACTCGCGCGTTGAGGGCCGGTGACGATCCGGACCGCAGCGGCGGGAGGCGGCGAGGGCAGGACCCCGCGGATGAACCGGCCGTCGGGCAGTGGGGCATGAATGTGGTGGAGCAGCAGGCGGACGATGTCGGCCTGCTGCTCCGCGATGTCGTCGTACGTGAGAGTCACGCGTCAAACGATGTCACTGGTTGAGCCAGTTCGGGCACTTGTTCATGCCCTTGCAGTAGGCGGTGATGACACCGATCTTCTGGCCCGGGCCGGCGTCGTAGTCTCCGTCGGCGGTCTTGCGGGCATACTGCACGATCACAATGACCTGCACACGACGGTTGCCGTTCCAGGCATAGGCCCAGTACTCAAGGCGGGCGCCGTTCTTCTTGTCGGGCTTGCCGTTGATAGCGGCATTAACGATCTTGCATTTCTTGATGTTGTGCGGGCCCGAGAAGTGTTTCCAGCCAAGCTTGCTGTTGCCGACACGGGTGGGTATCTCCCGGCCGTCCCAGTCCTTCTGCTTGCACTTGACGGTCTTGTCCCAGACCGGTGCGGCATGGGTGGGCGTAGTGAGGCTGCCGGCGAGAAGGGCCGTTGCGGCGAGTGTCATCGCCGCCCCCGTTGCGATCCTCTTCATGATCTGACCGTGCCATAGCGGTAGCTGAGCGTGCGACAAGATTCACGTCAAATGATGACTTGAAGGTACTAACGAGCTCGTGCACGGTAAGCGGTGACGCGTCGAGCTTCTGATCGTCGATCATGGTCGTGTGGTGGAGCTGTTGTACCCCGGGGGGCGTGCCCACCGCCGGTCCGGGTCACGAGCGTCGGCTGGCGGACTCTGTGGTGGGGCCGATGCCTGCTGTGGAGGGCATGGCATTCGGCCCCACTTTCTGGGTTGCGCCAACAACCCCCTTTTTTCTCCCTGGTGCGTGCCGGTTGGAGCCAGGAGCAGTCAGGGCGGCCCCGCTCTGGCGGAGAGCGCGGCTCGTGGTGTGAGTCTGCCCGTACGGCCTGGGCCGGGAGAGGGATCGGGCGGCACGAAATTGCACCAATCCAGCTCAGCGTTGAGCACACGTTATGCCGCTTATACACCGGGTACTGCTGGAAAGTTCGCCTCGGCTTGTGGTCCCCCGGAGCTTCCATGCCGCCCTGGTGTGCTAGGGCCCGCCACAAGCGTTTCACCTGCGGTGATCGTTCTCTGTGTGGGTCTGCGGGACGGCTCTGGCCACGTCGCTGTCGGAATGTTCGGACGACAAGGTGCTGTTGGCGCGTTGGTGCACCAATGCGTGGCAGCGCTAGGAGTTGTGGCAGGACGCCTGGGATCGTGAGCGTGTCCCCCGGGTGTGGGAGCGCCAACTCCCTTTGCGCACGCGGTCGGACGTCGTCAATGGTTGGAGCCGAGTAGCACCGCCCCCGCGATCACGCGGTCGCCGGGGCGGTGATGAGGGAGATCCGATGGGCGCTGAGCCCCTCGCTGCCGTACCCGCGGCAGCACCAGCCCCGGTGTCACACCGCAGCGACACCACCCCCGCGCACGGCCGCTTCGCCATGCCGCACGCGCTCGTCATCACCACCTGCATCGTCACCGCGGCGGTCCTGGCGCCGCGCGAGATGACCGTCGCAGAGGTCCTGGTGCTCATCGCCGGTGCCGGCGGCACCGGCGCCGCCGTCGTCGTCGCGGTGACGACCGGCATCAGGCGCGTCGGAAGGATCGGCCGCTTCGTGCGCGCCTACCTCACCGCGGGCAACTAGGCGGGCTGCCGTGGCACGCCCCGAAAGGCCCGTGGACCGCACGGTCCCGGCCCGCGCAGAGCTCGCTGACTTCCTGCGCGGGCGCAGGACCGCGGCGGGCATGACGTACCGGCAGATGTCCTCTCTCGTGTCCGGTATGCCGTCCAGGACGACCTTTGAACGAGCCGCTTCCGGATCCCGCGTCCCGGATCTGGAGACGGTCGAGGTCTACGTCCGTCTCACCGTGACCAAGGAGGAGGAGTTCACCGGCAGCACCGACGCCGCCATGGACCAGGCACGCAAGCTGTGGATCAAGGCGCGTCGGGCGACCCGGGCGCCCTACCACTTGCACAAAGCGCCTGATCCGTCGCTCATCAGCAACCGGGCGGACTTCAGCCGGGCCCTGCGTGACCAGCATGTGTGGGCCGGCTGTCCCTCCCCAGGAGAGATGTCGCAGGCATCCGGCGCCGGCATGCTGCCGAAGACCACTGCCTACCGCATCATCGCGGGCAGGACCCTGCCCGTGACTCCCGTGCAGGCCCTCGCCTTCCTGAAAGCCTGCTACGTGCAGCCCCCCGAGGAGGTCGAATGGCTTGCCGCTGCAGTGAGGGTTCTCGTCGGCAGCTGTGAGCATCCCGACTGGGCCGACGCGCACGCCCGGCTCCACGAAAGGGTGTCGAAGAACCGCGACGGCATCCCTGTGAGACGCCTAGAGGCGGTCGCCTAGGCCTGGTCAGCTGCCCGCTTCGCGCGCATCGCCGCCTGCGTCGCCGTGCGTGTGGCTGCCTGGACCCGCCGGTTGCCGGGCGTGCCTGTCCCGGGCGCGCCCCCAGGACAGCACGGCCGACAACCGGCGGGTGCCGGGCGTGCGGGTTAAGGAGCAGAGGCATCTGGGCGACGAAGGTCCGGCTGGAGCAGGCCCGCATCATCGCAGTCGCCGACACCTCGGCCGGTCGCACGGTCATCCGCGTCCTGTGGATCCTCGCGCCCGGCTTCGTGCCCGTGCCGGAGCCGGCCGACATCGGCCCGGCACCCGCGGCCACGCCCGCCGGGCCGGCACGCACCCGGGAGACCGCCTCCGACGGCTACCGCAGCGTCCCGGCCATCGCCGAGGCGGTGGAGCGGCAGACCGCCGTGATGCGGGCGCTCAGTCTCCAGACGTTCCCCGAGCCGGAGGAGGTGGCCGACGACCGGTCGGCCCCGATCGAGCAGTATCGAGCGCCGCCGCCAGGCCGACGTAGCCCGCGCCGTGGCCCTGCGCCGGGCCCGTGCGGAGCGGGCGGCCAGGGTGATAGGCCGCCGCAAGCCACCGGAGACACATCTCGCAGGAGCCCGCCGCTATGCCGGTGTGCCGGGCGGGTCCATGCGGTGGGGCGGAGCGGTCATGACAGTGTGACATTCAGCGTGCCGGGGGGATTTGGCCGTGTGCCGGCCTGGCCCGGAGGTCGTGGTAGGTGACGGTGAGTCCGATGAGCATGATCGCCCACACGGGGGCGCCGGTGGCGGTGTGGACGGCGTCCAGGATGCCGTCGGCGAGGCCGTGGGCGTCGGCTCCGACACCGGGGCGGCCGAGCAGGGCGGCGCTGATGGCCGCGTAGAGCAGACTCAGGGCGCTCTCGAAGACGATCGCGGCGGCGACGATGACGCCCCAGCGGGCGAGTGCGCGTCCGGGCCGGGTGTGGGTGAGGCGCAGGGAGCGCAGGATCGGGTTGGTGCCGGGTTCCAGAAGCACGGGGAAGCTGAACATGGAGAGCGCGAACAGCAGGTAGAGACCGGGCGCGACGAACACGGACAGTCCGGTGAGCAGCAGGAGTGCGGCTCCGAGAGTCCATGGCCCCAGGACGGTCAGATGGCGCAGACCGTGGCGGTAGGCCTCCTTGATGGTGACGGGCTGGCCGGTGATCCCGGGCCCGACGAGCGCCCAGATGCCGCCCGCCCATCCGATGGAGGCGACCGCGCTGGTGATGAGCAGGAGTGCCAGGCTCAGGACGGCGCCGGCCAGGACGGGGGTGGAGTATCCGGCCGCGAGGGCTTCGGGCAGTGGGGCGGCGACCGGGTAGCCGGCCCTGGCGGCGAGTGCCCGGGTGAGTTCGACGGCCGCCAGGGGGGTGGCGACGCTGACGCCGGTGACGAGGAGGGCCGGTCTCCAGCTGCGTCTGGCACCGGCGAGGACGGTGGCGGACCAGGAACGCAGGTCGGGGGACGGTGGTGTGAGGCCGTCGGGGAAGGGCGGCTCGGTCCGCGCGGGTTCGGCGGTCCTTGCCTCGTGCAGGGCGTGCGGGCTTGGGGCGGGCCGGCGGAGGGGGTGCGGCGCGGGGATGTGGTCGGGACGGCTGGTGGTCAATTCGGGGTGGCCTTCGTCGGTGGAGTTTCGCGGACGGTCGGTGACGAAGCCGGGGAAGCTCGGCAGATCTGGTGCGCGTGTTCTGTTTCCCCGGCACGGGTCTCGGAGCAGGGGGTCAGCGGCGGCGCAGGCGGGGGTCGGTGATCTGCGGCGGGTGGACGGGGTAGCGGTCGGTGGGGGCGATGTCGGTGCCCGGGGTGACGAGCTGGTCGATGCGGTCCAGGACGCTGTCGTCGAGGGTGACGGTGGCGGCCTTGAGGTTGTGCTGCAGGTGCTGCTCGGTGCGGGGGCCGATCAGCACCGTGGAGACGGCGGGGTGCGATGTGGCGAAGGCGAGAGACAGTTGGGCCAGACTGAGGGAGAGTTCGTCGGCGATCTCCCGGAGGGCGTCGAGGACGTCGAGCTTGCGCATGCTTTCGGGGGTGGACAGGTCGAAGCCGCCGGTGAGCCTGGAGCGGTGAGTGTCGGGCTGCTCACGTGTGACAGCGCCGGCGAGCCATCCGTTGGACAGCGGGCTCCACACGAGGATGCCCATGCGGTACTTCTGCGCGACGGGGAAGACGTCGGCTTCGACAGAGCGGTCGAAGATCGAGTACGCGACCTGCTCGGTGGTGAACCGGGACAGGGAGCGGTCGCGGGCGATCCACTGCGCCTCGACGATGGCGTGGGCCGGGTAGGTGGAGCTGCCGAAGCTGCGGATCTTGCCCTCGCGCTGGAGGTCGGTGAGCGCGGCGAGGGTCTCGCCGTGGTCGGTGGCCCAGTCGGGGCGGTGCACCTGGTAGAGGTCGATGTAGTCGGTGCCCAGGCGGCGCAGGCTGTTCTCGACCGCCTTGTACAGCCAGCGCCGTGAGGCTCCGCCGGTGAGCGGGTCGCCGTCGGCGGAGTTGCGGCCCTTGGTGGCCAGCACGACCTCGTCGCGGCGGGAGCCGAGAGCCTTGCCGAGCAGCTGCTCGGACTCGCCGGAGCTGTAGACGTCAGCGGTGTCGAACAGGGTGACGCCGGCGTCGAGGGCCTGGCCGACGAGCCGGTCGGCTTCGGCCTGTCCGGTGCCGCCCCAGGCTCCGAGGTTCATCGCTCCGAAGCCGAGGACGCTGACGGGGATGCCGGTACCGCCGAGGATGCGGGTTTCCATGATTTCTCTTCCTTCTCTGGTGCGTGCGGCCGGGCCCGCGGGACGTGGCCGCACGGGTCAGGGCGTTCAGCCCCGGCTGGGACCGGTGTGCGGTTTCGGGCAGGTGCGGCGCAGGGGCGAGCGGCAGGGCGCTGTCGGCGGAGGGCTGGGTTGTGGTGACGTCGTACGGCGGGACGGGCGACGGCGATCTCGCCGTGCTGATCGGGAACCCGGCCCATGACGAACTCCATTAAGTACCGCCGGTATCTTGACTTGCTGCCACCGTAACGGACCGTCGGTATCTTCGTAAAGTACTGGTGGTCTGTAAAATGCGGGTGTGACTTTCCGACGTGCCCGCACCGACGAACAGCGCGGCCAGCGGCGACGCCAGATCCTGGACACCGCGGCAGCGATGCTCACCGAGATGCCGGTGGCGAAGCTGAGCCTGAACGAGCTGAGCCGTCGCGTCGGCCTGGCCAAGGCGAACGTGCTGCGCTACTTCGACTCCCGGGAGGCGATCCTGCTCGATCTGCTCGACACCGAGATCGAGGACTGGATCGCTGAACTGGCCCGCCTGCACCCGGCCGACGAGAGCACCGCACGGGAGCGAGGCGACCGCCTCGCCGACATCCTGGCCGGCTCCATGGCCAGCCGTCCGGTGCTCTGCGACCTCCTCGCCGCGCAGGGCGCGGTGCTGGAACACAACATCTCCGCCGAGACCGCCGTACAGCACAAGCACGCCGCCCGCGCCTCCCTGCACAACCTGACCGCGCTGGTGCAGCGCCACGTCCCCGAACTCGGCACCGACGGCGCCGCCGCCCTGGTGGAGACGGTTCTGCTGATGGCCATGACGGCATGGCAGTGCAGCCGCCCCTCGGACGCCATGCTCGCCGCCTACGCCTCCGATCCCGCCCTGGCAGCCATGCGCATGGACTTCAGCGCTCTCGTACGCCGCACCGCGGCCGTCACCGCCTCCGGCCTCCTCGCCCGCCAGGACACGCCAGACACCTGAACCGGGAACGCCGTACCGCCAGGGTTCCGCGCCGGGCGCCGCCCGGGGCCAGCGTCCGCAATGGCCTCCTGCGAGGACTCGAAGCACCGGACGCGGCTGTCGGCCCTCCGAGCCGTTGCGCACCAGGCACAGCCTGGTTGATCGTCATCAAGACGGCTGGTGGGTGCTGTCTCCGCGGGCGGAGCCGGCCGGCGTTCCGCGGCCTACCGGGGTTCTTGTTCGGCCGCCTCCAGCAGACCGACGAACATGGTCTTGTGGAGCACTGCCACATGCCGGCGTGCGATGTCCGCCGCCGCGGCGGGGTCTCCGTCGCGGAGGGCGTCGACCAGGGCGTGGTGGTCCCGGTTGGACTGTCGTAGAGCGTCCATCGGGTAGGGCAGGTAGTAGTGGTAGAGCTGCTGGAGCACGCTGCGGTACGCGTCGGTGGCGGCGCGGACACCGGTGGCGGCCGCAACGGCCAGGTGGAAGCGCTCGTCGCAGCCGTGGAACTCCGCCCAGGTCGGGACGTGGTCCATCTCGTCGGCCAGCTGCTTCAGGTGGCCGAGGGCGGTCTCGTCAGCGTTGCGGGCCGCCAGGTGGGCGAGGCCGCATTCCATGACCAGCCGCTGGTCGATCAACGCATGTACCTCGGTGTTCTGGGCGCGGTAGGCGTCCATCGCGCCCACGGCTCCCCGGGCGGGCCGCGCAGCGACCAGGGTGCCCCCGTTGCGGCCCCGGCGGCGCTCCAGCACGCCGTCCCGGCACAGCGAGGACAGGGCCCGGCGGACGGTGATCTCGCCGACGTCGAGCGCTGCGGCGATCTGATCGGTCGGCGGGAGCTTTTCGCCCGGAGCGAGCAGGCCCAGGTCGACGGCGAGTGCGATGCGGGCGCGCACCGTGTCCAGCGCGGTGAGTCGGCGGATGCCGTTGAGCGCGGGGGCGTTGAACGGCAGCGCCGCCGCGTCGGCCGTCGGTGTGACGGGGCCGTCCTGGGGGTGAGGCATGCCGTCAGCGTAGCGAGGCCGGATAACAGATCAAAATGAGCCTATTGAATAACAGCTCATCTTGAGTTAATTTCCTCGCCATGTCCCGCCCCCTCCCCATCGCCCTCGTCCAGGCGCCTGCCCGCCCCGCGACAGCGCCGCTGTCCGTATTCACCGAGGACGTCGAGCACCTACTGGCCCGCTTTCCGCACACCCGCCTCGCGGTCTACCCGGAGCTGCACCTGTGCGGTGTCGACGGCCCGCCGGCATCGACAAAGCAGCTTCAGGAAGCCGCCGAGCCCATGGACGGCCCGCGGTCCCGGCACCTTGCCGAGCTGGCCGGCGACCTCGGTATCTGGCTGATGCCGGGCACCGTGTGCGAGCGCGGCGCGAACGGCGGGTTGTTCAACACGGCGCCGGTCTACTCACCCGACGGCCGCCTCGTCGCCGCATACCGCAAGATCTTTCCGTGGCGGCCCCACGAGCCGTATGACCCCGGTGACCGCTTCGTCGTCGTGGAACTGCCCGGCATAGGCCGCGTCGGCATCGCGATCTGCTACGACGCCTGGTTCCCCGAGGTTGCGCGCCACCTGGCCTGGCTGGGCGCCGAGGTGATCGTCAACCCGGTTATGACCACCACGGCGGACCGTGCCCAGGAACTCGTCCTCGCCCGCGCCAACGCCATTGTCAACCAGGTCTTCGTCCTCAGCGTCAACGCCGCCGGCCCCGTCGGCACCGGCCGGAGTCTGGTCGTGGACCCCGAGGGGCGGGTGCGCAGCGAGGCCCCCGACTCGGCCGCCACCACGTTGACCGACGTGCTTGACCTGGACGACGTCACTCGTGTCCGCACCTTCGGCACGGCAGGGCTGAACCGTATGTGGGACCAGTTCACCGACGCCGACACCCCGCTCGACCTGCCGCTCTACGGCGGTCGTATCGACCCTGGCCGCTGGCGCCCCCGCACCGGCTGACCCTCCCAGCCCCGCTCACCATCCCCTCGGAGCACGTTATGGAGAACACCCCCGCTCAGGGCCTGACCCGTGCGCTCACCCTCAGATCCGTCGTTCTGTTCGGCCTCGCCTACATGACCCCGATGATCGTGCTCGGCACCTTCGGCGTCGTGGCCGAGAGCACCGGTGGTGCCGTTCCCACCGCCTATCTGCTGGCCCTGCTCGCCATGCTGTTCACCGCGCACAGCTACGGGAAGATGGCCGCCGCCCACCCCGTGGCCGGCTCCGCGTACACCTATGTCCGCCGGGCCGTCGACTCCAGGGTCGGCTTCCTGGTCGGCTGGGCGACTCTGCTCGACTACTTCTTCCTGCCCATGGTCATCTGGCTGATCGGCGGGGCGTATCTCCAGGCCCAGTTCCCCGGCGTGCCGATCTGGGTGTGGATCGTCGGCTTCATCGTCCTGACCACTGCGCTCAATGTGCGGGGCATCAAGACGGCGGAGCGGGCCAATGATCTCCTCATGGCCTTCCAGGTGCTGGTGATCGGCATCTTCGTCGTCCTCTCCCTGCGCCACGTACTCCATGTCGGAGGTACCGGTGCGCTGGCCGGCACTGCACCGTTCGCCGATCACGCCACCACCCTGGCGGGCATCTCCGCAGGAGCCGCCATCGCGGCCTACTCCTTCCTCGGTTTCGACGCGGTCACCACCCTCACGGAGGAGACCATCGAGCCGAAGCGCACCATGCCCCGGGCCATCGTGCTGATCGCCCTGATCGGCGGTGGCATCTTCGTGACTGTCGCCTGGGCAACCCAGCTGGCACACCCCGGCAGCACCTTCGACGACCCCGACTCGGCCGCATTCGAGATCGCCAAGACCATCGGCGGTGACCTGTTCTCGTCGGTCTTCCTGGCCGGTCTCGTCGTCGCCCAGTTCGCCTCCGGCATCGCCGCCCAGGCCAGCACCTCCCGGCTGCTGTACGCCATGGGCCGCGACTCCGTTCTCCCGCGCCGTCTCTTCGGCCGCGTCCACCCCCGCTACCACACCCCCGCTCTCAACATCCTCCTCACCGGCGCCGTCGGCCTGATCGCCCTGAGCCTCAGCCTCGCGACCTCCACCTCCTTCATCAACTTCGGCGCCTTCGTCGCCTTCACCTTCGTCAACCTCGCCGTCATCGCCACTTACCTGCGCGAGCGCCGCGCGGGCCGCCGCCCCGGCCTGCTGGGCCACATGATCGCCCCCGTGATCGGTGCCGCGGTGGACGTCTGGCTCCTGGCCAACCTCGACAGCAAGGCCCTCACCCTCGGAGTCATCTGGCTCGCCCTCGGCATCTGTTATCTGGCCTACCTAACCCGTGGTTTCCGCACCCCTCCACCCGAGCTGACTTTCGAGGAAGAGCACGACACCCTCCTCAAACGGGTTTGAGTCCGCCCCGTGGGGTGAGCTGGTTGAAGGCATCGCAGATCGCCTACAAGCCGGTCGGTCTGGCCCTGGGAGCCGTCAGCGGCATGCTCGCCGGTGGCCTGTTCAAGCAGGCGTGGAAGGTGCTCGGCCACGACGAGGACGCACCGGACGCCACCGACGAGGAGCGCGCCTGGACAGAGGTGCTGCTCGCCGCCACCCTGCAGGGCGCGATCTTCGCCGGAGTCAAGGCCGCCGTCGACCGAGCCGGCGCCGCCGCCACCGCCGCCTGGCCGGCACCTGGCCCGGTTGACGTATGAGGATGAGCAAGGGCCGGTACGAAGCACGGATACCGGCCCTCTCATCGCCCCCGGTAAGTACTCTACGAAGGACGCCACCACAGTCATGTCCGATCAGCATGCGGCTACCGCGCTGACCGCCGCCGCAGTCATCGCCACGATCTTGGTTGCCCGTGCCGCCGTCCTGCGCCAAGGCGACCGAAGGCGTGTCGCGCGCGTAGCAAACCTCGTGCGCCGTCGCACCGCACCTCGCGCGGACAAGGCCGCGTCATCTGCGGCCGGGGTCGCGGACGCCTCCTCCTGCGCCGTGCGAGAAGCTGAGCAGTACATCCACCACTGCTGGCGGCAGTTGCAAACGCGCGCCGACCCATCCGAGTGACCCGCTCGTGGGCGCAGTCGGCGGTGCCCCGGCGCACGCACGCAGCGATCGGCGGGCGTGGCACGTGCGGGCGAGAGGGGCGTGGGCTTACGGTGTAGCGTCAGAGTCAGCTGTCATGGTTCCGAAGTACCGGTCGCCCGTGAGCGTGCGCACGGGCGTTTTTGCTGTTCAGAGTGTCTGAGGACCAAGGCGATCACCTCCGGTTCCCGCGCGGTGCAGGAACCGATTTCCAGTCCCCTTGGAGGGCAGTATGGCCAGCGGAACCGTCAAGTGGTTCAACTCGGAAAAGGGCTTCGGCTTCATCGAGCAGGACGGCGGAGGCCCCGACGTCTTCGCCCACTACTCCAACATCGCCAGCTCCGGCTTCCGTGAGCTCCAGGAAGGCCAGAAGGTGAACTTCGACGTCACCCAGGGCCAGAAGGGCCCCCAGGCGGAGAACATCACCCCCGCCTGAACGGCTTGACCCTCCACGGCACCCGCCCGTCACTTCTTGGGCGGGTGCCGTGCGCTCTGCAGCGGCAGAGCACCAGTTGCACCCCTGGCGGACGGTTGCCGTCGCGCGCTACAACCACATCCCCGACCTGCGCGAACTGCGCGCCGCAGGTGTTCCCCGCCAGATGGAGGCCAGCAACTGATGCGCCACTTCCGCGAGTCGATGCAGAACACCATGAGCCGGGGAAGCGGCGGACGGCGGGACTGTAGGGGCCTTCACCGCCCCCGAGATCCAGCCCCGGCAGATGCCGTCCGGGGAACGGTCACCGTGACCGTTCCCCGAACGCTTGCGCAAATCTCCCATTCCGGACTGGCGGCGCTTGAGCTGCTGGTACCGGGTTTAGAAGCAGGCACTTAGCTTGTTACTTAACCTCCGAGTTCGAACAGGGCGTCGTACGTCGTCACTCACCTGGGGATTCGCCGGACAGGCGGACGGCCCTCGCATGATCCTGCGTTCCGCCACGGAAACAGACTCATACGAAGGCCGCAGAGGTGAGTGTGCTGTACGACGATGCCCGGCGCGACGCGTTCGACTTCGCGTCACACTTCCGGGAGGACTTCTACGCGTGCCTGACCCGGCGCGGTGACACCCTGTTCGAGCTCACGGACGCGATGCTCCGCGGCCGCGGTGAGGACGTCCGGGTTCTCGTCGACGTCGGCGAGCGGGTCGGGCTCTGGATCGGCGCTGTCTGCTGCGGCCGGGTCGTCGGCGTACGGGTCGCTCTCCTCTCCGGCGGGAGTCTCCTCGCCCTGGTCGCCGCCCGTCTCGGCGCCCGAGGGGTTCTGGCCGGGGGAGGTGCTGACGCGCTGCATCTGCGCGCCGTCGACGTCCAACACCCAAGCGCTGTCGTAGCTGTACCGCCACACCTGACCGGTGGCGTCTCGGACCCAGCCGGTGAGGGTGCCGTCCGGCGCCCGGTCCAGCCAGGCCTCCTCACCGTCCTTGCCGGTGAACGCAGCGAAGGCGTTTGCCGGATCGGTCTCGTCGCCCTCGTCGTATGCGTCGCCCGCCCACGGGCGGGAGTCGTCGTGTGCGGGCGGCTGTATCTCACTGGCAGCGGGGATCGGGCGGGCCCGGCGGTGCCCCGGGTGCAGGCAGGGCAGCGGGCAGGGCCTGGATGGCGTAAGCGAAACGTGTGGTCACGTGGGTAGGTTGAAGGCCTCAACCCCCTTGCGTCTTCACCGCTACCGTCGGCGCCTCTCCTTGGCCAGCCGCTCAAGGCTCCGCGGCAAGTTGATCACGTACAGGCTGATCTGACCGAACTGTGCAACGACTGATCCCGCGATGAACCAAGCCATGATCGGGTGCTCTGGCCGGGTCGTGGCTGCCAACCACCAGATCAGGTAGGCAAAGGCGAGAAACTGCGCGAGCGCTAGAGAGCTGGACACCAACATGTACCTGCGCTCCGAGCCCTGCAGGCTGTAACCCGCGCCGGCCACGTCCAGCCAATAGGTTGCATGCCGTTGATAGTCGACCCGGGTGACCAAGGCCAGGACTGGGATCAGAGCCAACATCGCAACGGCGAACTGCTCGGTCATTACCAGGCGCATGGGTCCCCCTCGACTCTCTCTAGAGCGGACGTCGGGGGCGGACGCACGGTTGCTACCGGCCCAAAGTGCCCGCACGCGGGCGGTACTCGGTCAAGCGGGTGCGCTGGCGGAGCAGCGCGAGAACCGCGTGCGGATCGCCCGGGTCCAAATCGCGGCGGGGTCCGAGCGGGCCGAGTAGTACCGGCTTCCCGGTGTGCTGCTCGACCAGCGCCCGGATTCGCGCCGAGCCGATCACCGGCCGGTCGGCCTGGCCGGTGATCTCGACGTCGTACGGGCAACCGTCCTTGAGGACTCCGGTAGCCAACATGCGGGCCTCCTTCTATCGAGTGGCGAGCAGGCCAAGGAGGAACGCCCGAAGGTCGTCGTCCTCGTACCAGTCGCCGTTGAGCTTCTTTACCTCTGGCCTCGAACGTTGCCTCGTACAGGCTCGCTCGTCTGGGGATTCACCGGGCACGCTGACGGCCTTCGTATGACCATGCGTTCCACCACGGAATCACGTTCATACGAAGGCCGCAGAGGTGAGTGTGCTGGACCACGATGCCCGGCGGGATGCGTTCGACTTCACGTCCCACTTTCGGGAAGACCTGTTCGCGTGTCTGACCCGGCGCGGTGACGCGCTGTTCGAGCTCACGGACGCGATGCTGTGCGAGGACGGCCCGGTGACCTCGCCGGTCGACCTGACGCTGCTGGCAGAGCACCGGCGTGGGCACGGAGCGATGTACGACGCGCTCAACCAGGGCCGCATCGACGCAGACCGGTTGCGCAAGGCTCTGGCGATGCTGCCGCAGCCCAAGGCTGCCGACAACCGTCTGGTCCTGGCCGTCGATGTCTCCGCGTGGCTGCGCCCGGACGCGCCGACCAGCCCGGACCGTCTGTTCTGCCATGTTTACGGACGCTCGGGACGCTCCTCGGACCAGTTCATTCCTGGCTGGCCGTACTCGTTCGTGGCCGCGCTGGAGACGGGCCGCACCTCGTGGTGCCAGCTGCTCGACGCGGTCCGGCTCGGCCCCGACGACGACGTCGCCGAGGTCTCCGCCGCCCAGGTCCGCCGTGTTGTCACCGACCTGATCGACGGCGGCCAGTGGGAGGAGGGGGACCCGGACATCCTGGTCGTCTTCGACGCCGGCTACGACGCCCCGCGCATGGCCTACCTCCTTGACGGGTTCCCCATCGAGGTGCTCGGGCGGATGCGCTCGGACCGGGTGATGCGCCGTCCGGCACCCTCGCTCAAGGAGTACGCCCTGGCCTACCCTCAGGGCGGCAGGCCGCCGAAGCACGGCAAGGAGTTCCGCTTCGCCAAGCCCGACACCTGGGGCGAGCCCGACGCGGAGACCGTGCAGGTCACCGACCGCTACGGCACCGCACAGGCGATGGCCTGGGACCGGATCCATCCTCGCCTCACCACTCGTTCCGCATGGATCGACCACGACGGTGAACTCCCCGTCTCGAAGGCACGCTGATCCGACTGAAGGTCGACCACCTGCCCGGCGACCGTGACCCGTTGCCCTTGTGGCTGTGGTCCTCGAGGACCGGCATGACCAGCGAAGACGTCGATCTGTGCTGGCAGGCTTGCCTTCGTCGCTTCGATGTGGAACACACCTTCCGCTTTGAGAAACAGACGCTCGGCTGGACGCGTCCGCGACTCCGTACTCCCGACACGGCAGACCGGTGGACATGGATCGTCATCGCCGCGCACACCCAGCTCCGGCTCACTCGGCCACTCGCCGCAGATCTTCGCCGCCCCTGGGAGAAGCCGGCCGAGCCCGGCCGGCTCACCCCGGCCCGCGTCCGCCGAGGGTTCAGGAACATCCGCCCCCACCTGCACAATCCGGCCCGTGCGCCCAAACCGTCAACTCCAGGCCCAGGACGCCCACTTGGCTCCAAGAACCGGCGCCCCGCCACCCGCTACGACGTGGGCAAGACGACCAGACGGCCCGAGAGCATCGCAGAACGTAATCAACTCAAAGCTCGCAAACCATAAAAAACAAGCTGAGAGGTCGTTTCAAAAGCTACGTCTGCCCGGTCGGGGCGGGCGGGTATGAGGGAGTGCCTCCTGATATGCCGCGTTTTGGGGCCCGTGGCGCCTGGACATCCTCGGTTCCGCCCACAAGCCGTCGCGGGGGTGCTGGAGGCCGTGCATCTCGCCTTCCGCGAGCGGGGACGTGGTGCGGGAGACACACCGCTGTCGCCGGGGCGGGATGGCCGGTCCAGCATCCGGGCCGCGCAGGGGGGTAGGCGGCGGGCGGTGACCAGGGCGCGCCACCGCACCTCGACCTGCATCCGGCCGTGATCAAGCTGTGGTCCGACGCCTGGGCCGAGATTGTGCCCTTCCTCTCCTTCGACGTCGAGATCCGCAAGGTGATCTGTTCGACGAATGCGATCGAGAGCGTGAACGCCCGCATCCGCAGGGCCGTCCGGGCCCGCGGCCACTTCCCTTCGGAGGCCGCCGCGTTGAAGTGCGTCTACATGGCGCTGATGAGCCTGGACCCGACCGGCAAGGGCCGGCGCCGCTGGACGATGCGCTGGAAGGCCCCACTCAACGCCTTCCAGATCGCCTTCGACGGCCGCCTGACCCACACCGACATAACTCAACAACCACGATCCGCCGTTAAGTTGACACACCCCCACCGCGCCGGTCATCCACGACTCCTGGACCGGGAAGGCCAACGAGTCCCTCTTCAAGCCGTTCTACGAGGCCACCCGCACAGCACGCACCGAGCTCGTCCAGGCCGGCGGCGAGCCGTACAAGGCCTACAAGACACGGCTGTCCATCGCGCTGCGCCTGCTGTGGCCCAAACGCACCGAGCAGCGCTCGCCGTTCTGGCGGCCGGACTGGCGCATGAGCCTGGTCGCCGAGGCCTCCGTGCGCCACTGGAGCGTGGCCTTCCGGGCCGTCCAGGAAGGCCACACACTCATCGCGCTGCGCAACGTCGACGCGGCCGTCTTCTGGACGCCGGACAGCACGCCGCCCGCCACCTACCGGATCGGGACCGGCTTCGGCGAAGTGAAGGCCAAGTTCGTCCGGCCCGGCGAGATCATCCCCGAAGGTGACGACTGATGGCCGGACCCACCGGCCGCGGGGGCTCCCTGGGCGCCGCCCTGGGCGGCCTGCTGCGCTCCCAGGTCACCCCCCGCCACCGGCTGTCCTCCTACACCGCCAAGCACTGGCACGCCCAGCTCAGCCAGCTCACCGCAACCCACCGCGGTCACCAGGCCCTGGAGGACGCCGGCCTCCACGTCACCACCAGGACCCTGGTCAACTGGCTGTCGGACCCCGAGTACAACATCCGCCGCGGCCACCGCGACCTCATCCACACCGCCTACGAGAACGCCGCCGTCGTCCCCGCCGAACCGATCCCCGACCGCTTCAGGAGGGGACAGTTCGAGATCAGCGGCCTCGTCAAGACGGGCGACGACGAACGCGAGCGCGGCAACCGGCGGGCCGCTCCACTGCGCATCGACGGCAGCAGGGGCTACTGGGACGCGATCGAGGAACTCTGGCTGGCCGGCGAGCTCACCGACCAGGACTTCGAGGACCATTTCATCGACGACATCATCGTGGCGGACATCGGCGAAGGCACCGACGGATGGGAGTTCCCAGGCAGCGCTTACGCCGTCGAGCTTCGATGACACAGCCGGTCGCCGAAGTGGCCGAAGACGCCACCGCAACGGTCTGCGGTGGCTCGGGCCTGTGCGGGGAGGGTGCGGCGGACAAGGCTGACTCCCGTGAGCGGTAGGGGTGTTGGTGAGGATGAGCGAGCGGTGGGGTGGGGGTGGGGGCGCGGCTCAGGTGCTGAGGACGCGGGCGCGGCAGGCGGCCGGTGTGCCCCAGGCGGAGCGCAGCGCGCGGGACTTGCTCGACAGGGACATCAACAACTGACGCGTCGCCGCGATGTCGTCGTCGACGGAGTTGTGGCGCCTGGAGGTCCTGACCATCAGACGGAAAAGGCGTTGCGTCCGGGGCGTCCCGCCGGTTTCTTGGGCCCATGCCCTACACACTGCGTCCCGCCGAGCTCACCGACGCGCCCGCCGTCACCGAGCTGCTCAACCAGGTGGACGAGATCGAGATCGGCAGACCCGAGACCGATCTGCACACCGTCGAGGCCGACCTGAAGCATCCGGAGACCGACCTCGAGCGTGACTCCTGGCTGGTCTGGGACGAGGAACGCCTGGTCGCCTACGGGTTGCTGTGGGACGAGTCCGGCGGGGAGCGGATCGACATCGACCAGTACGTGCTGCCGGATCACCAGCGGGCGGCCGCGCGGATGCTGGAGGCCATGGAGCGCAGGGCGCTGGAGAAGGCCCGCGAGAACGGTGCCTCACGGGCCGTGGTGCATCTGCACGTCAATGTCGCGCCCACCCTGGACACCGATCTGCTCAGGGCGAGTAACTGGCGCGTGGTGCGGCGGTACCACGTCCTGCGCCGTGCCCTGGATCCGGCCCGAGGCATCTTTCGCCGATCACTTCGACTTCCAGCCCCGCGAGTACGATGCGTGGCTGCACGACGACGGCACCGACGGGCTGGACTGGTCGATGGTGTGGATCGTCTCCACCGATGATCTCGGGGACGTCGGACTCCTCCTCGCCCGCGACGACCGGAAGGCCATGGGATGGATCCGCAGCATCGGCGTCCTGCCCGGGGCCCGTGGCCGAGGGCTTGCTGCTGCGCCACGCCTTCGCGGTGTTCGCGACGCGGGGGCGTGACACCGTGGGGCTCGGCGTGGACACCGAGAACGCCACCGGGGCGCCTCGGCTGTACGACCGTCACGGAATGACCGTGCACTACGCCGTCGACACCTGGGAGACGGTCGTGAGCTGATACTGCCTGCCTGCCAGGGTGGTGGATGCCATGTCCGGCACGACCACGCAGGCGTCACCTCCGTCGTCCCTCCAGATCGGCGCCCTCGTTCGGCGTACCCGGCTCGGCTGCATCGAGGCGGGTCGGAACTGGATCATCACCATGCGCAGTCCTGCTCTGGCGGGGCAACCGGAGCGACTGGCGAAGCGGCCTCCTCGTCGCCTTCGACGGCTTCGACACTGTCGCCGCACTTGCCGACGTGCCGGACAGGACGCTGCTCGACGACCTCGCCCCGCTCGTCGAGGACGCGCGGAAGGCCGACGTGCCGGGGCCCGGCACGTCCGCGCGGAGCGGTCGATGAGCGGAAGACAAGGCGGTCGGGGTGACGCTCAGCGAGGACGACGACAGCGGCGCGCCCTCGGCGGTACGACGCTCGCGGTCACTGCAAGGAGCAGCACCACGGCGGCGATCACCAGCAGCGCTCGACCCGTGCCCAACGGCACCAGCAGCAGGGTGGCCAGCGCTCCACCGGCGACGATCCCCGCCACCGTCGCCGTCCACCGCGTCCGCGCCAGCCGCTGCTCAGCCGTCAATCCGCGCAGCACCGCTCCAGGACGCTTGAGCACGTCGTTGACGAGCTCGGCGATGGCGGTCTGGCTCAGCAGGGTCGGCATCCCCGGCATGTGCACGCGCAGCGCGGTGGAGGCGCGTACGCCCATCGCCAGCGCGACGAGCCCGACGCCCCCGAGATCGGACGTGTCACCGACGGCACCGGTGCCGTGCCGCACCAGGACCAGCACACCGCCGCACGCCAGCAGCGCCGCCTCTCCGAACAGCCCGAGCGGAAACCAGGCTTTCCCGCGATCCGCGAGCCACTTCAGCGCGACGGCCGCAACGGCCGCGCCACCGGTACGTCTCCTTCGCCCGCGAGGGCGAAGGACAGGAAGAGCACGTTACCGGTCGCCAGCGCGCAGAAGACGTGTCCCATGGTCAGAAAGCTGACGGCGTCGACGGCGCCCGCCAGCACGGTGAGCACGGTCATGACGACCGTCCGTCGGCCTTCGCTTGCGGGGGCGGAGGACGCTCCAGACATGTGACCAGGGTGAGTAGCGACACCGACGCGCCATTGCACCATCCCCGGGACACTCGGCTGAAGCCTACGCATGGGCTAGTAGGGCTTGGTGAGGTTCGGATACAAAAGCAGGCGCCCGTCGACGGCCGCGGAGGCACGGTCGGTGGCCAGGTGCACCGAGACGCCCATCTGACAGTCGGTGACTCTGCCCGTCGTGCCGGTGTACTGCCGGGTCACGCATGCCGAGGCGTCCCCGTCCTTGAGGAAGCCGGTGTCGTCGGTGATCAACGCCTTCGGACCGATCGTCTCGCGCATCCACCGGGCCAGACGCCCCCGCACATGGGCCGGACTCACGGGGGTGCCTCTATGTCTTTCGTCAAGCGGGGTGTGGGGTTCGGGGTGCGTAGAAGGTGCCGTCGCGGGGCATCGCGAACAGCACGTTGGTCCGCTGGCGGGCGAGGCGGAGAAGTGCCTGGGTGTGGGTCTTGCCGCGGGCTCGGCATTTGTCGTAGTAGGTGCGGGAGGCGGGGTCGTGCAGGGCGGCGAACGCGGACAGGAACATCGCGCGTTTGAGCTGCCGGTTGCCGCCTTTGGGTGTGTGTTCGCCGTGGATCGAGGTCCCCGAGGATTTGGTGGCCGGGGCGAGGCCGGGGTAGGAGGCGAAGTGGGCGGCGGTGGGGAAGCTGGTGCCGTCGCCGACGGTGGTCAGGAGGACTGCGGCGGTCCTGACGCCGATGCCGGGCATCGAGGTCAGGACCTGGGAAGGAGGGTGGGCCTCCAGCAGGGCGTCGGTCTGGGCTTGCAGTGCCCGGCGGTGTTCGTGGACGGCGGCGAGCGATTTGGCCGGCGACGGCACGATGACGTCCAGGGTGCCTGTGCCCGGGACGACGACGGTCTGTTCGTCGAGGGCGTCGAAGATGTTGTCGGCGAGCCGGGTGGCCATGCGCGGGGCGTTCGGCCGGATGACCTCGACGAGTGTGCGGCGGCCGGCCTTGCGCAGGGCGGCCGGGGATCCGTAGCGCTCCAGGAGCCAGGTGAGGGCGGGGTGGTCCAGGCGGGGGCCCAGGACGCGTTCGAGGCTGGGGTGGAACTGGGTGAGCAGGCTGCGGATGCGGTTGGAGGTGCGGTTGGCCTCGCCGGCCAGGTCCTGGTCGAAGCCGACCAGCATGGTCAGCTCGGCGGTGATCTCGTCGGCCAGTTCTGGGAGCGCAGGGTGTGGGGCATGGTGCGGGCGGCGTCGGCGATGACGGCCGCGTCGCGGGCGTCGGTCTTGGCCTCGCCGGGGGAGAGGTCGGCGATCCGGCGCATGGCGAGTCCGGGCAGGTGGGCGACCTTGCAGCCGGCGTCACGGGCGACGGTCAGCGGCAGGGCCCCGATGGAGGCGGGCTGGTCCACGATCACCAGGACGGTGCCGAACTTGGCCTTGAGCTTGTCGAAGACGGCCCGCAATTGCGGTTCGCCGTTCGGCAGGACCTGTGTAGAAGACCTTCTTCCCGGCCGGCGTGAGTCCGTGGCCGTGGTGGTTGCTCTTGCCGACGTCCAGGCCGAGGAAGACGCCCGTCTCGTCGATGTCGATCACCGTGCCCCCACATGCGTCGATGCCGTGCCGGCCTCGGCGGCGGGGCCGTTCGTGCGCATCCACGTTGTGCAGACCTGCCGCCCGCGAGTGGCCCGGCATTGCGCCGGGCAGGGCGGTGGCCGGACCTCCGATCAGCGTCTGTGACGGCACCCCTCGGGCCCGGTGACACCACCCCCCCCAGGTCATCCGTTCGACAGGGGGCAACAGGCATACCGGGCCCGGAGGCCAGCGGCCCTCGTGCAGGACCGCGAAGAAGCTAACGGGGTGGGCCGCCCGTGCAGTATGCCGGACGGCCGGGCCGCGGACAGGGCCTGCAGCACAGCCTGTGCCGCTGCTGCCTGCGCGGCCCTGGGCGTCGGGTGCACTGTCCCGGGGAAGGCCGACGGCCAGTGCGCCCGTCGGCGCAGAGGCTCACGTGGCGGATGGTCTGCGGACTTCGTGGCGGCCGGTGACGTCGGGCTCGGACTTCGTGGCGGCCGGTGACGTCGGGCTCGGACTTCGTGGCGGCTGGTGACGTCGGGCTCGGACTTCCTGGCAGCCGGCCGCCGGTTGCGAGGCACGCGGGGCTTGTGCGGTCGCGGACATCGTGCCGGCCTGCCCGGCCTGCCGTCCCGGCCTGCCGTCCCGGTCTGCCGTTCCGGCTTGCCGCGGCTGAGTCCTCGATCCATCCGTGAGCAGCCGGGGCTGCGTGCCATGGAGGAGGCCGGTCTGCTGCTGCCAGGCGTGGGCGAGGGCCACATGGGGGGAAGCCGTGGTGGTTGCGTGCGGCGAGGTGCCCTGCGGCGGCAGTCCCGCCTCGCCTGCGCCGGTCTGCGGGGCACTTTCATGGCTGTTCGCCTGGGCCGGTGCGGGGCGGATACGGCCACCGGCCTGCGTGGCCGGTGGCGGGTGGGGTGCGCGGCCGTGGGCGTTCGCCTTGTGGCCCGTACAGGATGAGGTATTCGACCGGACCGGAGGGGCTGGTGTTGGCCACCGCGTGCGGGGTGCGGGTGTCGAACTCGACGGTGTCTCCGGGCGTCAGGAAGAGGTCGTGGTCGCCGAGCGCGAGCCATAGCCGCCCGTACAGGACGCACAGCCATTCGTGGCCGTCGTGGGAGACCTGGCGGGGCCGCCGCGCGGGCGTTTCCTGGAGGGCGGGCAGGACGTGTTTGTGGGCGTGCAGCCCGCCGACGTACCGGGTGAGCGGCCACACCGCTTTGTCGTCGCCGAAGCTCAGCGGCGCCGCAGCGCGCGGCGCGGCCGGGGCCGCGGGGGTGGGTGGGGTGCCGGCGAGTTCGTCCAGGCGGACGCCGTACTGCTTGGACAGTTGCAGCAGCACGTGGAGGGTGGGTGTGCGGCGGCCGGTCTCGATCCGGGACAGGGTGCTGGCCGGGATGCCGGTCGCGCGGCTGACAGTGGTGAGCGTGGCGCCGTGCTGCTCGCGTGCGGCCCGCAGCCTGGGCCCCATCGCCGCCAGTGCGCTGTCCACGTCGTCGGCCGCCACCTTGTCCCGCTCCTTCTTCCCGCGCCCGTTGCACCACCCTGTCCTGCGAGTTTGCCAGCCTGGCACAGCTGATCGCGTCGGGAGGGTGCCGCGCCGCATGATCGAGGGGTAGCCGCGTCCGCCCGTACCGAGGAGAAGCCCATGCCTTCGACGCCGTCCTGCGGGTTTTGCCACCGCACCGTGAAGGGCCCGGCCGGGCGCCTGCACCTGGTCGAGCAGGGCACCGGCCCGCTGGTCCTGCTGGTGCACGGCTTCCCCGAGTCCTGGTACTCCTGGCGCCGGCAGCTCCCCGTCCTCGCCGCGGCCGGTTACCGGGCGGTGGCCGTCGACGTACGCGGTTACGGCCGCTCCACCACACCGCAGGCGGCCGACGCCTACCGGATGCTCGACCTGGTGGCAGACAACGTCGCCGTGGTGCGCGCCCTGGGCGAGGAGAGCGCGGTGGTCGTCGGCCACGACTGGGGTTCCAGCATCGCCGCCGCCTCCGCCCTGCTCCACCCCGAGGTGTTCCGCGCCGTCGGCCTGCTCAGCGTCCCCTACGCGCCGCCCGGCGGCCCCCGCCCCACCGAGGTCTTCGACCGGATCGGCGGCCCCGAGCAGGAGTTCTACGTCTCCTACTCCCAGCAGCCCGGCCGCGCCGAGGCGGAGATCGAGCCGGACGTGCGGGGCTGGCTGGCGGGCTTCTACGCGGCCCTGTCCGCCGGCACCATGCCGTCCGCCGGCGAGCCCGACCCGCATTTCGTCACCCCCGGCGGCCGGCTGCGCGACCGCTTCCCCACGAAGGTCCTGCCCGCCTGGCTGAGCGAGGACGACCTCGACGTCTACGCCGGGGAGTTCGAGCGCACAGGGCTCACCGGCGCGCTCAACCGTTACCGCAGCATGGACCGGGACTGGGAGGACCTCGCCCCCTACCGCGGAGCCCCGATCAAACAGCCGTCCCTGTTCATCGGCGGCGCCCTGGACGCCTCCACCACCTGGATGTCCGACGCCATCGACGCCTTTCCCACCACCCTGCCCGGCCTGTCGGCCTCCCACATCCTGGACGGCTGCGGCCACTGGATCCAGCAGGAACGCCCCGACGAGGTCAACCGCCTGCTGACCGGCTGGCTCGCCACCCTCCGGGACTGAACCGGCCCGGCCGCCGGGGTTCCTGATGCGGCGGGTGTGCCCGAGGGGCGTCGCGCACACGTGGCGGCCGGGTCCGTGAATCCGCCCCCGCCTGCCCCTGCTCGGCCCTGCCCCCGCCGCCGCGCGGCACCTCCCGGACGGTGCGCCCGGCCTGGCTCTGTTCACGACAGGTCCGGCAGCGAGTGTTCACCGGTTCCCGACAGCACGGAGCAGTCCGGAGATCGCCGGACGACGGTGGCCTGACGACACCTGCCAGACCTCGGCCCCAAGGTTGTGCCGGTGACCTTCACAAGGAAGCAGACGGCCGCGGACGCGGACCTGGCCGCCGTCGTGTCGGAGCTGGAGCAGGCCGTGGCCGCTCGCGACGGCGGCCGCACCGAGCGCGCGTTCGACGCGGCGATGAGTGGTCTGCGGTCGGCGACGGGCCCCGAATGCGTGCTGGCGGGACCCCGGCTGGCCGCGCTGCTCCCGGCCTTTCCGCCCACCGGCCCGCGCCCGACGCC
>NZ_JAOCQE010000079.1 GCF_025290915.1 Streptomyces sp. 15-116A | reverse complement strand
GCGGGGCCGCGCGGCGCAGCGCACGGCGGCAGCCCCCGGGCTCCGCGGCCGCGTAGAGCCGCCGGACCAGGAAGCTCACCCGCCCCGCTCCCCCACCCCCTGTGAGGCATCATGCGCTGTGTCATCGCTCGATACCCCTTCGAACTCAGCAAGGACGGAGTGCTCGGCTCGATGAAGGGCGTCACGCCCGAGCTGATCACCGCCGAGTCCGTCACCATCGGCCGGCGCCGCTACCCGGTGAAGCAGGTGGGCGAGGTCATCACGCGTCAGGACCGCCGCGACTTCAGCAGCGGGGAGGTCGTACGCGCCCTCACCCGGCTCGGTTTCACCTGTCACGAGCACCCCGACGCGGTGCGTGCCGCCCCGCCGCTGCGGACGGCCTCGGAACTCCTCGGCGGTCCCGCCTCCTGGGAGGCATGAGGACGTCCCGCGGTCGCGGGGCAAAAGAGCGGCGCAAAAAGAAAGGGCAAGGAGTACGCGCTCCTTGCCACTCTCAACTTATAGCGCACTGGGGGCCTTGCGGCAAGGCCCCCTCCGTGCCGCAGAATCTCCGGCCTGAGCCGGAAACCTGCGGAAACGGGGAGAGTCACCACGTGCATGTGGACATGTCGACGTATGGATCGCACAAGGATGCCGAATCGCTGACGAGCAGCGCGTTCGCCCTTCCCGAGCGTCTTGCGGCCAAGTCCGATCCGGCGCTGATCGCCGCCGACGAGCAGCACTTCGCGGCCGTCGCGCACTGCCTCGAGCAGTCGATCGCCGAAGTGTCGGCCCGCCTCGACGCGGAGCGCAGGGCGCCGGGCGGGATGGGCCGGCACGCGATGGACCGGGACGCGGAGATCCACCGTCTGACCGCGCGGCTGCGCACCCTGCGCCGCTTCGGCCTGGATCTGTGTCTCGGGCGCATGGTCGCCGCGGACGGTGCCGAGCCGGTGTACGTAGGACGGCTCGGGCTGACGGACAGCACGGGGCGGCGGTTGCTCGTCGACTGGCGCTCCCCGGCGGCCGAGCCGTTCTTCGGCGCGACCCACGCCAACCCGATGGGGCTTGCGAGCCGCCGCAGGTATCGCTGGACCGACGGCCGGATCAGCGACTACTGGGACGAGGTGTTCACCCCGGACGGGCTGGAGCGGCACGCCGCGCTCGACGACCAGTCCGCCTTCATCGCCAGCCTCGGCGGCAACCGGTCCGAGCGGATGCGGGACGTGCTGGGCACCATCCAGGCCGACCAGGACGCCATCATCCGCGCGAGCTCCCGCGGCGCTCTCGTCGTCGACGGCGGTCCCGGCACCGGCAAGACCGTCGTCGCCCTGCACCGCTCCGCCTATCTGCTCCACTCCGATCCGCGGCTCGGTCACCGCAGGGGCGGCGTGCTGTTCGTCGGCCCGCACCGCCCCTACCTGGCGTATGTCGCCGATGTGCTGCCCAGCCTCGGCGAGGAGGGCGTGCAGACCTGCGTCCTGCGGGACCTCGTCGCCGAAGGGGCCTCGGCGACGGAGGAGGCCGACCCGGAGGTGGCGCGACTGAAGTCGTCCGCGGACATGGTGCGGGCCATCGAGAAGGCGGTCGGGTTCTACGAGGAACCGCCCGCCGAGGGCATGACGGTCACCACCCATTGGTCCGACGTGCGGCTGAGTGCCGACGACTGGGCCGCGGCGTTCCAGGCCGCGGAGCCCGGCACCCCGCACAACGAGGCGCGCGAGCAGGTGTGGGAGGAACTGCTCACGATCCTGGTGGACAAGCACGACGGCGGGGTCTCCGAGGACCTGCTGCGTAAGTCGCTGCGGCAGAACAGGGAGCTGGTCGCGGCCCTCCATCGCGCGTGGCCGCTGCTGGAGGCGGCCGATCTCGTGGGGGATCTGTGGTCCGTGCCCGCCTATCTGCGGATGTGCGCGCCCTGGCTGAGCCGCGACGAGGTGCGCCGGCTCCAGCGCGCGGAGCCTCAGGACTGGACGGTGTCCGACCTGCCGCTCCTGGACGCGGCGCGGCAGCGGCTCGGCGACCCGGAGACGGCCCGGCGCAAGCGCCGGCAGGAGGCCGCACTGGCCGCCCAGCGTGAGCGGATGGCGCAGGTCGTCGACAACCTGATCGAGGCAGCGGCCGACTCGGGCGCGGACGGTGACGACGGGGTGGGCCTGGTCAGGATGCTGCGCGGCGAGGACGCGCGGGTCAGCATGGTCGACCAGTCCGAACTGGCCGTCGCCGACCCGGATCTGCTGGCCGGTCCGTTCGCGCACATCGTCGTGGACGAGGCGCAGGAACTGACCGACGCGGAGTGGCAGATGCTGCTGCTGCGGTGCCCGTCCCGGAGCTTCACCATCGTCGGTGACCGTGCGCAGGCCCGGCACGGCTTCACCGAGTCGTGGCGGGAGCGGCTGGAGCGGGTCGGCTTCGACCGGATCGAGTCGTCGTCCCTGAGCATCAACTACCGGACGCCGGAGGAGATCATGGCGGAGGCAGAGCCGGTCATCCGGGCCGTGCTCCCGGACGCCAACGTGCCGACGTCCATCCGCAGCAGCGGCGTGCCCGTGGTGTACGGGTCCGTCACCGAGCGGGATGCCGTCCTCGACGCCTGGCTCGCCGAGCATGCCGAGGGGACCGCCTGCGTCATCGGTGATCACGCCTTCCGGCCTGCGTCGCCCCGGGTGCGCTCGCTGACGCCGGAGCTGTCGAAGGGGCTCGAGTTCGACCTGGTCGTCCTCGTCGATCCGGAGAGGTTCGGGGAGGGCATCGAGGGAGCGGTCGACCACTACGTCGCGATGACCCGTGCGACGCGGCAGCTCGTGGTCCTCACGAGTACCTGACCGTCACTGGCCCCTGGCCGGCTCCTTACTCGGACGGGCACGTGGTCCCGGACGGGGCACATGGTGCCGTAGAGGTGGGGAGCCGGTCAGGGAATGCGGTCAGCGAGAAAGTCCCGGTCAGCTCTCCGTCGGCTTCAGGACCACGAAGTCCGCGCCGGCCCGGTCGAGGCACACCGCCAGCCGGCCGACACCTTCCGCGTCCTCCGGCCCCATCTGCACGCTGCCGCCGTTCTCGGTGACCTTGGCGACCGTGGCGTCGCAGTCGTCGACCGCGAAGACCGGGTGCCAGTAGGGGCGGCCGTTCGTCAGCGACAGGTCCTCCTTGCCGAGCTCGACGAGGCCGCCGTGCATGCGCTCCTCGGGCTGCCCGGCCGGGGTGATCATGTGGTACGTGCCCTCACCGCCGGGCATCTCCATCTCGCTGTACTGCCAGCCGAAGATCTCCCGGTAGAACTCCTTGGCGGCGGCGACGTCCGTGGTCATCAGCTCGGTCCAGGACAGCGAGCCGGGCTGGTCCACGAGCTCGACGCCCTTGCTGGTCCCCGGCTGCCACACGGCGAACTGGCCGCCCAGCGGGTCGGTGTACTGGGCCATCCGGCCCCATTCGTCGAGGTCCATCGGCGCCACCCGGACGGTGCCGCCGGCGCGCTCCACCGCCTGGGTGGTGGCGTCCGCGTCGGGGACGCTGTAGTAGATCATCCAGGCGGAGCGGGCCCCTTCCTCGGTGAGCTTGCCGAGGCCGGCGACGATCTTGCCGTCCTTGCGGAACATCCCGCCTTCCATGCTCTCGTCGTCCATCGACTCGTAGTCCCAGCCGAGCACCGCGCTGTAGAAGGCCGCGGCGGCGGGGACGTCGGGGGCACCGAGGTCGAGCCAACAGGGCGCCCCGGGAGCGAAGTCAGTGGTGATCACGGCGAATCCCTTTCGCTGAATCCTCTTCGACCTCAGCGTGACACCCGCCACTGACAATCGCCCGTCGGTCCCGCCGTCCGGGCCTACTCCGCTCCCACGATCCGCTCGACCGCGGCGGTCACCAGCTGTTCGCGTTCGGCCTCGGTGAAGACGTCCGGCAGGGTGAGCTGCTCGACGATGAGCCAGTTCAGGGCAAGGTAGAGCAGCTTGACGGCGGTGGCGTCGCCGGGCAGTCCGGACGCCTCGTGGTAGGAGACGTTGGCGTCGACGTCCGCGCGGACGCGCTCGGTGAGGATCGTGCGCAGCGCGGGGCGGCGGGTGGACTCCAGGCGCAGTTCGAGCAGCGCCAGGTATCCGGTGCGGAAGGCGGCGATACGGCCGACGAGTTCACGCATCAGCTGCGCGTACGTCGCCCGGTCCCGGCCGGCGGCACGCTGGCGGGCGATGGTGGCCTCGTCGGGCTGGAGCCGTTCGTAGACCCGGGCGCCGGCCTGGGTGAGCAGGTCGTCGCGGTTGGCGAAGTAGTTGGACGCGGTGCCGGTGGGTACGGCGGCCTCGGTGTCCACCGCGCGGAAGGTCAGACCGCGTGCGCCGTCCCTGGCCAGCACCTCGATCGCGGCGTCGACGAGCGCGGCCCGCCGCTGGTCGTTCCGTCTCACCATGACACGACTCCATCGGCTGCAGGGACTCAGACTACTTCAGGCAGAGTACTACGAGTGGAGTCACCGATAGGGCGCGGGGCGTCACGGAGCCTGAGATGTGCCGTGCGCGGGAGGCGTCGAGCGAGGCCTCCCGCGCGCCGGGTGGTGTCAGGCGAGTTCGACGAGGAGGTCGCCGCCCTCCACCTGCTGGATGCGGTTGATGGCCAGGCGGCTGACCGTGCTGGCCTTCGGGGCGGTGATCGCGGCCTCCATCTTCATCGCCTCGATGGTGGCCACCGTGGCGCCGGCCGCCACTTCGTCGCCCTCGGCGACCGCCAGGGTCACCACGCCGGCGAAGGGCGCCGCCACATGCCCCGGGTTGGCCCGGTCGGCCTTCTCGGTGACCGGGACGTCGGAGGCAGCGGCCCGGTCGCGGACCTGGATCGGCCGCAGCTGGCCGTTCAGGGTGGACATCACGGTGCGCATGCCGCGCTCGTCGGCGTCACCGATGGCCTGGAGCTCGATGAGCAGCCGCACACCCGGGTCGAGGTCGACGGCGTACTCCTTGCCCGGGCGCAGTCCGTAGAAGAAAGCCTTGCTGTCGAGGACGCTGGTGTCGCCGAAGGACTGGCGGTGCGTCTCGAACTCGCGCGTGGGGCCGGGGAACAGCAGCCGGTTGAGCGTGGCCCGCCGGTCCTTCGCCAGTCCGGCACGGTCGTCGGCGGACAGCTCCTGGACGGGCTTGGGTTCCGCCCGGCCCTTGAGGGCCTTGGTGCGGAACGGCTCGGGCCAGCCGCCGGGCGGGGTGCCCAACTCGCCGCGCAGGAAGCCGATCACGGAGTCCGGGATGTCGAACCGGCCCGGGTCCGCCTCGAAGTCACGCGGGGAGACGCCCGCGCCCACCAGGTGCAGGGCGAGGTCGCCGACCACCTTGGAGGAGGGGGTGACCTTGACCAGGCGGCCGAGCATCCGGTCGGCGGCGGCGTACATCGCCTCGATGTCCTCGAAGCGGTCACCGAGGCCGAGCGCGATCGCCTGGGTGCGCAGGTTGGACAGCTGGCCGCCGGGGATCTCGTGGTGGTAGACGCGGCCCGTCGGGGAGGCGAGGCCCGCCTCGAAGGGGGCGTAGACCTTGCGCACGCTCTCCCAGTACGGCTCCAGGTCGCCGACGGTCTGGAGGTCGAGGCCGGTGGGCCGCTCGGAGTGGTCGGTCGCGGCGACGATCGCCGACAGGGACGGCTGGGAGGTGGTGCCCGCCATGGAGGCCACCGCCCCGTCGACCGCGTCCGCCCCGGCCTGGACGGCGGCGAGGTAGGTGGCGAGCTGGCCGCCGGCGGTGTCGTGGGTGTGCAGGTGCACCGGCAGGTCGAACTCGCGGCGCAGCGCGGAGACCAGCCTGGCCGCGGCCGGTGCCCGCAGCAGTCCCGCCATGTCCTTGACGGCCAGGACGTGCGCGCCCGCCTCGACGATCTGCTCGGCCAGGCGCAGGTAGTAGTCGAGGGTGTAGAGGCGCTCGTTCGGGTCGGACAGGTCGGAGGTGTAGCAGAGGGCGACCTCGGCGATCGCGGTGCCGGTCTCGCGTACGGCCTCGATCGCGGGGCGCATCTGGTCGACGTCGTTGAGCGCGTCGAAGATGCGGAAGATGTCGATGCCGGTGGCCGCCGCCTCCTGCACGAAGGCGTCGGTGACCTCGGTCGGGTACGGGGTGTAGCCGACGGTGTTGCGGCCGCGCAGCAGCATCTGCAGGCAGATGTTGGGGACGGCCTCGCGCAGGGCGGCCAGGCGCTCCCAGGGGTCCTCGGCGAGGAAGCGCAGGGCGACGTCGTAGGTGGCGCCGCCCCAGCACTCGAGGGACAGCAGCTGCGGCAGGGTGCGGGCGACCACGGGCGCCACGGCGAGCATGTCCTTGGTGCGCACGCGGGTGGCGAGCAGCGACTGGTGGGCGTCGCGGAAGGTGGTGTCGGTGACGCCGAGGGTGGGTGACTCGCGCAGCCAGCGGGCGAAGCCCTCGGGGCCGAGTTCGGTGAGCCGCTGCCGGGAGCCGGCCGGCGGCTGCCCGGTGGGCAGCGCGGGCAGCTTGGTGAGCGGGTCGATCAGTTCGGGCCGCTCGCCGTGCGGCTTGTTCACGGTGACGTCGGCGAGGTACGTCAGCAGCTTGGTGCCGCGGTCCGCGGAGTGGCGTGCGGTGAGCAGGTGCGGGCGCTGCTCGATGAACGAGGTGGTGACCCGGCCGGCCTGGAACTCGGGGTCGTCCAGCACCGCCTGCAGGAAGGGGATGTTGGTGGCCACGCCGCGGATGCGGAACTCGGCCACGGCACGCCGGGCGCGGTTGACGGCCGTGGTGAAGTCCCGGCCCCGGCAGCTGAGCTTGACCAGCATGGAGTCGAAGTGGGCGCTGATCTCCGTACCGGCGTGGGTGGTGCCGCCGTCCAGGCGGATGCCGGAGCCGCCGGGCGAGCGGTAGGCGCTGATCCGGCCGGTGTCCGGGCGGAAGCCGTTGGCCGGGTCCTCGGTGGTGATACGGCACTGCAGGGCGGCGCCGCGCAGGGTGATCGTCTCCTGGGCGAGCCCGAGATCGGCGAGCGTCTCACCGGCGGCGATGCGCAGCTGGGCCTGCACGAGGTCGACGTCGGTGACCTCCTCGGTCACCGTGTGCTCGACCTGGATGCGGGGGTTCATCTCGATGAAGACGTGGTTGCCGTCGCGGTCGAGGAGGAATTCCACGGTGCCGGCGTTGCGGTAGCCGATCTGGCGGGCGAACCGTACGGCGTCGGCGCAGATCCGCTCGCGCAGCGCCGGGTCGAGGTTGGGTGCGGGAGCGAGCTCGATGACCTTCTGGTGGCGGCGCTGCACCGAGCAGTCCCGCTCGAAGAGGTGGATGACGTTGCCCTCGCCGTCGGCGAGGATCTGCACCTCGATGTGGCGGGGTTCGACGACGGCCTTCTCCAGGAAGACCGTGGGATCGCCGAAGGCGGAGGCCGCCTCCCGGGACGCCGCCTCGATGGACTCCCGCAGCTGGGCGGGGTCCTCGACGCGGCGCATGCCGCGCCCGCCGCCGCCCGCGACCGCCTTGACGAACACGGGGAAGCCGATGCCCTCGGCGGCGCGGACGAGTTCGTCGACGTCCGTGGAGGGCTGCGAGGAGCCGAGCACCGGGACGCCGGCCTCGCGGGCGGCGGCCACGGCGCGGGCCTTGTTGCCCGTCAGTTCGAGGATGCGGGCGCTCGGTCCGACGAAGGTGATGCCCGCTTCTTCGCAGGCGCGGGCCAGCTCGGGGTTCTCGGACAGGAAGCCGTAGCCGGGGTAGACGGCGTCGGCTCCGGCGCGACGCGCCGCGCGGACGATCTCGTCCACGGAGAGATAGGCGCGCACGGGGTGCCCCGGCTCCCCGATCTCGTAGGCCTCGTCGGCCTTGAGCCGGTGCAGCGAGTTGCGGTCCTCGTACGGGAAGACGGCGACGGTACGGGCGCCCAGCTCGTAGCCCGCGCGGAACGCGCGAATCGCAATCTCACCGCGGTTGGCGACGAGCACCTTGCGGAACATTGGTGATCCCTTCAGCCTGCCGGTGACGAAGACCATCGTGTCGGGGGCAGGTCCGATACGCCATGTGAGCCGGGCCACTCCGCGTGTTGAGGGGCCACGGAGACTGGTGTCCTCCGTGGCCCCTCACGGCTGTGCCGCCCGGTCTATTCGGTGACCTTCAGCAGCTTGTTGGGCGTGCCGGTGCCCGGGTTGCTGATCTTGTCGGCGGTGGCGCCGTCGGTCAGGGCCTTGGCCACGGCGTCAGGGGTGGCGTCGGGGTGGCCGGCCAGATACACGGCGGCGGCTCCCGCGACGTGGGGGGAGGCCATGGAGGTGCCGGATATCGTCTTGGTGCCGTCGTCGCTGTCGTTCCAGGCCGAGGTGATGTCGGAGCCGGGCGCGTAGATGTCCACGGCGGAGCCGAAGTTGGAGAAGTCGGACTGGGCGTCGTCCTTGGTGCTGGAGGCGACGGTGAGGGCCTCCGGGACGCGGGCGGGCGAGCCTCCGCCGGCGTCGGCGGACTCGTTGCCGGCGGCGACGGCGAAGGTGACCCCGGAGGCGATGGCCTTGCTGACCGCCGCGTCGAGTGCGGGGTCGGCGGCGCCGCCGAGGCTCATGTTGGCGACGGAGGGACCCTTGTGGTTCTTGGTGACCCAGTCGATGCCGGCGATGACCTGCTCGGTGGTGCCGGAGCCGTTGTCGTCGAGGACTCTGACGGCGACGATGTTCGCCTTCTTGGCGACGCCGTGCGCGGCGCCGGCGATGGTGGCGGCGACGTGCGTGCCGTGGCCGTTGCCGTCGTCGGCGGTGTCGTCGTTGTCGATGGCGTCGAAGCCGTGCTTGGCGCGGCCCTCGAAGTCCTTGTGCGTGACGCGCACACCGGTGTCGATGACGTAGGCGGTGACGCCCTCGCCGGCCTGGTCGGGGTAGCTGTACTTGCTGTCGCCCGCGGTGTCGGCCTGGTCGACCCGGTCCAGGCCCCAGGAGGGCGGGTTGTCCTGGGTGGCGGTGGTGTGCAGCGTGCGGTTGGCCACGACGGAGCCGACGGCGGGGTCGCCGGCGAGACGCTTGGCCTCGGCGTCGGTCAGGCCGGTGGCCGCGAAGCCGTTGACGGCCGAGCCGTAGGCGCGGCTGAGCTTGCCGCCGTACTCGCGGGCCAGGTCCTTCTTGTCGTCGGCGGAGGCCTTCTCGTCGAGGAGGACGATGAAGCTGCCGTCGACGGCGCCCTTCGCGTCGAGCCCGTGGACGGTGCCCTGGGGAGGCTCGGCGTGGGCGGACGGCGCGGTGAGGAGCGCTGCCGTGGTCGCGGCGGTCACCGCGATCGCGGTGGCGGTGAGCTTGCGTGCACCGGTGTGCGTCTGATGCGTCATGAAGAGGGGTCTCCTCGTCAGGTGGGGGGATTCACCTCCGGCGCGGCGTGGCGTTCGGAGGATGACGAGAAGAGTGACTACTTGTCACGGTCAGATCAATCCCCTGTGCACGCCGGGCGGGGCGGCACCGGGTGCCATCTCCACAAGGTCCGCGCATAGTTGAGCCAACCACCGAGCAAATGCCGAGCTGAGAAGGCTGGTTGAAGATCCAACCGACGCCTGCGCGAGATCTGTGACCATCCCCTCACCCAACTCTCACGCACAGGACGTTTTACGGCCGAACCCTCCCACGCACGGACATCGTGCGGCTCGCCCACACGCTCGGGCGCCACTGGTCAGACGACGACCCGGCCACGCAGGACGATGCGACGCGGATGCGCGAGCACCGACGGGTCGGCGATGGGATCGGCGTCGTAGACGACGAGGTCGGCCGGGCCTCCGTCCACCAGCCCCGGCAGACCGAGCCAGGAGCGTGCCCCCCAGGACGCCGCACCGAGTGCCGCCCGGGCCGGCAGACCGGCTCGGATCAGCCAGTGAATCTCGGAGGTGACGGTCCCGCAGGGAAAGCTGTCCGTGCCCGCGAGCACGGTAACTCCGGCTTCGTAGGCGGCCGTGACAGTGGGGAGCAGGCTCTCCCAGCCGGACAGCCACCAGTCCCGGCGGGCGCTCGGTTCCTCGGCACGTCTGCGGTCGACACCGGCGGCGAAGGCACTGAGGGTCGGGACGAAGGCGGTGCCCTGAGCGGCCATCCGGTCGATCAGCCCGGGGTCGAGATGCATGCCGTGTTCCAGGCTGTCGACGCCGGCGAGGACGGCGTTACGGCTGCCGTCGGCGGTCTGGCAGTGGGCGGCCACCCGCCCGCCGACCGCGTGCACGGCCTCCACCACGGCGGCGAGAACGTCCGCGGGCAGGGGCGGCTCGTCGTGTCTCCAGTCGGCGATCACCTTGCACCACCCGGAGGACGCCTCGGCCTCCTCGACGGCGGCGCGCACGAGATCCGCCTCGCTCACGTCACGCCCGAAGCCGGGGAAGAACCGGCCCGGAGTGGCCAGCCAGCGCCCCGCCGACCGCACCCGGGGCAGCTCCGGGTCCTCGTCCACCCAGGCCGGAATACGTGCCGCGGACCCGGGGGTGCGCACGGCCAGGACTCCGGCGTCGCGGTGCTCGGTGAGGTGGCGGCGCAGTGTCTCGTCCGTGAAGGGGGTGTCGAGGGCCTCGGTGCCCGGGTGGGTGTGCACGTCGACCAGGCCGGGCAGGAGCCAGCCGCCGTCCACGACGAGCTGGGCGCCGGGCACCGGTTCGGTACGCAGTCGGTCGCCGTCGGTCCAGAAGGTCCGCTCCTCCCGCTCGGGCAGAACGATGCCGCGCACCTGGAGTGTCACCGGCCAAAGCCTCCTCACGTGGGCGGGGGTCGCCCCGGTGAGACTATCCGGCACATGCCTCGACTTGCCTTGCGGCGGGGGCAGTTGGGGTTTGTGCTGATCGACTGCGCGTTCAGCCGGTGCCGTCCGCCTCCCGGGCCGCCTGTTCCACTCGGTCGTGGTGGTTCTTCCACCAGTCGCGGTCGCCCGGGGGCATGCTCGTGTTGCCCTGGAGCATGCCCACCGAGCCGTCGATGAGTTCGCGCACGATGTCGGCCTGGCCCGCGTGGCGTTGGGTGTCGGACAGGACGCGGACGAGGACGTGGTGCAGGGTCGTCTCGCGTCGCTCCTCCGGCCACCACGGGACGTGGCCGATCGCGTCCAGGCCGAGCGCCTCGACGGTCGCGTCGGTGTGCCGCCACGCCTGCCGGTACAGGCCCACGATCTCCTCGCGGGTCTCGTCGGGGGTGGCCCACATGTCGGAGTTCTCCTCGGCGGCGTCCACGTACCACGCGGGCGGCGGCTGTTCCTCGCCGTAGAAGGGGCGGCCGAAGGTGTCGCCGAAGTAGCCCAGCTCGACGCGTGCGAGGTGTTTGACCAGCCCCAGCAGATTGGTGCCGGTGGGCGTCAGCGGGCGGCGCACGTCGTACTCCGAGAGCCCTTCGAGCTTCCACAGCAGCGCCTCACGCGCGTCCTGCAGATAGCGGAGCAGGTCGGCCTGCCGGTTCGATTCGATCATGGCGCGCAGTCTCCCACGCGGCACTGACAACGGGGCCCGCCGCCGGCTCGGCTCCCGCCTAGACTCAGGAAGGGTGAACCGGATCTGCACCGTGGGGCACTCGACGCGTGAGGTCGGGGAAGTGGTGGAGATGCTGCGGCGTAATGACGTCACGTGGCTGGTCGATGTGCGGTCCTATCCGTCGTCGAGGAAATTTCCGCAGTGGAATCAGCAGGCTCTCGTCGAGGCTCTGCCGCCCGATGTCCGGTACCGATGGATTCCTGCGCTGGGTGGTCGCCGGCACACGCCCAAGGGTGTGCCCAGTGTGAACGGGGCGTGGCGGGTCAAGGCATTCCGGGACTACGCCGACTACATGGCGAGCGGTGATTTTCGGGAGGGACTCGGAGAACTGCTGGAGCTGGCCGAGTGCGAACGGCCGGCGATCATGTGCAGTGAGGCGGTGCCCTGGCGCTGTCATCGTCGGCTGATCACCGACGCGTTGATCGTCGCGGGCGCCGAGGTCGCCCACATCATGTCCCCCACGGTGACGAAGCCGGCGGTTCTCCATGAGCACGCGCGCGTGCTCGACGGGCATCTCACCTATCCGCCGCCGTCCTGAGCCTGAGTCGCGGCCGTGCGGAAACGGTGATTGCCTGGGCGGGTCGGATGTCGCCGCGAGCGGCAGTTCTCGTTCACGTCATCAGGAGGTCGGTGTGTCCTCGAAGCGACGGCGCAAGAAGAAGTCCCGCCGCAAGCACGCGGCGAACCACGGCAAGCGGCCTCAGTCCTGAGCGTCCTGGGATTACTGGGAGTCCTGAGATTCCTGAGTGCGCGAAGGCGGCGTCGGGTCCAGGTAGACCCGTCTGACCGCGGGCAGCAGTGCCCGGAGCCGGGTCTCCGCCTCCTCGCAGGCCCATTCGATCTCGTCGGCCGTCGAGAGGTCGCGGAAATCGATCTTCGCCGCGACGAGGATCTCGCGCGGGCCCTGGACCAGGGTGGTCAGTTCGAGGACGTCCTCGATGTGCGCCACGGACCGCAGTTCGCGGCGCACGGCGTCCCGCTGCGCGGGCGGCAGGGCGCGTCCGATGAGGAGTCCGGTGTTGGCGCGGCCCAGCACCCCGGCGACGTAGACCAGCAGCAGCCCGATGAGGATCGAGGCGATGCCGTCCCACACGCCTGATCCGGTGAGCCGGCCGCCGAGCAGTCCGTGCCGTCCCCGTATCCGGCCCCACTCGCCGTGCACCGCCCACGGGTCGACAATCGGAAGGGACCCGTGCAGCGATCCCTCTCAAGACCCACAGGGAGCTCTCATGTCGTCGCCGTTCGGCTCGGCTTTCGGGTCCTCCGACCCTTTCAATGATCTGTTGAACCGGTTCTTCGGGATGTCTCCCGCCACGTCGCCGCCGGCGGTGCAGCGCGTGCCGATCGGGCGGCTGCTGAGCGAGTCGTCCCAGGAGCTGCTCAACCTCGCCGCGCGGCGGGCGCTGGAGGACGGTACGTCGGACCTCGACACCGAGCACCTGCTGTGGGCCGCCTCCCGGGTGGACCCCTCGCGGGGGCTGCTGTCCCGGGTCGGGATCGACCCGGACGAACTCGCCTCCAAGATCGCGGAAGTGCTGCCGCGTGCGACCGGGGAAGCGTCGGGCGAACCAGGGCTCACGCCGGCTGCCAAGCGCACGCTCGCCACCGCCTACGCCCACTCCCAGGCCGCCGGCGCCTCGTACATCGGTCCCGAGCACATCCTCGGTGCCCTCCTCGACGACGTCGGCAACGGTGCGTCGCGGCTGCTGAGCGATGACGGTACGGACGTGCGCAAGCTGCGCGGACTCACCGAGCAGGCGCCCCGTCCCGACGGCGGTCCCGCGGAGCCGGGAAAGCCGTCCACGACCTTGGACGAGTTCGGGCGGGACCTCACGGAGGAGGCGAGGGCCGGGCGGCTCGATCCGGTGGTCGGCCGGGCGGAGGAGATCGAGCAGACGGTCGAGATCCTCTCCCGGCGGTCGAAGAACAATCCGGTGCTGATCGGTGAGCCGGGCGTGGGCAAGACGGCGATCGTGGAAGGACTGGCCCAGCGGATCGTGGCGGACGAGGTGCCACAGACGCTGAAGGGCAAGCGAGTCGTCGTGCTGGATCTGTCCGGGATGGTGGCGGGTGCGCAGTACCGAGGGCAGTTCGAGGAGCGGCTGAAGAAGGTCATCGAGGACGTCGGGGCGGCGGGCGGGGACATCATCCTGTTCATCGACGAACTGCACACGGTCGTCGGCGCGGGCGCCACGGGCGAGGGATCGATGGACGCGGCGAACATCCTCAAACCGGCCCTGGCACGCGGCGAGCTGCACGTGGTGGGCGCGACGACGATCGACGAGTACCGCAAGCACGTCGAGAAGGACGCCGCCCTGGAGCGCCGCTTCCAGCCGGTGATGGTGCCCGAGCCGACGGTGGAGGAGACCGTGCAGATCCTGGAGGGTCTGCGCGACGCCTACGAGGCGCACCACCAGGTCCGCTTCGACGACGCCGCCCTGGCCGCCGCGGCGGAGCTGTCCGACCGGTACATCAGCGACCGGTTCCTGCCCGACAAGGCCATCGATCTGATGGACCAGGCGGGGGCGCGGGTGCGGCTGCGCAGCGCCGGGCGTTCGTCGGAGCTGGCCGAACGCGAGGAGCGCCTCGCCAGGCTGCAACGGGAGAAGGATCAGGCGGTGGCGGCCGAGGACTTCGAGCGGGCCTCCGAGCTGAAGCGGCAGATCGCCGAGGTCCGGGCGGAGCTCGCGGGGGTGGAGGAGCGCCGTGAGGGCGTGGTGTCGGTGACGGCCGAGGACATCGCCGACGTGGTGTCGCGTCGTACCGGCATCCCGGTGGCTCAGCTCACCGCGGGCGAGAAGGAGAAGCTGCTGAAGCTCGAGGAGGAGATGCACGAGCGGATCGTCGGGCAGGACGAGGCCGTCACCGCGGTCTCGCAGGCCGTGCGGCGCAACCGCGCCGGCATGGGCGACCCGAACCGGCCCGTCGGATCCTTCCTGTTCCTCGGTCCCACTGGGGTCGGCAAGACCGAACTGGCCAAGACACTCGCCGAGTTGCTGTTCGGTGACGAGAGCAGCATGATCCGCTTCGACATGAGCGAGTTCCAGGAGAAGCACACCGTCGCCCGGCTGGTCGGCGCGCCTCCCGGATACGTCGGCTATGAGGAGGCCGGCCAGCTCACCGAGCGGGTCCGCCGCAAGCCCTACAGCGTGCTCCTCTTCGACGAGGTCGAGAAGGCGCACCGCGATGTGTTCAACACGCTGCTGCAGATCCTCGACGACGGGCGGCTCACCGACGCCCAGGGGCGCACGGTGGACTTCCGTCACTGCATCGTGGTCATGACGTCCAACATCGGCGCCCACCGCATCCTGGAGCACCAGGGCGATGTGTCCGAGATCAAGGACGAGTTGATGGAGGACCTGCGGTCCCGCTTCCTGCCGGAGTTCCTCAACCGCATCGACGACATCATCATCTTCCACGCGCTCACCAAGGACGATCTCACCGAGATCGTCGACCATCTGCTGGACCGGAGCAAGCACCGGGTCCGCGCCCAGGGGATGACGCTGGAGGTCACCGACGCCGCGAAGAAGCTGCTGATCGCGCACGGCCACCAGCCCGAGTTCGGTGCCCGGCCGCTGCGCCGCACGATTCAGAGCGAACTCGACAACCGCATCGCATCCCTGCTGCTCGGCGGTGAGGCCGAGCCGGGTGACACCATCGTGGCCGATGTCGTCCACGACACCCTGCACTGCACGGTGCGCCGCGACGCGCCCGCCGCTTCGAAGGCCGAGGCATCCTGACCGCGGCGCCGCAGATCACCGATCTCCTCCTGAGGAGGAACGATGGGACACCACAAGTCGAACCGGCAGGTCGAGGGCAACCCCGGCTTCGGTCACGGGCGGGGGCTGCCCCTGCGGCCCGACGACGAGGAACTGGCACGGCGCACCGAGGAGGATCGTGTGGAGGCCGGACTGACCCGGCCGCCGGGCCCCGAGTCCGCCCGGGACCGTGACGCGGTCCACCGCGAGGCGACGGCCGAGATCGACCGGCAGGTCGGCCTGGGGATGATGCGCACGCGGTGGACGCAGGAGGGCCCCTTCCCGCCGACTCGCTACGGCGAAGGCGGGTGACGCACCGGCTCCGGACGCACCGGCTCCAGTCGTACGACGATGCTCTTCGACGTGGGCTGGTTGCTGGTGTCGGCGACGCTGTCCAGCGGTACCAGGACGTTGGTCTCCGGGTAGTAGGCGGCGGCGCAGCCGCGGGTGGTCGGGTAGGTGACGACCCGGAAGTCCGCGGCGCGCCGCTCGCTGCCGTCCGTCCACACGCTGACCAGGTCGACATGCTGGCCCTCGGTCAGGCCGAGGTCCGTCACGTCGGCCCGGTTGACGAGGACGACGCGGCGGCTGCCGTGGATGCCTCGGTAGCGGTCGTTCGGTGTGTACGGAATGGTGTTCCACTGGTCGTGGGAGCGCAGCGTCTGCAGCAGCAGATGCCCCTCGGGCACGCGCGGCATGTCGAAGTCGTTGCAGGTGAAGAGGGCTTTGCCGGCCGGTGTGGGGTACACGCCCTCGTTGACCGGGTTGGGCAGCCTGATGCCGCCGGGGCGGGCCACGCGCCGGTTGAAGTCGTGCAGTCCCGGCACGATGCGTGAGATGCGGTCGCGGATCGCGCCGTAGTCGGCCTCGAACGCGTCCCACGGGATCTTCGGCTCGGTGCCCAGCGTGCGGTGGGCGAGCCGGCACAGGATGGCGACCTCGCTGAGCAGCAGCTTGGATGCGGGCTTGAGTCGCCCGCGGGAGACGTGCACCTCGCTCATCGAGTTCTCCACGGTGACGAACTGCTCGCCGCCGGCCTGGAAGTCGCGCTCGGTGCGGCCCAGCGTGGGCAGGATGAGCGCGGTCCGGCCGCACACGGTGTGGGATCGGTTGAGCTTGGTGGAGATGTGGGCGGTCAGGCGGCAGCTCCGCAGGGCCTCCTCGGTGACCGCGCTGTCGGGGGCGGCCCGCACGAAGTTGCCGGCGAGGGCGAGGAAGACCTTGACGCGGCCCTCGCGCATGGCCTTGATGGCGTTCACCGAGTCCAGTCCGTGGGCGCGGGCCGGGTCGAAGCCGAACTCCTCTCGCAGGGCGTCGAGGAACGAGTCCGGCATCCGTTCCCAGATGCCCATGGTGCGGTCGCCCTGGACGTTGCTGTGTCCCCGGACGGGGCAGGCTCCGGCTCCGGCACGGCCGAGATTGCCGCGCAGCATCAGGAAGTTGACGATCTCGCGGATGGTGGCCACGCCGTGCTTGTGCTGGGTGACGCCCATGGCCCAGCAGACGATGACGCGTTCGCTGCGCAGGACGTCGTCGCGGACCTTCTCGATCTCCTCGCGGGTCAGTCCGGTCGCGGTGAGGACGTCGCCGAAGTCGATCGTGCGGGCGTGCCGGGAGAAGTCCTCGAAGCCGCTGGTGTGGGTGCGGATGAAGTCGTGGTCCAGGACGCCGCCGGGACGCTCGTCCTCGGCTTCGAGCAGAAGGCGGTTCAGTCCCTGGAACAGGGCGAGGTCCCCGCCGCAGCGGATGTGCAGGAACCGGTCGGCGATCTGGACGCCGTGGCCGACGACGCCGTTGATCTGCTGCGGGTTCTTGAAGCGCAGCAGTCCGGCCTCGGGCAGCGGGTTGACCGCGATGACGCGGGCGCCGTTGCGTTTGGCCTGTTCCAGCGCGGAGAGCTGACGGGGGTGGTTGGTGGCGGGGTTCTGGCCGACCAGGAAGATCAGGTCCGCGTGGTGCAGGTCCTCCAGGCTGACCGTGCCCTTGCCGGTGCCGAGGGTCTCGTGCAGGGCGAAGCCGCTGGACTCGTGGCACATGTTGGAGCAGTCGGGCAGGTTGTTGGTGCCGAAGGCGCGCGCGAACAGCTGCAGCACGAACGCCGCCTCGTTGCTCGCCCGGCCGGAGGTGTAGAAGACCGCCTCGTCGGGTGAGTCGAGCGAGGTGAGTTCCCCGGCGAGCAGGCCGACGGCGTCGTTCCAGCTGATGGGCTCGTAAGTGTCCGAGCCCGGCCATTTGACGACCGGTTCGGTGAGCCGGCCCTGGTGGTTCAGCCACATGTCGGAGCGCCGGGCCAGGTCGGAGACGGGGTGGTCGCGGAAGAAGCCGGCGGTGATGCGGCGGGACGTCGCCTCGTCGTTGATGTGCTTGGCGCCGTTCTCGCAGTACTCGTTGCGGTGCCGGTGGCCCGGGGCGGGGTCGGGCCAGGCGCAGCCGGGGCAGTCGATGCCGCCGACCTGGTTCATCGTCAGCAGGGTCGTTCCGGCGCGTACGGGAGAGGTCTGCTCCAGGGAGTACTCCAGCGCGTGCGCCACCGCCGGGACGCCCGCCGCCCAGCGTTTGGGCGGGGTCACGGTGAGCGGGTCCTTCGACTCGTCGTGGGACGGCTTCGGCATGGGGTTCCCTCTCGACCGGTCGCTCGGCTCCCCTCAGTCTTGTGCCGGTGTCAGAGGGCCGCCACACGACCACCCTGTGCGGGTGAGGGCGGTCGCCGGCCGCTACGGTGAGGCGATGCGCCATGAAGTGACCGACGACGACACCGCGGTGGCCCTGGGCAGCGGGGATGTGCCCGTGCTCGCCACGCCTCGGCTGATCGCCTGGATGGAGGCGGCCACCGTGCGGGCCGCCGCACCCCTCGTCGAGCCGGGCGGGACGAGTGTGGGTACCGAGGTCCGTGTCCGGCATCTGCGTGCCACGGGCGTGGGCGCAGCGGTGGAGGTGACCGCCGAGCCGCCGACGGTGACCGGGCGGCGGCTCACCTTCGTGGTCCGGGCCGTCGACGGCTCGGGGGAACTCGTGGCGGCGGGCGAGATCGACCGGGTGGTCGTCGACCGCGAGCGTTTCCTCGGCGGACCGGCGTAGCAGGGCCGTTCGCGGGTCACGTGTCCTCGTGGCTGACGATGCTGAGGATGTTGCCGTCGGGTGCGCGGACGAAGAAGCGGCGCAGGCCCCCGGTTCCTCGGTGAGCGGGTGCACGATCTCGTATCCGCGTCGTCGCGCCTCGGCGTACGCCTCGTCGACGGCCCGGCCCACCTTGACCGACACGACGGGTCAGGGGTGCGGTGGCGTCCCGGGTCAGGAGCTGGATCTCGGCGCGTCCGTCGGGCGAGCGGTACTGTGCGACCCAGCCCAGGTCGAACCCCTCGACGCTGAGGCCGAGATAGCCGGTGTAGAAGTCGCGGGCGGCCGCGATGTCCGGGACCAGCAGATCGATGCGGTCGGGTGCTCTTCCTGCCGGTCCGTACGGGCTACGCGCCCGCTGCGGGCAGTTCCTGGTGGCGGTGGCGCGGACGGGCGGTGACACTGAGGTCAGCAGTGCCGGACGACAGGTGGGGCCATGCAGACAGCCACGCGTTGCGTCGAGGAGTCGGTCGAGGTCGCCGTTCCGGTGCACACCGCCTACAACCAGTGGACGCAGTTCAAGAGCTTTCCCCGGTTCATGACCGCGGTGAAGAGGGTCGAGCAGCTGCGGCCCAATCTGACGCACTGGGTGATCGGGGCCGGCCCGCTGCGGCACGAGTTCACGGCGGAGATCGTGGAGCAGCGGCCCGACGAGCTGGTGTCCTGGCGCACCTTGGACCGGCGATCCGGTCATCGCGGTGAGGTCGCCTTCCGGGCGCTGGCGGCGGACCGTACGGAGGTCGTCGTACGCGTCGTCTTCGAGCCCCGCGGCACCAGGGCCCGTCTGCTGCACCGCACCGAGGCGCTGCCCCGTGTGATCCGGACGGAGCTGGGTCACTTCAAGGAGTTCATCGAGGGGCTCGGTCAGGAGGGCGGCGCCTGGCGCGGCGTGATCCGCAACGGCCAGGTCCAGCCGACGCAGCCGCCTCCGCCCCGGAGCAGGGGCGCGCACTGGCCGGTCGGCTGATCGTGCTCGACGGCGTCGTCACGGCGTTCGCGTGGACGGGCTGAGCAGGTCGTCGCGGGAGCCGGTCGCCGGTCGCCGCGCGCTGACGGATCTCGCCCGGCGCACCGGCATCGCCGCCACGCTCGCACAACTCCCCAGCGGGCGGGGAGCGCCGTAGCGCGGTCCGGAGGGTCAGCGCAGGAGCCAGCGGCTGGTCAGCTCCATGACCTCGGCGCGGCTGCGGCGGCCGTGGTCGGCGGCGATGTAGTGCTCGCCGACGCGGACCGAGAAGGCGAGCAGGCAGCGGACCTCGATGTCGTCCGGGTCGGTGCAGAAGGACGCGAAGAGCGCGCGCAGGTAGTCCATGCGCCGGTTGTCGACGCGGCGGAGGCGTTCGGCGACGGACGCCTCGCGCCGGGACCAGTCACGGATGGCGAGTTCGGCCGGGATGCCCGTCACGGGTTCGTCGGTGGCGGAGGCGATGGTGAACAGCCGCTTCAGCTTGGCCCGGGCGTCGCCGCCGCCGCTCTCGACCTGCTCGATCACCGTGTCGGTGACCTCGCGCTCCCAGGCGTCCAGCATCTCGGTGAGCAGGGCGTCCCGGTTGCGGAAGTATCCGTAGAAGCCGCCCTTGCTGACGCCGAGGGACTGGGCCAGCGACTCGATGCGGACGGCCTCGGGGCCGCCGGCGGTCAGCGCCCGCAGTCCCGCCTCGATCCACCTGCCGCGGGGCGTGCGGGCAACGGCCATGGTGTGTCTCCCCTCACGGCTGCCGGCTCATCTATACGGCAGCGTATAGATGAGGCTACGGTTCATCTGTACGGCATCGTATAGACAGGGGTCGCCGATGAGACTCGCCAGTACCGCGCACACCTCCCGCCCCTGGCGGATCCACGAGATCGCCGGTGACTTCCGGCTCGAGGACGTGTGGGCGCTGCCGACACCCGGGGGTCCCGACGATCTGCCGTACCTGGTCGAGCAGATCGCGGGCGGGGACGAGAAGGCACCGTCGCCGGTGTACCGCGCGCTGTTCGCGTTGCGCTGGCGACTGGGGCGGCTGTTCGGCTGGGACAAGGACGGCGGCGGCCGGGGGCCGAGCCTGCGCGACCGCCTTCCGGCGGACCTCCGGGACGCTCCGCGCGGGCCCGACGTGCGCTCCGCCCCGTTCACCTCGGTGTACCAGCTGCACGACGAGTGGGCGGCCGAGATCGCCAACCGCACGGTGCACGCGGTCATGCACATCGGCTGGGTCCAGGACGGCACGACCGGCGCCTACCGCGGCCAGATGGCCGTCCTGGTGAAGCCGAACGGACTGTTCGGTTCCGTGTACATGCTCGGCATCAAGCCGTTCCGGTATGTGGGCGTGTATCCGGCGCTGCTGCGGGCCATGGGCCGAAAGTGGCAGGCCACGGCGGGCCGGCGCGGCAGCGCGGCGTGAACGCTCTCCTGCGCGCTCACCTGGGCATGGCTCACCTCGGCACGGGCACCTCACGCAGAGGGTCTCCCCCGTCGATGAGAAGCCGGCCTTGCGGGGCGAGTGCGGCCGCGATCCGGGCCAGGGCCCGACGGCCCGCCTCCGGGTGCCGGCCGTCGAGCGCGCCGACGCGGAACGCGAAGACCAGGTCGAACGGTCCTTCGCCGGGCTCCGGGACGAAGTCCTCGGCCGCGCACTGCCGTACAGTGAGCCGGCCGGAGGCGATCTCCTCGGCGCAGGCGGTGCGTGCCTGCGCGACGGCCGCCGCTGAGCGGTCGATGGCGAGGATGTGACCGTCCTCCAGGCGCGCGGCCACGGCCCGGGCGGCGGCGCCCGGGCCGCACCCGATCTCCAGGACCCGCAGGTGCGGCTGCAGCGGAAGGGCGTCCACGGCCCGGGCGAGGCGGGGTGAGAGCGGCGGCATACGCCGACAGTACGCCGCCGGTGCGGGCCGGGCCGGACGTCAGCGCAGGTCGAGTCGCATCAGGATCCGGGGATGACCGGCGAGCACCGAGGTGGTGTCGGCGGCGTAGGAGAAGCCCGCGCGTTCGAAGTTCTTGCGGAGCCCTGCGTACGCCATGGTCAGGTCGACCTTCGCGTCCCCGTTGTCGAGGGGGTACGCCTCGATCGCCGGGGCGCCGTGACCGCGGGCGAACTCGACCGCGCCCTCGATCAGTGCGTGCGAGATGCCCTGCTTGCGGTGGCCGGGACGGACGCGGATGCACCACAGGGACCACACGGGCAGATCGTCGACATGGGGGATCTTGCGGTTGCGCGCGAAGGACGTGTCCGCGCGCGGCGCCACGGCGGCCCAGCCGACCGGTTCGTCCCCGTCGTAGGCGAGGACGCCCGGCGGCGGCTCCGCACCGCACAGCTGCTGTACGTACTCTCCGCGGGCGGGCCCGCGCAGCTCGTTGTTGAGCTTGGACGGGATGCGATAGCTCAGGCACCAGCAGACGTTGGCCCCCGGTGACTTCGGCCCGAGCACGGCACGCACGTCCTCGAAAACCGTGGCCGGGCGGACATCGATGGTCATGGCACCACGATGTCACGGAGCACGCGGCGGCGCCGGGCGGCGGGAGCGGGCCCCGGGCTACACACTGAGCACCCCGCGCAACTCCCCCAGATACGGGGCGACATCGACCTGGATCGAGGAGCCCCGGCTGAGGCCGTACCGCTCGGCGATGCCGGCGAGATACGCGGTGATCTCCTCGCGCATCGCCTCCGGCGAGGGCAGGACGACCTCCTTCCGGACGATCCGGGTCACCCACTCGGCCTGGGCCTCGACCAGCCGGGTGACCGTGCCCACGGGGCGGACCAGACCGACGAAGTAGAGGCCGGGCCGGTCCGGCGACACGACGCGTCGGTACAGTTCGACCGGGCCGCCGGGCGCTGCCGGGCAGCCGGCGGGCAGGAACGGGTGCGCCATGCGGAAACCGGTGCAGTACACCACCGCGTCGGCCTCCGTCGAGGTCCCGTCGGTGAAGACGACCCGGCCGCCCTCGAAGGAGGCGATGGCCGGCTTCGGCGTGACCCGGCCGTGGCGGATGCGGCTGAGGATCTCGTCCGAGATGGTCACGGCGGAGGAGAACAGCGGGTGGTCCGGTTCGGGCAGCCCGTAGTCCGACAGCCGGCCCCGGGCGACGAGCAGTGCCTGCTCCACGAAGCGGCGCTTCTGCTCCAGCGACATCTCGATCCACCAGGGGGATTCGGCGATCTCGTCCAGCGACATGCCGAACAGCTGCTTGGGCAGGACATGCATGCCGCGCCGCACGGACAGCACCGTCCGCTCGGCGTGGCGGGAGAGGTCGGCGGCTATGTCCACCGCGGAGGCGCCGAGCCCGACCACGACCACGCGCTGTCCGGCGAAGTCGCTGCCGTCGAGGTAGTCGAGGGAGTGCAGGATCCTGCCGGTGAACTCCTCCGCGCCCGCGGGGAGCGGATCGGGCAGCGCCGGTTCCGAGTGATATCCCGAGGCGACGATCACGTGCTCGAAACGCCGTGAGGCCAGGGCGCCGTCCGCGTCGCGGCTCACCACCGTCCACGCGCCGTCGGCGTCCTGGTCCGCGGAGACCACCTCGGTGCGCAGCTCCACGTGGTCCAGCAGGCCCGCCCACTCGGCGAACGACCGCAGATACGCGGCGACATCGTCGTGGCGGGGATACAGCGGGTACGACGAGGGCATCGGGTAGTCGCTGTAGCCGGTCAGCTGCTTGGCCGAGTTCAGGTGCAGGGCGAGATAGCCCGGGCCTCGCTCCCCCGCCTGCGGCTGACGCCAGATGCCCCCTACGCCGGGGGACTTCTCGAGGCAGACGAACTCGACACCGGACTCCTTCAGGGCCCGTGCGGCCGCCAGCCCCGACAGACCCGCCCCGATCACGCACACCCGCACGTCCCACTCCCCACACCAGCGAACTCGCGCCCCGGTCGGCGACTTGCTCCCGGGGTCAGCCATGTGACTGCCCAACAGGATCATGCCGCACACCAGTACCGGTGCCGAACGGACGTGGCGCTGCTCACTGTCCGGCGGTGCCGAATGGACGTGGCCCTGCTCACTGTCCGGCGGGCCGGTCCGTCAAGTCGTCGCGCTCCTGGGAGGTGTCGGGCCACAGGCCCACGTGGTCCGGTTCGGGCGTTGGACGAACCCTTCCGCGCAGGCCGTAGCGCTCCACGTAGTCGCGGGGCAGTTGGAGGCGGCCCGCGCGGTCCAGCACCGTGAACTCCTCGGCCGCGTCGGCGCCGGGCCCGCGCAGGGTCTCCGTGGAGGTACGGCCGTCGCGGATGCGGACGGTGCAGCGGACCTGCCCGGAGACGAACGGATCGTGCGTGACGACCAGCACGGTCGCGCCGAGCTGCTCGTTGGCCCGGCGCAGCGCCTCGAACACCAACTCTCCGCTGGTCGTGTCGAGTTCACCGGTGGGTTCGTCGGCGAGCAGCACCCGCGGGCTGTTGGCGCCGGCGACCGCGACGGCCACCCGCTGCTGTTCGCCGCCGGAGAGCTCGGCGGGGCGGCGGTGGCGGCAGTGGGCGATGCCGAGGACGTCGAGGAGTTCGGCGGCGCGTGTGAGGCGTTCGCGGCGCGGCACGCGCGTGTACTTCATCGGCAGGGCCACGTTCTCCTGGGCGGTGAGGTACGGCACCAGGTTGCGGCCGGTCTGCTGCCAGACGAAGCCGACGGTGCGCCGCCGGTAGTCGAGGCGTTCGCGCCGGCGCAGGGCGA